>SZYA01000079.1 GCA_005843815.1 Chlorobium sp.
TTTTGCGAGCATCGCCTATAACAATTACACCAACAACGATATTGAGCGTTACGAGGGCTTTTATGCCAGCGTACTCTATGCCTTTTTTGCCAGCTTCGGGGTGGTCATCATTGCCGAGGATGTGAGCAACAAGGGAAGAGTTGACTTGACGCTGCAGGTCGACGGGAGAACCTTTCTCTTTGAATTCAAGGTGAGCGACGGGGAGCCACTTGAGCAGATGAAGAGGATGAAGTACTACGAGAAATATGCAGGGGAACGCTATCTGATTGGTATTGTCTTCGACCCGAAGGAGAGAAACGTCAGCAGGTTTGAGGTTGAGAGGGTGTGACGCCCAGTGTACTTCGTAATAAGGCGACTACACCAGGCCGCTTCTGCATCGTCAATATGACCGCCTGAGTAAAGGTCTGTAGTGAGTTTGCCTGTGTTGTTCGTCGTGTGGCCGAGGCTGCCCGACTGATGATAGAGAGAAAGCATTAAAAATATGGAGTTATCGATTTTGAACAAGATATACATAGCAGGACATCGAGGTATGGCTGGGTCAGCAATTTTGCGGAATCTTCAGGCCAAAGGGGTTGGAGCAAAGGATGTTGTTGTCAGAACACACAAGGAGCTTGACCTGACCAACCAGTCAGCCGTTCGTTCATTCTTTCAGCAGGAGAAGCTTGATCAAGTCTATCTGGCAGCGGCCAAAGTGGGAGGTATTTATGCCAACAACACTTATCCGGCAGAGTTTATCTACCAGAACCTGATGGTAGAGGCGAACGTCATCCATGAGGCATGGCAGGCTGGTGTCAAAAAACTCTTGTTCCTGGGCTCAAGCTGCATCTATCCCAAGCTGGCTCCACAGCCCATGAGCGAAAGAGCCCTGTTGACCGGTACGCTTGAGTCAACCAATGAGCCCTATGCAATTGCCAAAATTGCAGGCATCAAACTGTGTGAAAGCTACAACCGCCAATATGGCACTGACTACCGGAGTGTTATGCCCACCAATCTCTACGGCATCGGAGACAATTATCATCCAGAAAACAGCCACGTTATTCCAGCTCTGATACGTCGTGTTTATGAAGCGAAAAGCAAGAGCGCTTCTGTCGTGACTATTTGGGGGACTGGGAGACCTCGTCGTGAGTTTCTGTATATCGATGATATGGCTGCGGCTTGTGTTCATGTCATGAATTTGGATCAGGAGAGCTATAACGGGTATACCACACCAATGCAAAGCCACGTTAACGTCGGCTCAGGCGAGGATATTACCATTAAAGAGCTGGCGCTGACCATCGCAAAGGTTATCGGCTACCGGGGTAGCATAGAATTTGACCCCACGAAACCCGATGGTACTCCAAGAAAACTGATGGACAGCACCCGCCTCAACAACCTTGGGTGGCAAGCCAGTGTCTCACTTGAAGCGGGAGTGCAGCTTGCCTACAGCGATTTTTTGAAAAACCATACCAATGCACAATGAAAGTTGCCCTTATTACCGGAATTACAGGTCAGGATGGATCCTATCTGGCCGAATTTCTGCTTGAAAAAGGTTACGAAGTACACGGCATAAAACGCCGGGCAAGTAGTCTGAATACCCAACGGATAGATCATCTCTACCGTGATCGCCACGATATCGAAAAAGAGTCAGCACCCAGCACTCAGCACCAAGCACTCTATTTGCATTATGGCGACTTGACCGACAGCAGTAACTTGACCCGCATTATTGCTGAAGTGCAGCCTGATGAAGTCTATAACCTCGGTGCGCAAAGCCATGTTGCGGTCAGCTTTGAGTCACCTGAATATACGGCTGATGTTGATGGCATGGGTACGTTGCGCCTGCTTGAGGCTATCCGTTTTCTTGGGTTGGAAAAGAAAACAAGATTTTACCAGGCATCAACCTCAGAACTTTACGGTCTGGTACAGGAGATTCCTCAGCGGGAGTCAACACCATTCTACCCCCGCAGCCCTTATGCTGTTGCCAAGCTTTACGCCTACTGGATCACGGTCAACTATCGTGAAGCCTATGGCATGTATGCCTGCAATGGCATTCTCTTCAACCACGAATCATCGCGTCGCGGTGAAACGTTTGTGACCCGTAAAATCACTCGCAGTCTTGCCAACATCTCGCAGGGGCTTGAAGAGTGCCTCTATATCGGCAACATGAACGCCCTTCGCGACTGGGGTCATGCCAAAGATTACGTCCGCATGCAGTGGATGATGCTCCAGCAGGAGGAGCCGAAAGACTACGTTATTGCCACCGGTGTTCAATACACGGTGCGCCAGTTTATTGAGAAAGCCGCACAACAGCTCGGCATAACCATTCGTTGGGAAGGGGTGGCTCTGCAAGAGGTTGGCACTATTGCCGCTATCAACTCTCCCCATGCTTACCCATCGCTGAGCCTCGGGCAAAGTATTGTTCGGATCGATCCGAGGTACTTCCGTCCCGCAGAGGTAGAGACCCTGCTTGGTGACCCTGCGAAAGCGAAAGCCGACCTCGGTTGGATCCCCGAAATAACCCTCGACAAGATGGTTGCCGAAATGGTAGACCACGATCTTGACCTCGCAAAACGGCACGCCCTCCTCAAAGCCAATGGCTACAACGTTGATGTGAGTAAAGAGTAGTCTTTCTCACCCAAGATATCCTCCACATTCCGAATAAAATCTGCCAGCAAATCCCCTGATAGGGGCGTATTGCATACGCCCCTCACATTCCCGGGAACGCCGAGCTCCAGCTCGGCAGAAAAAGAGAACCATATTTGGTGAGTAGTCCGCCAGCCCGTATACTCCGCTCACTGAGTAGGGCGTAAGCCCGTATCGAAGTGTTTCTGTCAAAAAGTATTATATTCTGTTATGGAGTAAAAAAAATGTGCGAGTTACAAAGAGGTTGACAATGAAAAAGCTGCCAATAGGGATACAGACGTTCAGTAAAATAATCGAAGGTGATTACCTCTACATCGATAAAACGGAGATTGCCCGTAACCTGATCAACAACTTTAAATATGTCTTTCTGTCGCGACCCCCTCGATTCGGCAAAAGCGTGTTCCTCGACACGCTAAAAAATATTTTTGAGGGCTGAAGCTTGAACAATGGGCAAGGAAAAAATTCCGAATGGCTTCACAGAGAAAGTAAAGAGATGCTCAAGGTTTATGTCCCTAATTTCCCCTATAAAATTCTTTATTCGGTAGAAGAATGCCTGAAAATCCGAGAACAATCGGTTGAACACTATCTCAGGCTACGCTATTGAAAGTATCTCCTCCTCCAGCAACTGCTGTTTATACAGTTCAGCGTAGAGGTGTTTCTGCTGCAAGAGCTCCTCGTGGGTGCCACTCTCAACAATGGCCCCTTCTTTCAGCACCACAATGCGGTCACAGTTTTTGACCGTGGAGATTCGATGGCTGATCAGCAGAATGGTGGTATTGGGAAGTTTTTGCAGGAGTGCCTCAAAGATACGGGCTTCGGTGTCGGTGTCAACGGCAGAAAGGGCATCGTCAAGGATGAGAAGGCGGGGCTTCCAGGCAATGGCTCTGGCAATGCACGCTCTCTGTTTCTGTCCGCCGGAGAGGTTGATCCCTTTTTCGCCCAGCATTGTTTCGAAGCCGTCAGGGAAATCTTCAATGTCATCATGAAGCATGGCGATTCTGCTTGCATCGATGACCGATTCAGCCTCTTCATCGCGGCTGCCCCAGTTGATGTTGTGGGCGATGGTGTCGGAAAAGAGAAAGTTTACCTGGGGGACAAAGCCGACGAGCTCTCTCAATGTGGTGATTGGAATGCTTTGGATGTTGAGGCCGTCAAGCAGTATGGAGCCCTCAACCGGTAGGTAGAGTCGTGGTATCAGGTTGACCAGAGTTGTTTTGCCTGAGCCAGTTGCCCCGACGATTGCCACTTTTGAGCCAGCGGCTATGTTGAGTGTGATGTTGTTCAGAACAGGATTTTTCTCATGGCCGGGATAGTGAAAGCGAACATTACGGAAAGAGAGGGCGGCTGGAAAGGAGTTAATATCAACATACTCCCTCTTCAGTTCGGAGATATCCGGTTTTATGCTGAATATTTCGTTCAGTCGTACCTGGGCTGAGGCGGCTCTCTGGATAATACTGGTGACCCACCCGATGGAGATGATTGGCCAGCTCAGCATTGAAACATAGACAATAAATTCTGCGATGCCTCCAACCGTCATGCTTCCTTCAATAACGTTGATACCTCCAACCCAGACAACAGGGATAAGCGAAAAGGCGGTCATGGAGGTGAGAAAGGCAAAAAAGAGCGCTTGCAGTTTTCCGAGTGAAAGATTTTTGCGGTAGTATTCCTTATTGAGGGATGCAAACCGCTCAATTTCGAAGGATTCGCGAGTGTAGCTTTTGACGACTCTGATGCCGGAGAGATTTTCCTGTACCAGATTAGTTATGGCTGCGTAGCTCTCCTGAATGCTTTTCGACCGTTTTTGCATAGAGCTGCCGATTTTATAGACGGAATAGCTCAGAATGGGTGCGGGGAGCAGGGCGAAAAGGGTGAGTTTCGGAGAGATGGCAACCATGGCGACAAGTGCAAAAACAAGTCGGAAGAGGGTATTGAGGGAGTACATGATGCCGGGGCCGAGGAACTCTCTGATGGCATTCAGGTCGTTGGTGCCTCTGGAGATAAGTTCGCCAGTGCTTGTGGTATTGTAAAACCGCCTTGGCAAGCTTTGAAGGTGTTGGTAATAGTCGTTTTTCAGATCAAATTCAATGTGCCGTGATGCTACAATAATGTTCTGCCGGACAAGAAAGAGAAAGTAGCCACTCAGCAGTGCGAAGAGAAAATAGAGGCCGGTATCGCGGAGCACCTCCACAAGGACGAATGGACGACTCATGGTGTCGATGGCAAGTCCGATATATTTTGGAGCGATGACGGCAAAGAGGTTGGTCAGAATGATAAAGAAAAAGCCTGACAAGAGATTTTTTTTATACCTTGAGAGATAAGGTTTGAGGCTGAGAAGATTTTTCATACGTCATAAGTTTTTGAAGTGACTGTAGTAATCTATCATAAGAACAGGGAAAACAAAATTTCATACGGGCAACACTGTTATGGCATTTGATTCAACGAAGAGTTATTACTCGATCAGTGAGGTGACCAAAATCGCAGGGATACCTGCTTACCTGCTTCGGTACTGGGAGGGTTTTTTTAATGAGCTGACTCCGGCGCGGGATACGCGCGGTAACAGACGATACACAAACCGCGATATTGCCATGGTACTCAATATCAAGGATCTGGTCTATGAGAAGGGGTACAAGCTTGGCAAGGCGAGTGAAATTGTGAAGGGCAAGCCAAAGGATAGTGATGATGACCATAAAACCACAGAGATTCTCAAGTTGCGGAAACAGATTGGCAATGAGAAGAGTCGTCAAAGTGTCGTTGATGAACGTCGCACGCTGCTGTTGAAGGAGATCAAGGTGGAGATTGAGGATATTCTCCAGTTGCTTGGATAGAAGGGTTATTAAGGGGACTGCAAGGACAACAACAAAAAAACCGGTTTTCACCGGTTTTTTTGTTGTAATCAACCACTTCGTTACTGAGCGTACAGCACTTCAAACTGTCCGGTACCACCCTTGCAGACATGCTCAACCCAGCGGCCATAAGCGCCACCGCTCCAGCGATACTCTTCAAGGTTTTGTGAACGGAACTGAGGCGCGGCATAGCGCACCTTGTAACCCTTTGGTACGACAATCTTCAACTGCGAATCGACCGTAAAGTCATTCAGTTTTCCGACCATGCCGTGATGTACAAGAGGGATCAGCGGATGGTTCAGGATTCTGCGGAGTCCACCGCCGGCATCTACTGATACACCAGGGAACTCACCGTCAACCTTCACTTCGATGCCCTGTGAATCTGAGCGGAATGCAGCTTCAACCGATGCTGGTTTGGTCAGCTTGTCAGCAGGGAAGAGCTCTGCCCAGCGTGCAATAGAATCGACAATGCCGGATCCGCCGTGGGAGAAGCGCCATCTGGTCACTCCGACAGGCCCTTTTTCTCCGCTCTGGGTGCCGATGCTGTTGACCTCAATTTTCGAAATTCTCTGTCCGCCTTCGTTGAGTGCGGTAAAAGCAGGTCCGATAAACCACAATTCACGAATCCAGTCATTGAATGAGCCGGTTGACTGCATTGCCCGAAGAGTGTTTTCCCATGTGTCAATAACGTCATTATTGTCAAGTGGAACCTTCATGATGATGTCGTGGAACTGACGACCCTGCAGGTAGATTGGATTGGGGACATTTCTCTTGACCGCGTCTGAGCGATAGTAGAAGATGTTGACAACTGAACCTTCAAAGGAGAATGAGTGGGAGAAGTCGCCAACGGTAACCGACCCTTCACCGACACAGATTCTTCTCTCTTTGGTTTCATTGGCAATATCAGCCTCAACAACCAACTTGCTTTTTGTGCTGTCTACAATGGACTCAATAACAGCCGAGAATCTTACGAAACCCTTTGCCGGATCGAGAGGTTTCACATTGATCTTGATGTTGCAGTCCGCAGGTAACAAAGGCAATGCCGGAGGCACGTTAATCTTTGCCCTGCATTTTACTTTGCCCCACGAGCTTGAACCACCCTCAAGCACGATCTCATAGTCGGAGTGTGCGGTTGTGGTGTCTTTAGTGCCGAAAAGAGCCATAATGAGTTCTCCTTTTTCTAATGGCGTTGAAATTGGATATTTTCAGGAAAAAAATTCACAGAATATGATTCCTCTTATGTAACAGGTTTGAACAAATTTAAAGAATAAAAATCAATAAATAAAGTAAAATATGTCCAGAGTGGTTTTCTGCTTGATTGAAATATCGTTTACTTTCAGCGATTCCCCACTCTTCGGCGATTTTTTTTATTTCCCCACCCCCTCACCGATAATTTTTTGACTGTTTTATGACCCTTTTATTCCGGACAATTAACCAACTGAGCCATTCTCGATATCGTGCCTCTCTGCTCAGTGGAGTGCTTCTTGGTGTATCATTTCCTTCCTATCCAGGTATCCGTCTCGAACTGCTTGCATGGGTTGCGCTGGTACCACTGCTTATCTCCCTTCGCTCGGTAGAGAAGGCCAGTGAGCTGTTTCGACGTGCATTTATTACCATGCTGCTTTTTTGTGTGATCAGTCTCTGGTGGGTCACTCTTGCAACGCTGCCCGGTGGTATTCTCACTATTCTGGCACAAGCATGTTTCATGACTCTGCCTCTTTTTGCCTTTTATCTGATCAAAAAACTGGCAAGCTATCTGTTTGCGCTCTTTTCACTGCCTTTTATCTGGGTTGCCTGGGAGTGGGCCTACATGCAGCAGGAGTTCTCATTAGGCTGGCTTACTTTCGGGAATTCACAGGCTAATCTGAATTTCATGATTCAGTATGCTGATATTACCGGTGTATGGGGAATAAGTTTTTGGCTGATATGGTTCAATGTACTGGCGGTATTGGTGTTGATCGGCAGTCGCAGGGAGGCGCTTCGTCCTCTTCTCTTCATGGCCGTCATGGTTCTTCTCCCTCTGCTGTACTCCATGTTGCTTTTCTCTCGTGATGGAGCGGTTTCCACGGCGCAAGGTCAACTCAGGGTGACGCTTGTTCAGCCAAATATCGATCCTCATGGGAAATGGGTACGCAATAACAGTGTTGACATAATGGAGCGGTATTACCGTATGACCAGGATCGCTGTTCGTGATAATCGACCTGATCTGGTCATCTGGCCTGAAACAGCGATTCCATTCTCCATTTTTGATTCAGACTACCTTTTTGATTTGCAACTTCTGCAGGGGGCGCTGCGACAGTGGCAGGTGCCCCTTTTGACCGGGCTTGTCGACGTTGTGCATAGCGGGGAGGGGGCGCATGGCGAGGCTTATAATGCATCCGTGCTGCTGGAGCCGGGCAACGGTGTGCCCTGGATTTATCACAAGATGCATCTGGTGCCATTTGCAGAGCGGGTGCCCTATGTTGAATATTTCCCATGGCTTGGAAATGCAACATTTTCGTTGTCAGGTATCAGGGGATGGGGAAAAGGGGGCGATGCTTCTGTCATGAAGCTCTCTTCCTCGCACGGAAAGATAGTTATTGCCAATATTATCTGTTATGAATCTATTTTTCCTGCTTTTGTGACGGAGTTTGTTCGTAAGGGAGCTCGAATGCTTACCCTCGTGACCAATGATGGATGGTACGCAACCTCTTATGGTCCTTATCAGCATCTGGCTATTGGCAGATTGCGCTGTATTGAAAACCGTCGTGCAATGGCGCGCTGTGCCAATACCGGCCTCACGGTTGTGCTTGATAAATTTGGAAGAACCATTTCTGAGATTCCTTGGTGGCAGGAGCAGACATTGACAGCTGATGTGCCCCTTGAAAGTACGCTTACGTTTTATACCTGCAACCCGGATCTCTTGCCGAAAGCAACCGTGCTGATTTCAGCGTTGTTGTTGCTAGTTGCTTTTTTGAGAAGAGAAGCCAAAACCTTGTAAATTATGGTGTTGGTACGACCTGATGATGAACTTGCAAGCCGTATGCCTTGATTTTTCTGTGGAGGGTTCGTTCGGTGATGCCCAGCGCAAGAGCCGATTTGCGTTTATTCCCGTTACACCGTTCAAGTGCCTCTGTAATAGACTTTTTTTCTATGTCGTCCAGTGACAGTATTGGTGCCGGATTTTCTGGTGGTGGTTGAAGAGCTGGATAGCTTTGTGGTTGATATTCTGGAAAATCGGGCAGGAGCAGTGGAGCGATCGCTCTTGCCTGCACAACATGCTGCAAAAGCAGACGGATTTCACTCACCTCCTGGCGAAGTTGAATAATATTGCTGAAGATCACCTGGAGTTCGTTTTTTTCTGATCTTGCGGGGTCATGGACCAGGCTTTTGTATCTGTTTTTTTGAACCAGATGTTTTTCAAGAAGTTCGGGAGTGATGTATTTTCCTTTTTCGAGCACAAGCAGTGACTCTATAAGATTTCGGAGTTCCCGGATATTGCCCGGCCAGGGGTAACGCATCAGCATTTCCGCGCCATCCGGGCTGAATCCTTCAAAGACTATTTTGTGTTTCAGTTCAAACTCATGCACAAACGTTTCAGAGAGCAGGAGTATGTCGCGACCCCGCTCCCGAAGCGGGGGGATCTGAAGCTCCACACTGCGCAGGCGGTAGAAGAGATCCTCCCTGAAGTTTTTTTCAGCTACGGCCTGGTACATATTTTTGTTTGTGGCGGCAATGATGCGTGCATCTGAGTAGATAGTCTCCGATGAGCCAACCCGCTGAAATTCTCCGGTCTCAATGACCCGGAGAAATTTTACCTGTGTCTCCAAGGGCATCTCTCCTATCTCATCAAGAAAAATTGTGCCTCTGTCGGCGCTTTCAAAGTACCCTTTTCTGCTTTGTACTGCACCGGTAAAGGCACCTTTTTCATGGCCAAACAGCTCTGACTCCAGAATGCCTGCAGGAATAGCACCACAATTGACCGGAATAAAGTTTTTATCGGAACGGAGGCTGTTGGCATGGATAAAACGCGCCAGCACCTCTTTACCGGATCCTGTCTCTCCAATAATTAATACGGTAATATCAGTCTCTGCAACCTGGAGGGCAAGCTGTTTGAGCTGGGAGATCAGGGGTGATTGTCCGACGATGGCGGTCTCATGTTTCATCAGGGAGTGGTTGTTTTGGTTCAATATTTTGAAGGTTTTACAAGTCTTGAGCTACCACTGTGTCAAACGGCATTGTTTTTGCTGCTGCCGTAGCCTCCTCTTTTGAAACATAATGGGTTTGCAGTATAACCTTGAAAAATTCTCCCTGCCGGATAACAGTTACCGGCATGTGCCGAGAAATTCTTTTTGCAAGTATTTCTGCATTTTCTCTGCTTTTAAAGCTTCCGCACTGTAAGGTAAACGCTTTTATTGTTGGTGGGGTTTGCTTTGGGGTGGCAATGGCCATCTCCTTTTTCATTTGTTCTTTACGAAGTGCGACAGGCTGTTTTGCAGATTCCTGGATTGGTCGCAAAGCGTTCGGTTTTGGTGAAGGTTCAGAAATGGTCACCTTGGGAAGAGGCATAACACTCTTTTTTGCGAGGCTGTAGGCTGCTATGCGTGAGGTGCTGATTTGATCAAGCACAGGGTCAGGATATTGTGTTAACTGTCTCTGGTAGAGCGTGACAGCTTGAGGCCCATCTTCAGAAAGCAGGGCATCGATAACCAGTTTTTCAGCAGGAAGGGTAACTTTTTGCCTGATATTTTCTAACAAATAAACCTTATCTTCGGCAACGTATCGCCTTATCTCCTCGACATAAGAGGGTTCCCCGGCGGAGTGCAGGACTGGCGGGAAGAAGAGGGCAACAGAGAGCGCAACGCACAGTGTCGCCGGGCTTTTGCGAAGAATTGATTTCGTTTTTTCAGCAAGCATTGGTCTTCGGTTTATTCTTGTTCACTGTTTCCGGAAGAGTTCTCCCTGATGAATATGCCAAAATTTTTATATAAAATTTAATTGCATTCCATGCGACCTATTACAGTCAAAGCTTTTGCCAAAATTAATCTTGGTTTGCTGATAACCGGTAAACGTGCCGACGGTTATCACACCCTTGAGACCATCTTTGCTCCCATCAACTGGTATGACACTCTTGAATTCACTGATTCAGAGCTGATTTCAATGAGTTGTTCAAACGCAGATCTTCCGGTTGATGATAACAACCTCTGTATCAAGGCGGCAAAATCCCTTCAGCGGTTTGCCGGTTTGCAGAAAGGTGTTGCCATGAAACTGCATAAGGAGGTCCCTTTTGGCGCAGGTCTTGGTGGCGGAAGCAGTGATGCGGCTACGGTGCTCAGGGTGCTCAATGAGTTCTGGCAGATTAACGCTTCTGCTGTTGAGTTGCACACACTGGCTGTGAAACTTGGCGCTGATGTCTCCTATTTCCTTGCGACGAAGGGGCTTGCTTATGCGAGAGGCATTGGAGATGAACTTGAAGATCTTCGCCTGACCATTCCTTATTACATAGTCACCGTTTTTCCTGAAGAGCACATTGCAACGGCTTGGGCATACAAGAATTTTCATGCCCGCTTTGATCGTGAACTTCCTGATTTGAAACAGTCAACTTCTGAACTTTGTCTTTTCGGGAAAAGGGAGGGGCTTTCAGTGTTTGAAAATGATTTTGAATCTGCAGTTTTCGATCATTTTGCATCGGTTCGTCGTGTCAAATCTCTTCTGCAGGAAGCGGGAGCTATTTTTGCATCTCTCTCTGGAAGTGGTTCAGCCGTGTTCGGGCTTTTCGAGCATGAGCATGAGGCGGTTGCTGCCATGAAAAGTCTCCCTGAAACATACAGGATGAGCCTCACTCCTCCGGGGTTTTCAATGGAACAGTGACTTTTTGGTGATGATGATAATGAAAAAAGCCCGGAGGAACCGGGCTTTTTTCATGGAATTGCTGCTCTTTTTAAAAGCCATACATAAGAAATACTCTGAATGTATAGACCAAAAAGGCAATACAGAGAAAGAGACCAAACATGGTGAAGTATGGACTTTTCTCTTCTCTCGATGCTTTCTTGTCAATAAATGGCACGAGAGCCCAGACAACGGCTGCAGTGGTAAAGAGCAAAATCGCAAGAAGTTCTCCACCCGGGAAGCTGAAATCTTTAAGCAGCAGGAACTGGCCCCAGAAATACCATTCAGGCTTAATGCCAACCGGAGCCGGTGCAAGCGCATTGGCCTTGACACCTATTTCCCATGGAAATACAATGGAGAGATAGATCAGCAGAGCAAAACCGATCAACCAGCCGATCATATCTTTGGCAAGAAAGGTCGGAAAAAACTTTTCATACCCGGTGATTCTGCCCGACTCTTTATAGCCAATAGGGGCCGAAGTGCCCAGAACCTGAACAAGCATAAGGTGAGCTGCCAGAACAATCATCAGAATGCCTGGGAGCAGGACGACATGCATGGAGAACATTCTTGTCAGTGTTTCGCCTGAAATCTCTTCTCCACCGCGAAGAATGCTGACCAGAAATGCGCCACCAGGAGCAACTTTCGGAACTTCTGTCCCAACCTGGGTGGCAAAGAATGCCAGTTCATTCCATGGAAGGAGGTAACCGGTAAAACCAAAACCGAGGCTGAGAACAAACAGTACAAAACCGCTAATCCACATCAGCTCACGTGGCTTACGGTAAGCCTTCATGAAAAAGGTGCTGAACATGTGAATGAATGCCATAAGAATCATGCCATTGGCCGACCATGCGTGAACCTGGCGGATGAGCCATCCAAACGGTACTTTCTGCTGAATAAAAACAAATGAGGCGAACGCTTCAGCTTCAGTTGGCTTATAATACTGCAAGAGCAGCAGCCCGGTAAGGATTTGGAGGATAAAAAAGAAAAGGGTGAGTCCACCAAAATAATACCATACAGAGTGGCGATGCTGGGGCACCTCCTTTTTTTTCAGGTAATCAACAATAGGAATAAGCATATAAAAACGCTCACGGAACCATCCGTTCAGAGCATTGATACGTGAATCCTTGTAAGGATTACTATCCGGACGATCTACTGGTGGTTTATAGACTCCACTTTGTGGCGCTGCTGGTTTTGCTGCGCCAGAGACGGCGGGTTTTGCTCCTCCCGGAGCTGCTGGCTTGGCAGCGCCCGGAACAGCAGGTTTCGGCTTGGCAGCAACTTTTCCTGCCTCAGCGGTCTGATTGTTTTCAGCCATTTTTTCACACTCCCCTGGTTTTCTGATAATTAACGGTTAAGCTTTTGTAATGACGAGATCTTCCCCAACAACCTTTACCTTAAAAACCGGCAGAGGTAATGGCTGAGGACCGGCAATAATTTCTCCTGTCTGTTTGTATGTCGCTCCATGACAGGGGCATGCAAGAAGATTCAGTGAGCTGTCCCAGTGAACAAGGCAGCCCAGGTGGGTACAGACAGCGCTGCATGCTGTAAGTCGGCCGTTGTCGTTGACGACGATTACCTTGTCTTTGTTGAACTGATAAATTTTCCCGCTTTTCTCTGGCACTTCGGCAGCTTTTCCGACAACAAGTTCATTAACACTTTGCGCTGTATTTGCAGGAGGTATAATGTAACTGATAACAGGATAGAGTGTTGAAACAGCGACTGCAGCGCCGATTCCGCCAACTATCTTGACGAGGAAACTGCGACGTTCAAAGTCAACCCCACCAATGCCCTCTTCACGGGGTTTGCCGCTGGGGAGAGAACCTGATGAAGAGAGTGAAGCACCGCCTCCAAGTGCGCCCATCCTTGCCGGGCTCTTGAAATTACCTTGTTGTGCCATTACAACATATCTCCTTATTAAATCTTTTGTTATTAAATCAGTAAAAAAAACCCAAGTTAATGCAACAATAATGACGTTATCCCTGTACCTGTTTTTGTTTGTGGTTTCGCTTCTACATGCAACGACGAATGTCCCCAAACGGTGAGTGAATTTATCATTTTTTCATTGATTATTCCAATCCAAAGAGTTCTTAATACGGTTATAGCTGTCATACATGATTGAATCTACTCCATCCCTCCAGATTCGGCTGCAGGTAAAAATGCGCATAATTCTTGATTGCAGTCGCGAAGGAGCGAGGAATTCTGACATTCCCCTGATCTGTTCAGGACGCTGACCCTCGACCTGTACAGTAATATCGGAAGAGAAGCGAAGATAAAAAGGGCCGGCATCAAGCACCTTGTGGTGATGAATCTTCACCCCTGCCTCTTTATTATGCAGTTGGATATCTATGCTGTGAAGGGGAGAAAAAACACCATGCCTGAAATTTTTTTCGTCGAAACGCAAGGTATCGTACACGGTGATAGTATCAACCCTGTTGTCTTGAAGCACAAGGAGAGTAAGCGGGCGGTATTTGTCATTCTTAAAAAAAACGACATAGTAAACAAGATCATATCGTCCTGAAAAGGCTCTTCCCCAATACCATCGGGCAATATATTCCTGCATGGGTACAGCTCCATAATTATGGTCGTGATACCCTTTTCCCTGAAACGGAATGCTCTGCATGCTGCCACCGGGTTGATCGATAACCTCAATCAACCCCTCTACCTCAGCTTTTGGAACTCTCAAAAGCCACTGGTGAAGTGGCACATTGCCCTCATTGTTTGTATCTTTTTTCTTATAGCTGATTCTGCTGCTCGATTTGAACAACAGGTGTGCTTTTACCTTTTTATGACGTGCCGGGAAAGAAAAATCAATATCAAGAGAGTACTCATCCCGCAATGCGTTATAGGTGAAAAGGTTCTTTTCGAATCGAACCCCGATAGTGGAGTGGCTGCTTTCGAAGAGCTCCTTACCTCCTTCCCGAATGAAATTGACTATCTCATTCCCATGTTCGTACAATTGGAAATTGAAGCCAGAGTAATTGGAAGGCAGAGGCTGATCTGAAGAGCTATTATTCTTCCACTGTTCGTAGTGGCTTGTGTAGTAGGGGGAAAATGGAAAACCGGCAAACCATATAAGAACGACAGAATAGCCGCTTGATTGCTCTTCTGCGTCGAAATACCACCACTCATAAGCGCCTGGCTTTCGCATATCATGCCAGATTTCCTGATCAGGATCGGTGGTAATATTCATGCCGGAGATTGGTGATGTTCAAACACGTCTGAATGACTGAATTACCCGGCCTGGACAAACAGAAGCCGTGAAGTGATGTAAGCAGGAGATGAAACGGCAGGGATAGATTTGAATTGGTGTGGACAGAGAGGGAATCGAACCCACGACACAAGGATTTTCAGTCCTTTGCTCTACCAACTGAGCTATCTGTCCCTTAAACATGAGCGGAATATAGGAATAAATCTCTTACTTCAAAAGAAAAAACTCACAATACGGAACCATTCTCTCCCTGCTCCGTATTGTGCAATTGCTGGATTATTCAGCATAATTGATTTGTTCAATTCCTGCGTGAAT
The DNA here is from genome assembly GCA_005843815.1 of Chlorobium sp. GTDB lineage: Bacteria > Bacteroidota > Chlorobiia > Chlorobiales > Chlorobiaceae > Chlorobium. The sequence goes on from SZYA01000079.1 coordinate 14,854, forward strand.
GCGCCGGATCACGGTCTCCTTGCCCAGCACTTCAAGCAGATGGTAAAGACTTGGTCCAAAACTCACTCCCGAGGTTACTATTCTCAGTGGATGAATGAGAGCTGCGGCCTTTAACCCTTTCGGTGCAACAAACTCTTTCAGTTGTCTTTCAATATTATCCGCGCTGAACTCATCAAGTGCATCAAGGAGTACAACAAATTCCCGAAGCAGATTGTTCGTATCAACGCACCACCGCTTCTTGATCGCCTCTTCATCCCAGGTTTCGGGCTCAAAATAAAAGTAGGAGGAGAAGGTAACAAACTCATGCTCAAACCCGACGCGCTCACGCATCAGCTCAATAACTTTCTCAAGATAGGCTTCACTGGTAATTATCTCCAGTGGCATCAGCGACTTTTTCTGTTCCAGCTCTGCTTTGAGAATTGGTTTGATGACAGCAACCAGCTTCTCTGCCGGGCGGTTCTTGATATACTGTTTTTCAAGCCAGTTGAGCTTCTCGATATTAAAGACTGCACCAGCTTTGCCGACTCGCTCCAGCGAAAACTTTTCGATAAGTTGCTCCATGCTGTACACCTCCTGTTCACTTCCCTCTCCTTCGTTCCAACCAAGCATGGCAACAAAATTGACAATTGCGTCAGCGCTGTACCCTTTTCGGATATAATCTTCAACGGCGACATCCCCCTGCCTTTTGCTGAGTTTTGATCGATCCGGGTTGAGCAGGAGGGGAAGATGGGCCACTTTTGGTGGTTCCCATCCAAAAAATTCATAAAGAAGCAAATGCTTTGGCATGGAAGAGAGCCACTCTTCTCCTCTTATAATATGGGTAAATTCCATCAAGTGATCGTCGATGACGCTGGCAAAATGGTAGGTTGGAAACCCGTCAGATTTCATCAGCACCTGGTCGTCAATGGTGGCAGAGTCGAATTCGACAGGGCCTCTGATAATGTCTTCAAACCATACTGAGATATAGTCAGGTACCTTCATGCGTATGACATAGGGCAGGCCCTCATCCAGTTTTTGCTTGATAATGCCGGCAGGCATATTTCCACCCATCTCTTCTGGAAGCCATTTCCTGTTATATTTCGGCTGGAGTCCCTGTTTTATCTGAAGTTGACGGTTCTCTTCAAGCTCTTCATGCGATGCAAAGCAATAGTAAGCATGGTTGTCACTGAGGAGTTGCCTGCAATATTTATCATAGATATCGAGCCTTTCTGACTGGACATAAGGGCCATATTTCCCGCCATGTTCAGGGCTTTCATCAGCAACAATCCCTGCCCATTCAAGAGTCTTGATAAGATTTTTCTGCGCGTCCTCTACTTTTCTGCTTTGATCGGTGTCTTCAATTCTGATAATGAAGTCCCCATCCATTTTTTTTGTAAACAGATAATTGTATAGAGCGGTTCTCAATCCGCCTACATGCAGGTATCCTGTGGGGGAAGGCGCAAACCTGGTTCTAACCCTTTGAGCAACCATAATGAGCGTTGTGTGGTTAATTGTTGACAGTAAAATGTATATGGAGCAACCACTGAATTTAAGAAAAACTCGTTGCTTTCAGTCATAAGATAAAAGATTAAGCCAAAACTCTTGAATTCTGGTGCAATGCCACAAACTTTTGGTCATAAACAAATAATTAACAAACTTTTCATTTAATGATTGCAAGTTCTGACTTTTTTTTCGTTAATTACTTTTAATGTACCAAGTTAGATTTTATGCTATTTGTTGCCATTATTTATGTCTGAAAATCCAGTAAAGAGGTCAGGAAAAGAGGCTTCACGCAGTAAATTCCAGCCTGTTCGGGATGATGATCGTAACCCTGGATGGTTTCAGGGAAAAGGGGATGGGCCCCAGGAAAAGTTTCCCCGCATCATCGTTATCATGATGTTTGGGCTCTTGCTGTTGTTCGTTGTGCAACGTTATTTTGTCGCTGGCGACTCTCCTGAAATAGCCTATAACGAGTATAAATCTGTTCTTTCACGGTCGCTTGTCACTGAAATTACCGTAAAGAGCTTTGAGGATAAAACAACAATTCTGAGTGGAAAGCTTGGCGCTCCTCTACTGCTCCAGCTTGCTAATGGTACAACACTGCAGAGCAATCGTTTTTCTGTAAGGATCCCCTCATTTTCTCTTGAACAGGCAGATCTGCTTGCTGACAAGGGGATCAAACTCAAGGTTGAGGAGGGTACAAGCCCCCTGAACACTTTTTTGGTTCTTTTTGCTCCGTGGCTCATTTTTGGCCTTATCTACTTCTTTCTTATGAGAAAGATGAATGGTCAAAATGGTGCTCAGGCGAAAAATATTTTCAGTTTCAGTAAAAGTCGCGCAAAGCTTGTCAGCGAATTTGATGTAAAGATTACCTTTAAGGATGTTGCCGGAGTGGATGAGGCAGTTGAGGAGTTGCAGGAGACCGTCGAGTTTCTTACAAATCCTGAAAAGTTTCAGAAAATTGGTGGCAAAATACCAAAAGGGGTTTTGTTGCTTGGGCCTCCAGGAACCGGAAAGACCCTTTTGGCCAAAGCTATTGCCGGGGAGGCAAAAGTGCCATTTTTTTCAATCTCCGGAGCCGATTTTGTTGAGATGTTTGTCGGGGTTGGAGCAGCAAGAGTGAGGGACCTCTTTGAACAGGCCAAGAAAAATTCGCCATGCATTGTTTTTATTGATGAAATTGATGCTGTCGGGCGCAGCAGGGGAGCAGGGCTTGGTGGTGGCCATGATGAGCGGGAGCAGACGCTGAACCAGCTTCTTGTTGAGATGGATGGTTTTACGACGAACGAGAATGTGATCCTTATAGCCGCAACGAACAGGCCTGATGTGCTTGATACCGCTTTGCTGCGACCGGGAAGATTTGACCGCCAGATCAGCATCGACAAGCCTGATATTCGTGGTCGGGAGGCAATTTTGAATATACACACACAAAATACCCCGTTGGACGAAAGTGTCGATATTACTGTTATTGCAAAAAGCTCACCAGGATTTTCAGGAGCCGATCTGGCAAATCTTGTCAACGAGGCAGCCCTGCTGGCTTCTCGCAATAATCAGGAGCGTCTCACAGCAGAGAATTTTGAGCAGGCTCGCGACAAGATATTGATGGGAACGGAAAGAAAGAGTATGTTTATCTCTGATGAACAGAAAAAGCTGACAGCCTATCATGAAGCTGGTCATGTGCTTGTTTCCATGTTTACGAAAGGCTCAGATCCTATTCACAAGGTGACGATTATACCAAGGGGAAGAAGTCTCGGACTTACAGCATATCTGCCGCTGGAGGATCGCTATACCCATAACAGGGAATACCTGCTTGCCATGATCACTTATGCACTTGGCGGAAGGGTTGCTGAGGAGCTGACATTCAATGAGGTGAGCACGGGAGCGGCCAACGATATTGAGAAAGCCACCGATATTGCACGCAGAATGGTGCGTCAGTGGGGAATGAGTGACAAGCTTGGCCCAATAAACTATGGAGATAGTCACAAGGAGGTGTTTCTTGGAAAAGACTACTCTCATATCCGGGAGTACAGTGAGGAGACCGCCCTGCAGATTGATAATGAAGTTCGTGCCATTATTATGAAGAGTATGGAAAATGCCAGAGCGATTCTATCCGAAAAAAGCGAGGCATTGCACCAACTTGCTGGAGCCCTTATTGAGAAAGAGTCACTAAATGCGATGGAGATAAAAGAGATAATCATAACCTAAGCCATATATCACCATGGGAAACACAACCACAAAAGCCGATCTGGTCAATGTTATTGCTCACAAGACAGGCCTGACCAAAAACGAAACAGAGTCCGTGGTGGACGGCCTGTTTGAAAGTATTATCGATTCCCTCAAAGCTGGAAAAAGAATTGAAATACGGGGGTTTGGCTCATTCAATATCCGGCATAAAAATTTTCGTCAGGCAAGAAATCCAAGGACAGGCGAAAAAGTGACGGTAGAGCCAAAAAATGTGCCGACGTTCAAAATCTCAAAAGAGTTCAAATCTGCGGTGAGTGAAAGTCTGAAAACCTTGGGTGAGTAGCAGATGATGAGCGTGGTGTTCCAAATATGAAACGGCTGTTGCTGCAGCCGTTTCATAGTATTCCAAAATGGAACAGATTTTATTTGTTTCGATTGGTCACTCACCCTCAAAATCAGTAATTGAGTACAGACGGTACCCTTTTTCAAGAATGCGTCTCTCACCACCGATATCGGGGAGGTTGACAATAAAGGCCATTTCAGAGACTATGCCGCCAACTTTTTCGACCAAAGCTGCTGCGGCAAGAGCGGTACCTCCAGTGGCAAGCAGATCATCGACGAGCAGAACCCTCTGGCCTGAAGAGAGAGCATCAACATGAATTTCAATTTTGTCAGTTCCATATTCAAGCTGGTACTCCTCTGATACAACGTCAGCAGGCAGCTTGCCAGGTTTTCTCACTGGTACAAACCCTTTGCCAAGCGCGTAGGCCAACGCGCCTCCGATAATAAATCCTCTTGCCTCAATGCCAACGACGACATCAAAATTCATCTCCTCCTGCCTGTAGCGCTGGGTCAGGTTATCAATGACAAGTCTGAAGCCGACAGGATCCTTGATGAGTGTTGTAATATCACGAAAGAGAATCCCTTTTTTCGGATAGTCAGGAATCGAACGGATGAGAGATTTAATAGGCATGGATAGTGCTGATTGAGTTAAGAGTTCAACAGAAAGAGATCGCCAAAAGTCAAGATAGTACTCTCCCTTTTAAATTCAAATTCTCGTCAAGAGCGTCGATAAAAACAGGGAGTTCATTCCCTCTCAACGATTGAATCTGAGTGCGGTCATGACTCTCAACCAACACCTTGAGATAATTTCTTGTGTAGCCACTGCACTGCTGTAGACCCTGTGGTAGTGATTTCGAGTTTTCAAAAAGAACCATACGCTCTTTTCCGACGGAGCGAGCCTTGAATGCTGCCTCTTTCCTCTGGCCAAGCTCCACAAGCTCCCTGTACCGACGTGCGATCTCTTTTGGTGCGACAGGAGTTCGTTCGTGGTTATCAATTTGTCGCGCAAGAGGGGTTCCCGGTCGGATGGAACAACTGAACACATGAAGATATGCAAGAGGAAGCTCCTCAATAAACCGGTATCCAAGAAGAAAATCATCCTCCGTTTCGCCAGGAAAACCAACCATGACATCAGCTCCAATCGCACACTCTGCAATGCTTTCAACGGCCTGCTGAACTTTTTGGCTATAAAGCGCCGTGTCATAACGTCGGCGCATGGCCCTGAGGATGAGGTCTGAACCGCTTTGAAGAGGAATATGAAAATGGGGCACAATTTTTTTTGAACCAGCAACCAGTGAAATCAGCTCATGATCGACAATGTCGGGTTCAATAGAGCTGATACGAATTCGACTGATATCAATTTTTTCAAGCTGCCGCAACAGGTCACAAAGCTTTATATGGCCAGAGTGATAATCGCCGGTATTGACTCCGGTCAGCACAATTTCGCGATATCCCGATGAGGCCAGAAGTGTGGCACGTTCAATAATTTCACCAAAAGGTATAGATCTCGATTGACCTCTGACCAAGGGAATTGTGCAGTAGGAACAGCCATAATCACAACCATCCTGTATTTTCAGGAATGCGCGAGTTCTCTCTTTACTTGCCTGAGCAGGGAGTGAATATCCCGGATAAATTGATTCAAGAGTTTTAGCTGGAGTTACCCTGACAATCGTTTTTCTGGGCGTCTCTTCTGCTACATTATTATACAGCTCAATCTGGAATTTATCATTACTGCCAAGGATAAGGTCTATTCCATCTATTGAAGAGAGTGAGTCTGGATGCAATTGGGAATAACAGCCAATCACAGCAATCCGGGCATCAGGGTTTTTTCTTATGAGAGCCCTTATTTTCTGTCTGCATTTTTGCTCTGCCTTTTTTGTTACGGCACAGGTATGAATAATGACAAGATCAGCGTTTTCCTCTTTTGTTGAAATTCTCCATCCCTTTTTACATAAATCATCAAGTATGGCAGAGCTCTCTGCAAAGTTCAGTTTACATCCAAGGGTAATTGCTGCAACGCTTTTATTCATATCTATATTATATTTCGGGTATTACCACACACTGAAACTACCAGTAGAAATTGCGAAAGCTAAAAAACATATCAAAATAATGACAAATAATATCATGTTGCAGAGGCAAAATAAATATTATATATTTAACGCAGTTAATTCTAATAATAAAGGCTATGCAACCATAAACAGAGAAAAGCATGAACTTCATAAAAAAAGATAGTGGATCGCCGGATAAATATGACATTTTTATTCAGAGGATTGATTCCTTTCAATCACTGGTTGAAGAAAAAAAGAGGCTGCAAGTGGAGATCAGCCATATTCAGACAGAGTATATGGAGAGAATCAGACCATTGGAAGCTGAGCTTGCTACAGTTATAAGAAAGCTTGACACAAATCTTGCAACGCTTGAAGGTGCTGTTTCTTTGCCAGCCACATCCAATTTTCAGAAATTCAGCCGCGGCCAGCTTGGAGGAGCAATCAAGGAGTTTCTCCGTTCAAATGCCGACAGAAGCTTCAAGCCTCGGGATATTGGGGAAGCCCTGAATACGAAAGGAACAACGGTCAGCCTCTGGTTTAACAAGTTTGGTGTTGACGATTCCGAGATTGAGCGTGTTCCTTCTGGCAAAGAGGGCAAGCGTTACGTGTACAGGATAAAATTATAATTTCTCGCCCTATATAGTCCAAGAGATAAAAGCTCATTACGGAGCCCATTTATCTCTTGTGACTACACTGCTGTGATAGCCAAGATTTCTTTTATTGCTGAAGAAATTGAGGGCAAGGCCAACCATAATCATGTTTCCAAGCAGTGAAGAACCCCCATAAGAGACAAATGGGAGAGGAACTCCAATGACCGGAATAAGGCCAATGGTCATGCCGATATTTATGACGACATGCACAAACATGAGAGATACAAATCCACCCAGTGTCAGTTGAACAAATTTATTGGTGATTGAATTAATTATTCCAATCAATCGAAGAATTAATGTCAGATAGAGCGCTATCAAGAGAGATGCGCCAATAAAGCCAAGTTCTTCAGCGATAACACAAAAAATAAAATCTGTCCACTGAGCAGGTATAAAACGCAATTGTGTTTGTGTTCCCGCAAGAAACCCTTTTCCCAGGAGCCCGCCGGAACTTATCGCAATTTTAGCCTGAAGAGCATTATATCCAGCTCCTTGCGGATCAGACATAGGGTCGATGAAGGTTTGAATTCTTTTTATCTGGTGCGGCTTGAGTATTTCGTTTGAAAACCGATTGATTAACAAACCCGCAGCCAGACCGGATCCAATAAATAACAACTGATGGAGCTTGAACTGTTTTTTCGTGACGAGGAGTATTATCCCCAGGATAACGGCGAGAGCAATAACTATATAAATATTGAAAAATCCCGCTATCATGAGGACGAAAGGGGACATCAACAGCATAAGAATATAAATATCGAAACCGGCCATAATCAGCATGGTAGCAATGAATGGCAGAATGGTCAGCATGGTGCCCATATCCGGTTGCAGCATGATCAGCATCATGGGAATAAAGGCTATTGCGAGGGCAATAAAGAGGTGGGGAATTGACTTGATATCCGTATTGTCATCAGAGAGATATCTGGCAAGAGCAAGAATAGTGGCCATTTTAACCACTTCAGATGGCTGAAAACTGAAAAAACCGATTTTCATCCAACTGGTCTGGCCAGCTATTTTTCTTCCAAAAATCAGGACTGCTATAAGCATAAGAAGTCCTATAGCGTAGAAAATATAGGAGTTATTCCTCACAATATTTCCATCATTATAGAAGACAAATGTCGCAACGGTAATGCCAAACAGGGCCCATGCCAATTGTCGATAAAAAAGAGATGTGTCACCAGTGCCATTGGTTGCGCTGTATATGGACATCAGGCCCATTATAATGAGTCCCGCTACAGAAGCCAGAAGCCACTGGTCAAGTTTATTTTGTTTTTTCATTCCACTCTTGGAGTAACGCTTTTTTCCGTATCATGTGATAGCGCAATTTAATATTGTATTACATAAACAGGTTGAACCTTTTATAAATTTTTTCATGACATCCTCTCTATTTTCATGCGGTTTCGCAATTATTATCGGTTCACCAAATGCAGGCAAGTCGACCCTGCTTAACAAGCTGCTCGATTTCAAGCTCTCCATTGTTACCCCTAAACCGCAAACGACGAGAAAAAAAATTACAGGAATATACCACAACGACAACTGCCAGATTATCTTTCTTGATACACCGGGCATCATGAAGCCGCAACAGAAGCTCCATGAATCAATGCTTGGAGTTATTCGCGAGACACTGAAAGATGCCGATATCGTTATTGCCCTGCTTCCGTACTCAGGAAAAAAAGATTTGATTGATCGTGAGTTTGCTGAAGAGCTTTTCAGTGGCTGGCTGAAGCCTGCCGGAAAAAAAGTCATTGTGGTGCTCAATAAGTGCGATCTTGTTACCGAAGAGCGTCAACGGCTGGCCGAAGAGTTTGTCAGGAACACCTGGAATCCCGCTTGTGTTCTCTCGGTTTCAGCACTGAAGGGTAATAATCTTCCGCAGCTTGTTGAGGCAATTCGTCCTTTTCTTCCGCTCAACTATCCACTCTATCCCGAAGATACGCTGAGCACCGCTCCCGAACGATTTTTTGTCAGTGAAATTATCCGTGAAAAGATATTTTTGCTCTACGGGCGTGAGGTGCCCTATTCTACCGAAGTTGTCATTGACGAGTTCAGGGAGCAGTACGAAGACGATCCCTCCAGAAAGGATCTTATCCGCTGTTCGGTGATTGTTGAGCGTGAAACCCAGAAGCAGATTGTTATTGGTCACAAGGGAGCGGCCCTGAAAAAACTGGGCCAGACAGCAAGAAAAGAGATTGAGGAGATGCTTGGGAGGCCGGTTTTTCTGGAACTCTTTATCAAAGTCCGGCCTGATTGGCGAAAGAAAAATAACCTTTTGAAGAGTTACGGATATTGACCCTCATAAAAAAAGCCTTCCCTGATAACAGGAAAGGCTTTTTTCGATACTGGTTATAACAGAGGTGAGATCAGAGCACTCAGGCTTTCTGTTCACCACTTTTCTTATCCGAAGACTTGACTGGTGGTTCAAGTTCTGCCGAAGCCGCCTCAATCTCCTTTTTTTCATTTGGATGAGCTGTAAGGTAAGCCTCAATCTCCTCTTTGTTCTTGTCCTTGAAATACTCAAGAGCTGAAAGGATGATGCGCTTGTTCTCCTTGTCAAATTCAATGACACGAAGCGGTAGTTCATCACCAATAGTGAAAGAGGAGTGGATATCCTTAACACCACCCTGAAGAAGGTGCGATACCGGCACAAAACCATCCACGTCACCAGGAAGTATAACAATAACACCCTTCTCAATGATCTGAGAAATCTCTCCCGGAGTCTCTGCGCCTACCGCGTATTTCTGCTCAAACTCATCCCAGGGATCCTGATTGATCTGTTTGTGACCGAGCGCAATACGGCGAGCATGCACATCAAACTTCAGCACCTTGACCTCAAGCTCCTGATTCTTCTTGACCAGTTCACTTGGATGGCGGATCTTCTTGGTCCATGAGAGATCAGAAATGTGAACCAGGCCATCCACACCGGGCTCAAGCTCAACAAAGACACCAAAGTCGGTGATATTGCTGACACTGCCATTATGCAGTGAGCCTTCAATATATTTTTCTGAAAGAGCAATCCATGGATCCTCGTTCACCCGTTTCATGGAGAGAGAGAGCTTGGTATGATCCTTGTCGATATTGAGGATAACACATTCAACCTCCTGACCAAGGGTGACAAACTGACCCGGATGCTTGATGTGCTGTGTCCAGCTCATTTCGGAGATGTGGACAAGCCCCTCAATACCCTTCTCGATTTCGACAAAAGCGCCGTAATCGGTAATGGAGACAACGCGACCCTGCGCCTTGGAGCTGACGGGATACTTGATTTCAATATTTTCCCAAGGATGAGACTCAAGCTGCTTCATGCCAAGCGAGACTCTCTTGGTGTTCTCGTCAAAGCCGACAACAACCACCTTGATTGGCTGGTCAAGATCAACAACCTCGGAAGGATGGTTGATTCTGCCCCAGGTGATGTCTGTGATGTGCACCAGACCGTCAAGACCGCCAAGATCGACGAAGATACCGAAGTCGGTAATGTTCTTGACAGTGCCTTCAAGCACCATGCCCACCTTGATATTGGCAAGCATCTCTTCACGACGGGCAGCATAAGCCTCTTCGAGGATAACTTTATGACTGACAACAATATTCTGTGTGACGGGATTGATTTTGACAACCCTGAAGTCCATGGTCTGGCCAACAAGTGCGTCGAAATCACGAACCGGTTTGACATCAATCTGCGAACCGGGAAGGAAGGCCTCAACGCCGGAAAGGGAGACCGTCATGCCACCCTTGACACGATTGATAATCTTGCCATTGATGATGGTATCGTTTTCGATTGAATCATAGATCCGATCCCAGATTCTCAGGACATCAGCTTTCTTTTTTGAAAGAATGAGCTGCCCCATCTTGTCTTCAATGTTTTCCAGATAGACTTCAACATCATCGCCTACCTTTACCTCATCTTCTGCCCTGAACTCAAGCAGGGAGACAATACCCTCCGACTTGAATCCGACATCGATGGTGACATCCTTGTTGGATATCGAGACAATGCGGCCCTTGATAATCTCATCTTCTGTAATTTCGTTGAGGGTGCTCGAATAGAGCTTTTCCATCAACGACAGTTCAGCGGGATCGTACTGTGCAAAAAATTTGAGTTTTTTTCTTGCAGGTCTTTCCTTGACCTTTTTTTCGGTTGCCTGTGTAAATGCTTCTGCCATTAATTTTTTCCTTCCTCTCTTGTCGTTAGCCTGCCTGCCGCGAGAGATATCGGCCAGAGGTTCTATTGGTTAATAAAAAAAATATGAAAAGAACGTGCCGCAATCATTTCCCGGCTACTCTCTTGAAATCTCCAGGGCAAGATTATAGACAATCTCCACCTGGCGCTCTATGGTCAATCTTGATGTATCAATTTCCTTCGCCTCAGGATGTTTTTTTAAAGGCGCATATTTACGCTCTTCATCATCCCGATCCCGTTGCTTTATCTCCTCTTCCAGCAGGTCGAGATTCGGTAATGCGCTGCTGCCCGAAGAGTTTGCCAGCAGTTCTGCATACCGGCGTTTTGCCCTTTCCCGTGCATCAGCCACAAGAAATATTTTAAGTTCAGCTTCAGGAAAGACGACGGTACCGATATCCCTTCCATCCATCACAACGGAACCCTTTCGTCCAAGCTCCTGCTGCATCTCCTTGAGCTTGTCACGCACCGGCTTAAGGGAGCTGACAAAACTTACTTCGCGACTAATCTGGTTGTCTCTGATGTCAGTGGTAACATCGCAGCCGTCAAGAAAGACATGGTCGCCATCAAAATGAATCGTGATCCCTTGAAGCATATCGGAAACGAGCTCCGGTGAGCGTCGCAGCTCTTCAAGAACCCCCGTCTGGAGGGCTTTGAGGGTTGCTGACCGGTACATTGCGCCGGTATCAATGTAGGTATATCCGAGGCGCTGTGCTACTCTCCGTGCCGTGGTGCTTTTTCCGGATGCAGCAGGCCCGTCAATTGCAATAATGATACGCTTGATTCCGATTTTCTCTGTTTCCTGGAGCATTTAAAATTAACCTGCCATTTTATAAAAAAAATTTGCTTTTTCCAAGCATATTTGTTAGATGTTAAAACCTTTGTTTTTATAGTTAGTAGCCACTCATGGACCAAACACTTTATTTATGTCACTTCGCTGCGGCATTGTCGGACTGCCAAACGTCGGAAAATCAACGCTTTTCAATGCCATAACGGCAAAACAGGCTGAAGCAGCCAACTATCCCTTTTGTACCATAGAGCCAAATGTTGGGACAGTTCTTGTACCCGATGAGCGGATGCAGCAGATTGCTGATGTCGTCAAGACCCCTACACTTGTACCGGCAACCCTTGAAATTGTTGATATCGCTGGCCTGGTCAAAGGGGCAAGCAAGGGCGAAGGGCTTGGAAACCAGTTTCTCTCCCACATCAGGGAGGTTGATGCCATTGTTCACGTCGTTCGATGTTTTGATGACGACAATATTATTCATGTTGAGGGGAGAATTGACCCGGCGGACGATATTGTCACCATTGAGACCGAGTTGATGCTCGCCGATCTCGACAGCATGGAGCGTCGCATCGAGAGGCTCCGGAAAAATGCCAGAAAGGAGAAAGAGCTTTTGTTGCAACTTGATGTGGCAGAAAAAATAATCACCGGCCTCGGTGCAGGCATTCCTGTCCGTAAAATTATCACGACTGCCGAAGAGCAGCTTATTGCCAAACAGTTTTTTCTTCTCTCCTCCAAACCAATCCTCTTTGCAGCCAATGTTGCGGAGGGCGATCTTCCTGACGGAAACAGTTACACCGCAAAAGTTTCGGAAATTGCTGCGGCATCAGGCGCAAAAATGATCATCATCAGCGCAAAAACAGAGGCGGAGATTGCTGAGCTGCCAGAAGAGGAGCGCCCTGAGTTTCTTGAGAGTCTGGGACTTCATACCTCCGGTCTCGATCGGTTGCTTAAAACGGCCTATGACCTGCTTGGCCTCCAGACCTACTTTACTGCGGGCGAAAAAGAGGTTCATGCCTGGACTATCCGCAAGGGAGCTGCGGCGCCGGAAGCGGCGGGGGCCATCCATTCTGATTTTGAGAAGGGGTTTATCCGCGCAGAGGTGATGTTTTATCGCGACCTTATTGAGCTTGGTTCAGAGCAGAAGGTCAAGGTTGCAGGGAAGCTTCGGTCAGAAGGGAAGGAGTATATTGTCAAGGATGGCGATGTGATTGTTTTTCGGTTTAATGTATAGTTTTCCAGTAATGGGACAATCGGCACAGGGATAAGAGAGAACGAATACTTGTCAGTTGTCAGTTGTCAGTTGTCAGTTATGATTTGAACAAGAGTCCAATTGGTATATTTGACTCCGGTATTGGCGGACTTACTGTTGTCAAAGCGATACAGGCGGCGCTGCCTTTTGAGCGGATTGTCTATTTTGGCGATACGGCGCGAGTGCCTTACGGACCCAAGTCACAGGTTGCCATCCGTAAATATGCGGCTGATGATACCGCTATTCTGATGCGCTATCAGCCAAAGATGATCATTGTTGCCTGTAACACCGTTTCAGCGCTTGCCCTTGATGTCGTTGAAAAATCATGTGGCCATATTCCAGTTATCGGGGTGCTCAAGGCTGGCGCAAGCATGGCCGTGCAGGTGACAAAAAATCAACGTATCGGCGTTATCGGTACCCAGGCGACGATCTGTTCAAATGCCTACGCCTGTGCCATTAATGAACTTGACGCTGACATCGAGGTGATTTCGCAGGCCTGCCCACTTTTTGTGCCCTTGGCAGAGGAGGGGTTTGTCAATCATCCTGCTACAAAACTTGTTGCCGAGCACTATCTTGCCGACCTGCGCAAAGAGAATATTGATACCCTTGTTTTGGGTTGTACGCACTATCCAATTCTTCGTCAGGTCATTGGTGAAACGGTTGGCAGCGGTATTCGGATTATTGATTCAGCAGAAGCTGTAGCTCTGAAAACCAGTGAGCTGTTGACGGAATCAGCTATGCTTAATCGTTCGCAGAAAGCATCAGTTCCGCATCTTCTGGTGAGCGATCTGCCTCAAAAATTTAGTAATCTCTATCAGCTTTTTATGGGCTCTGAGCAGCCAGATGTTGATTTGGTGGAGGTGTAAATGTTGGAGAAATGCCAAACAATATTTATCCGATCGTTACTTGTTATATAATATGAAAGTACATCTTGATAGAACATCATCAGGGTTTTGCATTGGAGTGCAGGGCACCATTAATGTTGCGGAAGAAAAGCTTCAGGAGCTGGGTGGATTATATTCGTTTGGTGATATTGTTCATAACGAAGTTGAGGTGCATCGACTTGAAGCCATGGGTCTTGTAACGGTGGATGACGAAGGGTTCAAGCAGTTACAGAATACGCATGTTCTGATTCGTGCGCATGGTGAGCCTCCCGAAACCTACCGTATTGCGCATGAGAACAATGTAACGGTTACCGACACCACCTGCCCCGTTGTCTCCAGATTGCAGCGCACCACCAGATTGCTGTTTGAGCTGGGTTACCAGATTATCATTTATGGAAAACGAGTGCATCCCGAAGTAATCGGTATTAATGGGCAATGCAAGAATAGCGCTATTATCATTAAACATCCTGACCTGAGCGATGCTGCTGAGTTGGAGGGTTTTGATCCTGCAAAAAAAGCGGCGCTTATTTCCCAGACAACCATGGATGTACCGGGTTTTTATGAGCTGAAAGCAAATCTGGAAGTTTATGTTGCGCAAGCACTTGGCATAGAAACTGCCCAATGGATGGCAATTCGCGATATTGACATCACCGCTGCCATGACCAGCGTTCGCCCTATGCCGGGTTATGTTTTCAAAGACACAATTTGCCGACAGGTCTCCAACCGTAACCAGAAGCTGCACGACTTTGCCCTTGCTAACGATGTCATCATTTTTGTGGCAGGAAAAAAGAGCTCGAACGGCCAGGTGCTCTACCATATTTGTAAAGCTGCAAATCCCCGCAGTTTCTTTATTGAAGATATCGACGATCTTGATGAAAATTGGCTGAACGGCAGCGACGGGAAATCCATCGAAAATGTTGGCGTTTGTGGTGCCACCTCCACGCCGATGTGGCATCTTGAAAAAGTCGCCCTTTATCTCGAACAGCATGTCGCTCATCCAGACTCCTCACAATCCAGCGAATCGTAACGTTTTTTAGTTATGCCAATACATTCCATTTCACTGACCATTAACCAGCAGGCTGTAACGGCAACACCGGGAACTTCAATTCTTGAAGCCGCAACTGCTGCCGGTATTGTTATTCCGACGCTCTGTTTCAATAAATCTCTTGAGGAGACAGGTTCGTGCTGGATGTGCATTGTCGAAATCAAGGGAAAAAATCGCTTTGTGCCCGCATGTGATACACCGGTATCGGAGGGAATGGTTATCGAAACCGGGAATGAGACGCTTAACGCCATGAGGCGTCAAACTCTTGAGCGAATCGTCGAGGAGCATAGCGGCGATTGCATGGGCCCTTGCGAAATCACCTGTCCGGCCGGTTGCGATATTCCCGGTTTTGTTGCGGCAATTGCCAGCAATAACGATGATCGAGCCATAAAGATTATCAAGCAGACGATTCCTCTTCCCGGTATTCTCGGCAGGGTCTGCCCGGCTCCCTGCGAAGATGAATGCCGGCGACATGGTGTTGACCAACCAGTCTCTATCTGTGCCCTGAAGCGCTATGCGGCTGACAAGGATTATGGGCAAGCCCACAGATTCATTCCTGAAATTTCTCCAAAAACGGGAAAAAAGGTAGCCATCGTTGGGTCGGGGCCAGCCGGTCTTACTGCAGCGTGGTTTCTTCTTTGCAATGGGCACGAGGTGACCATAGTTGAAGCGAGTGCGCAGGCTGGCGGGATGATGCGCTACGGTATTCCCCGCTTCAGGCTACCCGAATCCGTTATCGAGAGCGACATTGCAACGCTGATTGATATGGGGCTTAAGTTTCAGTTCAATACCACGTTCGGTAAGGATGTTACCCTTGAAACACTTCAGCGCACTTGTGATGCTGTGTTTCTGGCGATTGGTGCGCAAAAGGCGGCCACCATGAATATTCCGGGAGAAGATGAATCCGGAGTGACCAGCGGCATTGAGTTTCTTCGCAAAGCAGCATCAGGTGATCAGCTTCATCCAGGCAATCAGGTTGTGGTAACCGGCGGCGGCAACACCGCTATTGATGCTGCACGGACAGCGATTCGTCTTGGTGCGTCAACGGTTACCATTCTCTATCGCCGATCCAGAAAAGAGATGCCCGCCAACGCTTCCGAAATTCAGGAGGCTCTGGCAGAAGGCATCACCCTTGTTGAATGGGCGGCACCAACTGCAATCAGGAGCGTGAATGGCGTACTCGAAATAACCGCAATAACCATGCAGCCGGGAGCGGTCGATGCATCAGGACGGAGAAGGCCAGTGCCGGTCGAAGGGTCGGAGTTCACCATAGCGGCCAACACCATTATCTCGGCTATCGGCCAGCAGATTGACCACTCGGTGGCTCATGCAGCGGGCACAGGCACCGGAAAGTACGGCGAACTGCTGGTCAATCCAGCCACCCTGCAATCAGAATCGGTATGGCTGTTTGCCGGGGGCGATTGTGTTACCGGCACCGATACCGCCATCCGCGCGGTTGAGCAGGGAAAACGTGCGGCGTACGCCATCAATCTTTTTTTATGTGGGGAGAAGGTTGTTGCTCCGAAAGTTCCCTTTAATTCATCCTACGGTGCCAGAGACGAGGCACCACTGGCCTTTTACCAGCGGAAACAACCTGCGGCCAGAGTTGCTGTGCCAGAGCTGCCGCCATCAGAGCGCAGTGCGAGCTTCAGTGAAGTGGTCACAGGCTATACAGAAGCTCTGGCCCGCGAAGAGGCGGCGCGATGCCTCCAATGCAAATGTAATGCCATCAACGACTGCCGTCTTCGGGAACTGGCATCCCGTTATCCGCCCGTTCAGTCCTCACAAAAGCACGAACATCCGGGGTTTTACAAGGCCGAAAATGCCAACATCTCCATGGAGCGGGAAAAGTGCGTTGACTGTGGTATTTGTGTGCGCATGATCGAAGAGAGCAACGGCAAGGTTGATCTTGTGGTCATGACGGAGAGCTGCCCGACCGGGGCACTGTCGGCACCTGCCGGTATGGCGGAGGTGAGATGAGGTGATGATGCCTTTTCTTTCCGATACCACCTGGTGGATAACGCTGGCTGTGGCGATGGCGGTTGCCACTCTTCCATCTTTGCTGAAATCGCTCAGGATGTTTCTCCTGCTGTTGATAGCTCTGCTGTGGCTTGCGGCAGTTATTGCCATGGGGGTGAGTGCCGGCTTTGTTGCTGCCCTTGCAGGTGGTGGAGTGTCGCTGCTTTGGGGTTTGCTGCTCACGCTTGCGTCACTGATCTCTTCAGGTGTACAGCAGATGGCCAACAGACGTTACAGCTAATTTTCACCTCCACTTAACCCCGCCGTCCCTGCGCAATAATCTCATTCAGCTCTGCCCCGATCAATCGCAGATCCTCATCCAGAAAATGAGACGAATGCAGGCGGGCGCGTTTGACCTCCGTCACATCAAGCACTGCATCCATGACATGTGGCTTGAACAGGGGAGCGGCGCAGATCACCTTTCCCTCCGGCCCGGTGAGCGACGAGTTGCCCCAGTAGGTGAAGCTGTCCTCATTTCCCACACGGTTGATGCAGGCCACATAGCTGCTGAAGAGAAACGAGTAGGTCGAGGTGATTGTTTGCCACTGGGTAACAATAGCGGGGTTGCCGCTGCCGGGCGACATGCGCAGGGGGCTCGACATCAGCACAAAGAGCAGCTTGGCACCCTGATGGGCGAGCAGGTATGGCACCGAGACGTGCCAGAAATCTTCGCAGATGGCGACACCGATTTTGCCGAGCCTTTTTGAGGTGACCGCCTTGATCTGCTGACCGGCTGAAAAGTAGCGCAGCTCCTCAAACATGCCGTAAGTCGGCAGATAAATTTTGCGGTGAATGCTGCGACCAACTCCCTCCTCAAACATGAATGCCGAGTTATAGACGCCGTAGTCGTCGCTCAGTTCAATGCCGCCGCAGATAATGCAGATCTTTCGGCTCAATTCACGCAGGGGATTGAGCCGCGCATCCTCAATGTGCATGGCAATATCCTGTGCCGCATCCTGCACATTATACCCTGTCAGCGAGAGCTCGGGGAAGGCAATGGCATCGGCACCATCACGGATAGCCTCTTCCGCAAGGGTGCAATGCTTGGCAAGATTCGCATCAAAATTGGCCAGTGTGCAATCAATCTGGGCTATTCGCAGTTTTGCGTTAAGCATTGTTCGTGCAGTTTAGTGGTAAGGGTAGAAGAGATAGAAGGTAAGCGAAAGCATGGGACATCACGAGTGTTCCAAAGATGGATGTGAGGATTGTCGCAGTCATTGAAGCCCCTTTCGGAATTCCTGCGGTAGCAAGAATGGCCGGATTGATGATAATGATGTAGGCCAGGGTGAAGAAGGTTGTAATACCGACCAATGTCTCCTGCCGGTAACTGGTGTGGTGCCTGTCGAATTCAAAGTAGATGCGCATGGCTGTGCTCAAGTTATGAAAAGTGAATTTCAAGGAGGAAAGATAACCATAATGGTTGGATATGGTGAAGCGCAAATTAGTAAAAGGGTTGATGGTGGATGAAATTCATAAATATCCTGACTGGGCGGTTGACATCAAGGCTATCTACGACTCTTTTCCGAAGTTGAACGTTCTCTTTTCAGGATCCAGCCTTTTGCAGATTTCAAAGCAAAAGGCGGATTTAAGCCGACGTGCAATCATCTTCAACCTGCATGGGCTCTCTTTTCGGCTTTCTCTACTGATAATTCATTTGCATTTCTTGTCTCTTCTGTTGTTTATTGTTGTTCAGTTGACTCTTTCCAAATCGGCGTAGTAACTCTAACTGATTATTTTATATGGGAAAAGTGATGCCTTACAAGGGGATGTGGCCGCAGGTGCATGAGACGGTTTTTATGACCGATGGCGCTTTTGTGATTGGCGATGTCCATATCGGCGCGTATTCGAGTGTCTGGTTCAATACGGTGATACGGGGCGATGTCTGTCCGATTCGCATCGGCGAAAAAACCAGTGTGCAGGATAATGCAACGCTCCATGTTACCCACGACACCGGCCCGCTGAACATCGGCAACTGCGTGACCATCGGCCATGGCGCAGTGCTCCACGCCTGTACCGTGAAAGACAATGTGCTGATTGGTATGGGGGCGGTGCTGCTGGACGATTGCGTGATTGAACCCTGGTCAATTGTTGCTGCCGGCTCTTTGGTACGGCAGGGTTTTACGGTGCCGTCAGGGATGCTTGTGGCCGGTGTGCCCGCTAAAGTGATGCGCCCGATAACCGATGCCGAGCGGCAGAATATTGAGGAGTCGCCTGAAAATTATGTTCGCTATGCACAAAACTATCGGGATGATGAAAAACAGCCCTGATACAAGCGGTCTTCTTCCCTGATTTCATTAAATTGCACCGCAAGTTTTTCGATTTGTTCCTGGCTGGTTTGCTTTTTGATCTTTTTTTCCAGTCCTGTTTTTTCACCGATATTATGTAACTCCTTGTCTGTTATGATGCAAAACGATGTTGTTGTGGTTGGTGGTGGTATCAGTGGCCTCTCTCTCGCCTTTTATTGTGTCCAGGCTGGCATGAAAACCACCCTGCTTGAAAAGAGTGATACGCTTGGAGGCTCTTTTGCCTCTCCCCAGTACAGCGCAAACGGAAATAAATTCTGGCTTGAACTTGGGGCACACACCTGTTACAGCTCCTATCAGAATCTGCTCGACATTGTTGACGCGTGCGGCATAACAGACACCATCATTCCGCGTGCAAAGGTACCCTTCACCCTGCTGGTGAATGACCACATCAAATCGATTGTCTCCCAGCTCAATATTCTTGAACTGCTTCTCTCCGGCCCGAATATCTTTAAGCTCAAGAAAGAGGGAGAGAGCGTCAAATCCTACTATTCCAAAATTGTAGGTGAGAAGAACTACAATGATGTGATAAGCCACTTTTTCAATGCAGTCCCTTCACAGAAAACCGATGACTTTCCGGCTGACATGATGTTCAAAAGCCGGGAAAAGAGAAAGGATATGCTGAAAAACTATACCTTTAAGGGGGGCTTGCAGAGCGTTGCCCGGGTAATTGCGGCCAAAAGTGGTCTTAACGTGTTTTCCAGCCAGGATGTGAACTCGGTGAAGTTTGAGAATGGTTTGTATGAGATCAGGAGCGCCAATGGCGGAGAGTATGCTGCCAAAAAGCTTGTTCTTGCAACGCCGTCGGCGGTTGCCTCAAGGCTTCTGTGGGATATCAATCCCGATATAGCCAACCATCTCGGTCAGCTCAAGGCGGCTGAGGTAGACTCCATCGGCGTTATTGTCCGTAAGGAGCATGTTAAACTCAAACCGGTCGCGGCCATTATCTCACCGAATGATCTCTTTTACTCGATAGTCTCCCGCGACACCGTGCCCGACGATAACTATCGCGGCTTCTCCTTCCACTTCAAACCGGGTCTGGATGACAAGGCAAAAAGAGCCCGGATTACCGAAGTGCTTGGGGTGAGCTTTGCCAAGATCGAGCATACCGTTTCAAAAATCAATACCGTCCCTTCGTTGCGGATGGGTCACCATCAGTGGCTTGACAAGAGCAATGCAATGCTGAAAGGGAAAAAGAATCTGCTCATCACCGGTAACTATTTTGGAGGTATGGCAATAGAGGATTGTGTGAGTCGTTCGAAGAGTGAATTCGAGAGGCTGAAAGGGTAGCTTGATCAAGCAACCGGAGAGAGGATGATGTTATGGAATGCGCTTCAGGGGGTTTATCTGATCCCCTCACTCATTGTACTCTTTGCCCTGCTCTTTTATTTCGGGGCAAATTCTCTCTCCGTTAAAATTATTGCGCTTCTTCGTTCAGCGATCAGGGGGTTCACTATTCCGCTGGAGATTATGGCTTTGCCATTCCGGCTGCTTGTCTCCCTGATTGGGCTGGCTATTCTTTTTCATTACCTCCCCTTCTCCCCAAATACTCTGGAGCTGCTTAACCACGCTCTCCTGGTGATTGCCATTATCGGAACGGCATGGTTTATCATCCGATCGCTCGTTGTGCTGGAACATTTTATTCTTCAGTACTATGCGGCCAAAGTTCGTGAAAACGAAGCGGCACGAAAAATTGCCACGCATGTCAGCCTTGCCCGCAAGATTCTGGATGCGCTGTGTGTGCTCCTAACCATTGCCGGTGTGCTGATGACCTTCGATACGGTTCGTCAGGTCGGGCTGAGCATTCTAGCTTCAGCAGGTATTGTGAGTGTCATGTTTGGTTTTGCTGCCCAGAAAAGCCTGACGACGCTCATCTCCGGCATTCAGATTGCAATAACCCAGCCGATCAGCATTGGTGATGAGGTTGTTGTCGAGAACGAAAAGGGAAAAATTGAGGAGATTACCCTCACCTACGTGGTGGTGCAACTTTGGGATCAGCGTCGTATGATTGTGCCCATTACCTGGTTTATTGATCGTCCCTTCCAGAACTGGAGCAGAACCTCAACGGAGCTTCTTGGTACGGTTTTTCTCTACATCGATTATGCCATTCCCCCTGAAACGCTGCGCCATGAGCTGGAGAGGATAGTTGACTCTACTCCGCTTTGGGACAAGAGAGTTGCCCGGCTGCAGGTGACCAACTCCTCCGACAAATCTGTCGAAGTGCGGGCGCTGCTCAGTGCGGTGAATGCTGCTGCGCTCTGGGATCTTCGCTGTCTGGTGCGTGAAGAGTTGATTGCCTTTTTGCGGCTCAACTATCCGTTACTGCTGCCGAAAGTGATGCTGGAGATGGAGCCCTCAGGCAGCACCGTGGAGAAATAAAATGTGAGTTGTAACATCGGTAATTTGTTTTGATAAAAAAAAAGGAGGAGTTGTATGGCGCAGGCAAAAAAAGGGGACAAGGTATTGGTTCATTATACCGGCACCCTTGATGATGGCACAGTGTTCGACACATCGGCAGAGCGTGAACCGTTGAAGTTTACTGCGGGTGGTGGAGAGGTTATTGCCGGGTTTGATAGTGCTGTTCTTGATATGGCACCTGGTGACAAGAGGGTCACCGTTATTCCTGCTGTGGAGGCTTATGGAGAGCACAGCAAGGAGCTTGTGACTGAGGTTGACCGCACAAGGTTCCCTGCTGATATGGAGCTTGAGCTTGGCCAGCAGCTTCAGGTAGGAATGGAGGATGGCAATCAGGCTGTAGTTATGATTGTTGATTTGGGCGACACATCGGTGACGCTTGATGCCAACCATCCTTTGGCTGGCCAGCAGCTCACCTTTGAGATTGAGCTTGTGGAGATTCTGTGAGTTTGCAAGGCAGGGGAGGAGGGTGGTACCCTCCCTGCCTTGAGCTTCTGCCTGGTGACTGTAGATACTCCAGAGTTTGTATCTCACAGAAAAGAAGGAACTTCGTGAATTGCTTTCAATGCACCGAGCAGGAGATACAGGGGTCGTATGAGCGCACCACCATTTCACACAGTTTCGTTATCTCGCCATCACTTTTTCCTTCCTTGAGAGCCTGTTGTACCAGTGCTTGCAGATCAAGGTGGATATTGGCGTTATTCTGCGTCGTTGGAATGATGCAGTCTGCCTTGGCCACTTTTCCCTGCTCGTCGATTTCAATATGGTGATAGAGGATGCCGCGTGGTGCTTCGACCGCACCGGTTGCCGCACCGGCTTTTGGTGTGTAAGGGGTTATTATCTCCGCAAGATCACTCTCAAGAAGTGAGTTAACAAGCTCTTCAGCATCTTCAAGAATATGAACGCACTCAACAAGCTGGGCGATGTTGTTCATAAAGGGGTTGTGACACACCGGCTGGAGCCCGAAGCTTTCGGCGCACTCTCTTGCTTTCGGGTGCAGCAGATGGCTGTTGTTGTTAAAGCGAGCCAGGGCTCCTGCCGCCGACGATTCTCGGCTGAGTCTGGTAAACTTCGATGTGGAAAAATCGCGGGTGTACTCGTTGGTCATCAGGAGATAGTCATTCTCCTCCCGGTCAACGCCGTCTGTTGAGACAAGATGCCCGCCAATTGCGGGATAGGTTGAGCCGTTTGAGAGTGAGATAAATTCTGTTTCACGGATGAAATCAGGGATGGTGAGGGAGCGGAAAAAAGTGCAGGCGCTCTCAAGCGCCGGTTTTCTCTCCTGAATCATCGTGCGAAGGTGCAAGAGCTTCTCTTTGTCAGGAGCTTTGCTCAGCCCGCCGACCACGAGGCTGACCGGGTGGGTGCAGCGTCCGGTTGTCACCGTGCTGATCTCGTTGCCAAGCTCCTTGAGCTGAAGCCCCGCCCTGACCAGATCGGGGTGAGACTGAATCAGCGGCAGAACGCTGGAGGTGCCCGCAAAATCGGGCGCGATGAGAAAAAAGAGATGCAGTGCATGGCTCTGGAGGGTCTCGCCGTGCATTGCCAGTAACCTTGTCTTCTCTGCCATAACCGGCGGCTCAATTTCCATGGCCCGTTCAACCGCCCTGATGCTTGCAAGTGAGTGGCTGATGGAGCAGATACCGCAAATTCTTGATGTCAGAAAAGGAACTCGCTCGGCACTCATTCCCTTGAGCATCACCTCAAAAAAGCGTGGAGTCTCCACAATAGCCCAGCGAGCATCAACAAGCTCGCCATCCCTGATCGTGATCTGGATGTTGGCGTGCCCTTCCACTCTGGTCAGGTGATGGATATCAAGTGAGTAGTCACGTTTCATCGGTAGCGGCCGGTTCAAAAGCGTTATAAAAGGAAAGTTTTTCATGCAGGTCGCTGTCGCTCAGTTTTCTCTCCCTTACCAGTTCAAGAAAGGCGGGCATGTTGAGCTCCTCAGCCGGGCCACGGCACCCCAGACAAGCCGTTTTGCCGGTAGGGCAGACCGCATTGCATCCAGCGCGGGTAATCGGGCCGAGGCAAATTTCGCCAAGCTCAAAGAGGCAGGTGTTGAGCTGCTGCTTGCACTCCACACAGACGGGATAGTTCGGAAGCGCAGGCATCGAATCTGTGGCGAGGCTCACGATAATCCGTTCAACCTCCTCCTTGGCAACCGGGCATCCGGGAATGGCCAGGTCGACCTTTACGATATCGCTGATTTTCCGCACCGGCAGTGTGTCAACCGCCATATCACCATAGACCTCCCTGACTGTTTCATCCAACTGGAACCTGTTCTTCAGGCTGTTGACCCCACCGAAACAGGCGCAGGTGCCGAAAGCCACCAGCACTTTCGCCTGCTGCCGTATCTTCAGCAGCCGTTCCACCTCTTCCTGGCGGCTGATACTCCCTTCGATAAACGCGATGTCGTAATCGTCATGCTTTTCTGACAAGATCTCCCTGAAGTTTCTGATGTCAAGCAGCTCAAGAAAGTCGGCGAGTGTTGACTCCCTGTTGGCAAGCTGCAACTGGCACCCTTCGCAGCAGGTAAAGTCAAACGAGGCAATTTTCAGCTTCATAAAAAATTATCCAAAACACTGTAAAAAATGGCGGTGAGTTATGATTTTCCGATGATTTGTTTTGGCATCAGTTTGATTTCCAGTTCGCAGCCGACTGCATCGGCGTATTTCCTCAACGTGGCAACAGAGGGGGTATGCTTGTCGCCGGATTCAAGTCTGGAGATGGCGCTTTTTGACGTGCCAATTTTCAGAGCTACAGCTTCTTGCGTCATACCTGATTGCTGGCGGGCGGCAAGGAGTTCCCGTACCAGGGCATACTTCGGCCCAAGAGCCTCATACCCCGCTTCAAATTCTTTATTGACCATCGCCTTGCGGAGAAATTCTTCGTGATTGTGCTCCACAGGCTGGTATTTCAAATCATCCATTGATTACCTCCTTCATTCTTTTAAGCGCAAGCAATAACTCTTTTTGCGGGGTCGCTTGTGATTTCTTGATAAATGCGTGCAGGATAATTATTCGCCGTCCTGCCTGAAAACAGTAGAGTGCTCT
>SZYA01000107.1 GCA_005843815.1 Chlorobium sp.
CACAGCGGGGTTGTGCGCCGTAAACAATAATTGCCGATCAGGGTCATTATGGCGCAGCCAGCCCGACAAGCGGGCGGTAAGTTGGGTTAACAATCGGGGATTGAGTGCCTGATCCAGATTGTCAATAGCCAGCAACAGGGGCGCTTGCGGCAGCAGACAAAGCAAGGCGCAAAAAATTATATACAGCGCACCTTCACTGGCATCGTAGGCCGTCAGCTCGTTGCGACTCTTGTTCATAAAGCGGTCAGTGAATTTCAGCATCAACCTGGTGCGCGGCACTTTGGACGAAAGCAATGCCGCGCCGTGGCTTGTAGCCTGGATGTCGGAGACCCAGTCAATCAGTTCCAGTACCTGATCAAGCACATCCGTCGCATCGCCCTCTGTATCGCTCAGGTTTTTTTGCAAAGCGGCAAATCCTTCAGCAAGTTGCCCGCCGTTCAGCCCAACGGGGGCACGTGACTGCACATCCGGCACAATGCCACGCAAGGCAGGGGTATTGGGACTGTAGATGGCAAACTCCTGTAAGCGCTGCATCAACTGTGCTGCCGGATTGGTCGGGTCCAGGTCAACGAGCTTCAAGGCAGCCAACCCGGCTTGCGGATTGAGGTTTTTTCTGTTGCGCACACCGTCAGAAACAATTTCCTGTTCGCCATCACTTAAAACCTCTGTCTTGTAAGACCATGCTGGCTCGGGTGCATCAAGCGGGTTCAGCAGGGAGACCCGGTAGTTTTCCCCCGCTTCACCATCCGCTGAAATGAAAATTTGAGGAGGCGTAGATTTGGAAGCAAACGAGCTTTTATAGAGACGAGGCAAGCCAGCCCTGACACCACGGCGCAGCAAGCTTTCATCATCAACCACCCCGTTGGCTGCTGCACCAAGCACACCAAGAGCTTCGAGTATATTGCTCTTACCTGCCCCGTTGGCACCGATGAAGCAGTTAACCCTGCCCAGTGAAATACTCTCTGAGTAGATGGACTTGAAGCCATCAATCTTCAATATGCGAATCATCATATCAGTCGTGTTTTTCCGGTTAGGAGTTCCTGCATCATGGCCTGTTTGAGGTTGCGGGTTTTATCACGGCGCTTTTCGAGGGCGGCCAGCTCAGCGGTCAATGTCGGTAAGGACTGCGGCGATGGCATTTTGTTCAGTAATATTTGGAAACTGAAACTCAAGCGATTCAATACTGCTTGGTTTTAAATTGTTGATGCTGGAACCGGCAAGAAGATTGTTTATGTAATCACGATACCGACCTGTCTGGAATAACGAAAAGATAAAAGCAGGATTTGCTACTGACACATCTGTTCGATAGCAGCCCATAAAAGCTCCAAAAGTATAATCAAAAGCATCGTTGACTGTGAATAGACCCGCCTTACCAACTAACGACTTACTACCATTTGCCATACACACAACAATATCGTTCTTTTTAAGCACTTGGTTGGATGACACTCGCATCCATAATATTATTGGAACGAAGAAGGCGTTTTGTATGAGTCATGTCGTATGTCGAAAGATCGCTATCACCCCGATAACTGACACCGCGCAGGCAGTGCCCGATATCCCCCAACCTCTGTACCTCCCACTCCCCGCTGAAACCGGAGAGACGGGTTTTGCCGGTAAGGAGTCGCTGCATGGTAATTGCTTCGCCAAGATCACTCAATACTTGACATGAACGCCCAATTGACGCACCAACTAAATTGATAAGTACGTCGTACTTCTGTAACTTACTTCGTTTTATTTTTTCATGAAACGCCATTGGTAAATATTTTGGCTTACTCATATCAAGATAACCATCACGAACATTTTCGCTTGTAACAAACAACATACCTGCGGTTGTGTATTCAAACCCCTGCCACCGCGGTGAGGCCCCTTTACCAACCAGAACGGTTATTTGTTCACCAGTTTTCACCTCCCAATCCTCGGGAATCACCCCTACCTCAGTCTGCTTGTATCCTTGCCTTATCATTCGCCACCTCCATCGGCGATTTCACGAAGGGTCAACTCCAATTCCCTGCGAAGTTCTTCCCGATCAGGCAGGTATAGCTGATATTTCTGGACAAAGAGCTGACTGTTCATCTTGTAGGTAGCATATTCCACGAGCAGTTCATCCTTGTGGCGAGTAAGAATAATGCCTATGGGAGGATTATCGCCCTCGGTGTTTTTCTCTGCGGCAAAGTAACCCAGGTAAAGGTTCATTTGACCGATATCCTGATGCTCGATTTCGCGTATCTTCAAATCAATAAGCACAAAACAGCGCAGAATACGGTGGTAGAAGACCAGATCAACCCGGTAATGTGTATTATTGAGCGTAACACGGTATTGCCTGCCCACGAAGGTAAACCCCTTGCCAAGTTCAAGAAGAAAAGACTGGAGATGATTGCAGAGACGGGTTTCAAGATCGGTTTCAGAGAGAATATAGGGCTCCGAAACCTTTAAAAACTCGAAGACAAAAGGATCACGAAGGATATCGGATGGTTGCTCAATAATCTGCCCTTGTCGGGCAAGCTTCAGAATGTCTTTCTTGTCTTTTCCTGCGGCCAAGCGAAGAAAAAGCGATGATTTTTTTTGCCGCTGAAGTTCAGGAACGGACCATTTCTCAAAAACAGCCTGCTGCTCGTAGAAGCTGCGTTCAAGTGGGTCATCAATTCTCAGAAGTTCGACATGATGCGACCAACTCAATAGGTCAGAAGGCTTCTGACCTTTCTGATAGTTGCGGTAAAGAAGCCTCATGTAAATAAGGTTGCTCCTGCTGAATCCTTTGCCATGCCGAAGAGTGAGATCACGGCTGAGGGTAGAGAGCAGGGCTTTACCATACTCGGCACGAATTTTGCAGCCCTGTTCAAATTCCACGATGTCATGGCCAATTTGTCATCAGGTTTCAGTAATGACGTTATTGACCGATTGCAGCGCTCTGCCTTGTCCTGAAGTGTAAACCTCGGAAATACGATCCAGGAGGCTCTGGTAAGCGTTGTCACGGGACAGTCCAATGTTCATAATTTTATTCCCATGTTCAAAAGATGCTCATTGACTTGTTTTGCTTCTCTATTCCAACAAGCATTTCAATGATCTGCTGCGGTTCTTCAAGAGCATTGCTTATAATAAAGGATTATACTCAAAAGAATTACAACATCTGCAAAAATTGGTCGTAAATAATAAGTCAAGAATCGAGGGGGTATGGCATGAACATTTCAGCAATCAGTAATCCGCAGGTATTACATCTCTCATTTGGTCAATCTCCAAATGTTAACTCAGAACGTTAAGAGTTTTGAGCGGATCGAAACCGTTGCCGTATTCGTGAGGATATCCTTTGGGATTGCAGATCACTCTGGTCTCGCCGATTGAATACTCCATTGCGGTATGGCAGTGACCACAG
>SZYA01000099.1 GCA_005843815.1 Chlorobium sp.
CGCCGTCACTTCACCCGTCACATAGGCATCATCATGTGCCTGAACGTGCTCTATGAATTCCTTTCGGAAACCTATTGCTTCTCTTTGGCGAACCGATTTCGGATGAACCGGGAAACGCACAAGAAAGTAGTTTCGATCATCATCCGTTTGGAAAACAGGATCTTGCGAGCCAAAAGCGCAGATCGTGTGGAGCACAGCCTGCGGATTCCAGCCTTTCTTGAATTCGAGCCTCTCCCACTCAACTGCCTGACCATGCAGAAGCGATTCAATGGAAAGTGGTAATCCAGCGGTATCCATAGCATTCTTACTATTGTAGATTATTGCCTTATGCTTACTTGATCAGTAATTTTTGCAACCTTGCAAGGTTACTTCAAATGCGTTACCTCGGCCATCAACTTTTCATTTTCTTTTTTGCTTCATCAATAAATCGTTTTGCCCATGGAGAGGCTTTCATGACGTTAAGTGGATCAATCATTTCCAAAATTTGGAACGAGTGGTCGCCTTTGCCATACTCTCCTTTAGACGTGCTGCTTTTGGTTGCTTTTTTAAGAGACTTATACACGATCTCTTTTGCAATCGATTCAATCTGGTTCCCTTCTGCCGGTAACGATTTGAGATGGAACCCCTGACCAAAGAACTCCTGCAGTGATGCTCGATCAGTTAAAAACCACGTTTCCATGCACTGTACCATCAAGTGGCACTCTTGTTCACTGGCCTTTGCCGGTTTTTCCCAACAGTCGCCCGGACGGTTACGAAGATGTTGCCAAGGTTTCCAACTTTCAGGCTCTTCCTGCATACATGCAGCACTGACCGGGGCCTCGCTGTCTACCAACAGCATAGCACTGTTACCATTTTCAAGAGCAATACAGAACGAGTCATAAGCATCCTGACGGCTCCCGCAAGCAACGATCCTCGGCATTGTATCGACAAGTCCAGCCTTTCTGAGAAATGCAGAAAAACCTTTCCGACAAGCTGTTTTCAATTGGTTGGTATCGCCGCCACCCTCTACATACAATTTTACACCTACCATCGTGTACCTCCGATTTCACCGCGAGTCCAGAGCTCTCCTAAACTGTATTTTTTAAGCCACGGCTTAAGAGCCTCAGCGTTCAAACGTCTCACCTGAGTACTATTGTCATCACCTTTTTCGCAAACAAGAATTGATTCAGGCTGGTCAGACATTGCATCAACCAGTACATCAGAATGAGTGGTAACAATAAGCTGAGTGCGTTCAGAGGCTTCTTTCAGTAACTCAGCCAAGGTTGGAAGAATATCGGGATGAAGGCCTAATTCCGGTTCTTCAATGCATACCAACGGCGGTGGTTCGGGATGACACAGAATTGCAAGAAGAGAGAGATAACGTAACGTTCCATCTGATAGCCGGGTTGCTGGTACCGTAAAACGACCCTCATGAAAAAAAACCTGAACAGTTCCTCCTTCTATTTGAACATCATAATCGTCAATTCCTTCATAAAGAGACTGTAATGCCTTGAGTAGCCGCTTCTTGACCAATGGCTCACGTTTTAAACGGTTGAGAACGAGGCCAAGATTACTTGAATCCGATTCAAGAAAATTATTGGGTAAATCAGCTTTCTGCGGCAGACGGGGTGCAGTATAACGTCCAAAACTCCATTCTCGGTGTAACCGAATCTTGCTAAAGGTCTGCCCTATATAGGTTATTTCTGGATATTGATCCGGATCTCTCCGTTGAGAAAGGATAGATTTTTCAAGATCAACATCCTCTTGCTGTAATGATCTTTTTTCACCCTTCACATTCAACGCTGGACGGCCATCATTGAAGTGGTAATAAAAGTAAGCGCAAGGGTGATTATTGGTATGTGGTTTTTCATTTTCAATTTTCTCATCAACAATCTCAAAGCGCTGACCGACCTCAGTAAATGAGAGTAAATAACGGAGATTTTGTGCACCCTTGGGATAAGCGAGAACAACATCTACTGATGCAACAGGCTTCTCTTTTCCTCCTTTCCAGAGCCAGTCTCTAACCCCTCCACCTTCTCTGATCGGTTTTAATAACTGGTCAGGCGCATTCTTCAGCAGCTCAATAGATTCCAAAAGATTAGATTTTCCTGAGCCATTCGGGCCAATGATTACATTCAAAGGGGCTAAAGATATTTCCTCTGTTGACTCACCAAAACTTAAAAATTGTTTCAGCCTGATTGACTGTATCAACATTTCTACTCTCCTTTAGATTCAATTACAATCCGCACCTTGGCCGGGTCTTTGCCCTTGGTGAGTTGATCAATGTACTCCTCAAAGCGCCTTTTCATCTCACCCGGTGTGGCGGCTCCGCCATGAACCTGTAGCGCTTTTTCAAGATCTTTGGCTTTTACACTTACTTTCACCAGTCCTGACAGTACCTCTTTAAGGGCATGAACAAAATTGTTGTCAAGTGGTTCCGGCAGTTCACCTGAGCGGATAAACAATTCAAGCGGCTGGCGATCGTCACTCCTGAGCAGATCCATGTTCGCCTGGGTAATCGGGTCTTTGAGATTACCGAGAATGGTGACGCTCCAGCCAGCCACCATTGCGTCAAGCTCGGTATCCATCCTTTCAATCATTTGATTAGCCCCGATCATGATGGATTCATTGAGAAGTGGCCGAAACCCACAATGCGGGCAAACAGGAGTGGAATCAAGATTCTGTTCGGTCAAGGCAAAACAGCTTTTGAGTCCGGCAAGCCGGTTCTGGAAGTCGCCAAGCTGCTGACGTGGCATCAGATCAATAACCGAAAGCTTGTTCAGGGTTTGAATGCGGGAGTCGTTGAGCAGGGCAGCTTTACGCTTGTCGTCATTGACACCAAGACGCGCTTTGGTGTGCATCGCGATGTAGGCGTTACTGTACTCCTTTTTAAGTTGCAACAGCTTTGCCGTGATACCTTGAGCCTGAGAGGAAAGGAGAGTAACATCAGCCTGCCTGAGTGAATCAAGAAGATCCCGCTGTGCGATCTTCATGCGTTTTACCCAGTCATGATCTACAGCAAGCACTGTTTCTGCTGTTGAAAGCCATGAGGCGACAGGGCTGAGTGTCATGACAAAATCACGCAAGAGATCAAGATTGCCAAGAAGTTTGATCGCTTTTTCATAAGCAGTTACCTCTTGCGCGCTGTACCGGAAATTTTTCAACTTGCCCGGCGTGGAGTAGACCTGAATCGACTCAAAAAAGTTTTTTGCTTCATCAAGCACTGCAATCGGGTCCGTAATGCCCGGCAATGTCAGGAGATCAAAACCCCAGAAAGAGAGCCCGGCATTCATCGTCTGACGTGCCATAACAAGGCGATTGACTGTTTTTTCAACCGCTTGTTGAAGAGTTCGTACCGGTTCTTCGTTGTTATGTGTAACCAGTTGAGCCATG
>SZYA01000033.1 GCA_005843815.1 Chlorobium sp.
CTCTGTTCGTTGCCGGTACAGGGCTTTTTTTGTTCATGAAAGCAGATGATCACTCTTCTTATGAAAATATCTGTCAGTTGGCTCAAAGAATTTCTTCCTGCATTCTCTTCCGACACACCTTCGCTCGTTGAAAGATTGACGTTTCTTGGTCTTGAAGTTGAAGAGGTACAGGAGTCTTCTCTCCCTGACGATCGTGTTGTTGTTGGCAGAATAGCAGAGGTTTTGCCACACCCAAATGCCGAACGTTTGACGATTTGCCGTGTCGAAGTCGGTTGTGGTGATCCTCTTCAGATTGTTTGTGGAGCGCCGAATGTCAAAGCAGGAATGCTTGTTCCTGTTGCAACCGAGAAGGCGAAACTTCAGTTTCCCGATGGTCAGATCATTACCATCAAACCCTCCAAAATACGTGGTGAACGCTCTTTCGGGATGATTTGTGCCGCTGATGAGCTTGGCCTCTCCGGTGACCATTCGGGAGTTATGGAGCTGGATGCTTCTTATACTGTTGGTACCCCTTTCTCCCAATATCTTGAAACTGATGCGGTGCTTGATATTGCCGTAACTCCAAACCGACCCGATGTACTTTCTCACCTTGGTGTTGCAAGAGAGCTGGCAGGAGGCGACAAGATTCACTATCCCACCCGGGCACTTGTTGAATATGCAAATATCGGTACGCTGGTAGATGTACAGGATGCGGTCGCCTGCCCACAGTATATTGCTGTGGTTATTCGTGGCATAACTGTTGCGGAATCTCCTGTTTGGCTGAAGAAAAGGCTTGAAAGTATTGGCTTGAGGCCAAAGAACAACATCGTTGATATTACCAACTACATTCTTCATGCGCTGGGTCAACCCCTTCACGCATTCGATCTTGGTAAGCTGGCAGGTGGGCGGGTTGTCGTTCGGAGCGATATGCAGGGCCCATTTACTGCTCTTAATCAGCAGCTTTTTCAGGTTGAACCAGGGATGCTGGTTATCTGTGATAGTGAGCAAACAGTGGCTCTGGCCGGTGTCATGGGAGGATATGATTCTGCTGTCAGTGATACAACAACAGATATTCTGCTCGAATCGGCCTTTTTTGATCCCTCCATGATTCGGAAATCTGCAAAAAAAGCAGGTATCTCTTCTGATGCTTCTTATCGCTTTGAGAGGGGAATTGATCCTCACAATGTCAAGCGATCAGCGGAGTGTGCCGCCGCACTGATTCTTGAACTCGCAGGAGGTCACGTTGAAGAGGCGCAGGAGTGGGGTGCTCAACCTGCAGTGTTGCGTCAGGTAATCTTGAGGCCAACCCGGGTCAATGCTTTGCTTGGCAGTTCGATAAGCGCTGTCGATATGGTGGAGATGCTTGAGCGTATCGGGTTTTCAGCCAGCGGCACGAGTGGCGAGTCGATAACTTTTGATGTTCCTTCGTTCAGGGTTGATGTTTCGGCGGAGATTGATCTTGTCGAGGAGATCGCACGTCTGCACGGTTATGACAATATCCAGCCATCATCGCAGATGGCCACTATTTATCCGCAGTCTCGACACTATCCGGAGTTTTTTCCAGATTTTCTCCGGTCAATAGTTGCAGCTCTGAACTTCAGAGAAATTCTCACCAATCCCTTGATGAAAAGAGAGGAGGCTGGATTGTTCAGTGATAGTCTGGTTGGTGTGCTCAATCCCATCAGTGAAGGGCTAGAGGTGCTCAGACCAGGGCTCATACCGGGATTTCTCAAGGTTATCAGCCATAATATCAGGCATGGGAACAGGGATTTGAGGCTTTTTGAGGTTGCCAGAGGGTTTCAGGGGGATGAACATGTTTACCCTGCAGCAGAGCAATCACTTGATGGTTACCGGGAGAAGGAGTATCTTGCTCTTGCTGTGACCGGTAGCCGTTTCCCTCGAATCTGGAATCAGTCACCCGGGATGGTCGATTTTTACGATCTCATGGGTGCTGTGGAGATGCTGCTTGAAAAGCTGAATTTACTTGATAAATCAGCGGTTAATATTTATAATGAGGCCACTGTTGGTGTTGAGGTAACTCTTACAGAGAGTGGGAAGCGTCGCTCACTGAGAGTGGGCACGGTTCGGCAGGTCGATTCTGGTCTGTTGAAGAAGTTTGATATCGGCCAGGATGTTTATGTGGCTGAAATTGATGCAGCAGTTCTGGAATGCTGTTTCAATCCCGGTGTTACTTATGAGCCACCATCCAGATTTCCAGTTGTTCAAAGGGATATATCGTTTATTTTGCCGACAGATGTTACCGTTCAGTCGCTTGTTGAGCTTGTGCGTGCAAGCGACTCCTTGATCAGGGGTGTTTCCGTTTTTGATCTTTTCGATCGCACTCGGGAAGATGGGGGGGAGCGCAGCGTTGCTCTCTCTCTGGAGATTGCTGATTACAATGGGACGTTGCAGGATAGCAAGATTAGCGATATTCTTTTACATGTCGGCAGGAATGCCGAGAGTAAACTTGGTGCGGTAATTCGACAAGTCTGATACTCTTTGTTCTATGCAAGATTTTGACGGGCAAAACATCAAGGTTGACGTCAACCTTCTTGAAAAAAATATTGAACTGCTCATTGTCCAGTTGACAGAATGCCGGAAAGAGAATGGTGTCTTACGATCCGAACTTTCAAGCCTGCAGAATATTCTCAGGTCTTACAAGTTGCCCGGAAAGATCGGTTCTTCTGCCACAGATGCTGTTGGTAATCTTGATGGAGTGTTTGCTCCTGCAGAAAGAGTGCAGGTGAAACAGAAGTTGGTCTTGATGTTGCAGAAAATTGAGATGGAACTTAGAAACAGTCAGACCTTATAACGTAATGAGATGGAAAAAATTGAAGTCAATGTTTATGGCGACAATTATCCTTTAAGGGTTGAACGGCGGGAGTTGACCGAGAAGGCCGCAAAGGATGTCGATGGGGTGATGAGGCTGTTTGCTGAAAAGGCCCCAACATTTGAGTCTGCAAGGCTGGCGGTTCTGGCGGCAGTTTCGTTTGCCGAGAAAAAGATAGAGCTTGAGGAGGAGATGGCTTCACTCACGCAGATTATTGCCCGTCTTAATGTTTTTATTGGGCAGAATTTGCACTAAACCATTACATTACAAGAGAAGAATTATCCGCACCAGTTGATTGGGGTGTTTGCAGGGTACAAGAACTAACATTTATTACCAGGGAGCCAAACTCTTCTGTTTGATTGCAGGCCTTGTTGAATTTTCCTGACTTTGTGAGCAGGTGGTTCAAGAGCAGTGGTGACATTGTTCCATTGGAAGCAAAAAATCCGAAGGAGGTGCCCACCGTGTCAAACGGGTTCTTGAATCTTGCGCACCTTGTCTGTGGTGCGGTTTTTTTGTTTAAAACGGTGCTTCTCGTTTGAGAATGAGAGCATGAAAATGGAGGTATTTAATGGGTATAGTTATTAACCTGTTTCTAATTGTTTTTGCGTCAGTTGTTTTTTTTGCAGCCGGTTTTTTAATCGGGCGCTATTTTCTGGAACGAATCGGGACAACAAAGGTGCTTGAAGCAGAGGAGAGGGCGGTGCAGATAGTGCAGGAAGCTCAGAAAGAGGCAAATGAATACAAGGAGCTAAAGGTCAGTGAAGTAAACCAGGAGTGGAAAAAGAAGCGAAGGGAGTTTGACCAGGAAGTTATCATCAAAAATAACAAGTTCACTCAGTTACAGAAGCAGACTCAGCAGAAGGAGGCGCAGGTAAAAAAGCAGAGTCAGGATGTCAAGGATATTGAACGAAAACTGCAGGATCAGCGTAAGCAAATTGAGCAGACCAGTGAGTCAGTGACGCTTCGTTCTTCGGAACTTGAGCGGATTATTCTAGAGCAGAACCAGCGTCTTGAGAGTATCAGCAACCTTCAGGCCGATGAGGCGAGGCAGATGTTGATCGATAACATGCTCTCAAAAGCACGTGAGGAGGCGACGGAGACTATTCATCAGATTCATGAAGAGGCTGAGCAACAAGCCGGTCGGCTCGCTGAAAAAACGCTCTTGACCGCCATTCAGAGAATCTCTTTTGAACAGGCCACTGAAAATGCACTCTCTGTTGTGCATATTCAGAGTGATGAACTCAAGGGGCGTATCATCGGTCGCGAAGGGCGCAACATCAAGGCTTTTGAAAACGCAACCGGAGTCGACATCATTGTTGATGATACTCCGGAGGTGGTTATTCTCTCCTGCTTTGACCCTCTGCGTCGGGAACTTGCCAAGCTTACCCTCCAGAAACTGCTTGTTGACGGCATTATCCACCCGGTGGCAATCGAGAAAGCCTATGCTGATGCGAAGAAGGAGATTGATGATGTTATCATCAGCGCTGGTGAGGAGACGCTCTCTTCTCTGCAGATTTCCGATATGCCCGCCGAGATTGTTGCGCTGATTGGCAAGATGAAATTTTATACGGTTTACGGACAGAATCTTCTGCAGCACAGTCGTGAGGTAGCCATGCTCTCTGGCCTTATGGCAGCCGAACTCAAGCTTGATGCCCGTCTTGCCAAACGTGCCGGTCTCCTGCACGATATTGGGCTGGTGCTCCCTGAAAGCGATGAACCTCATGCAATTACCGGTATGGCCTTAATGAAGAGGTTCAACGAATCTCAGGTGGTACTTAACTCCATTGCTGCCCATCATGGTGATGTAGAGAGGGAATCGCCCATCGCAGAGCTGGTAGATGCAGCAAATACCATCTCTCTCTCTCGTCCCGGTGCCCGTGGTGCTGTTACGGCTGATGGTAATGTCAAGCGCCTCGAGAGTCTCGAAGAGATTGCCAAAGGGTTCCCTGGCGTTCTCAAAACCTACGCATTGCAGGCAGGAAGGGAGATCAGGGTGATCGTTGAAGGTGATAATGTGAGCGATTCGCAGGCAGATGTTCTTGCCCATGATATAGCCCATAAAATCGAGTCAGAAGCGCAGTATCCGGGGCAGATAAAGGTCTCCATCATCCGCGAAAAACGATCGATTGCCTACGCAAAATAAGAGTCGCCAATCCGCAGGGAGAGTTCAAATCTCTCCCTTGGTTGACGGAATCTCATCTCCTTTTACTGCAATTGCAGCTTTCATGGCATAAGCAAACGACTTGAAAAGCGCCTCTATCTTGTGGTGCGTATTCTCTCCCTCAAGGATTGCAAGGTGGATATTGGCTTTCATGGTTCCGGAAAGTGACAGAAAAAAGTGCTCTACCATCTCTGTTGAAAACCCCTGAATAACTGGTCGCTTGAACTCTGCTTTGACGGCACAATAACTTCTGCCGCCCAAATCAAGGGCGCAACGAGCCAAAGCTTCGTCCATAGGTATGATTGCCCAGCCGTAGCGCTCTATTCCCCGTTTGTCGCCAAGAGACTCGTTAATGGCACTGCCGATCACAATCGCAATGTCCTCAACGGTGTGATGATCATCGACCTCCAGATCACCACGACATGTAACGGAGAGATCAATCCCTGAATGCCTGCTGAAATTGGTCAGCATGTGGTCAAGAAATACCACGCCCGAGTTGACAGAGCTTGCTCCTGTTCCGTCAAGTGAAACGGTTACGGTAATATCAGTCTCGTTTGTGCGCCTGCTCACAGTCGCTCTACGCTCTGCTCTGTTGATTTTTTCTGGCATAAATGGATTAACGGAAAAATTTATTAAAGAGATAAAATATTATGCTGAGCAGTATGGAGAGCACTATTGAGCTGCCCATTGGAAAATACAGGCGAAAGTTCTCTTTTTCAATCCTGAAATCAAAAGGAAGATTTCCAAACCAGTTAAGACCCTCCCAAGTTCCTGTTTTATCAGAGGCCATAAGAAGCAGTCCAATAACAACGGCAACAAGAGCGGCTATGACAACGAATTTCCCAATATCATTAAACACGGAGTTTGGATATTTTTCAAATCTTGCTAAATTGAGGCCATCTTGGGGTAAAGATACTGAAGATATTTGAGAATTTATTAAAGCGGCGGAAAATGCATGTTTTCATTGTAGTTGTTGGTTTGCTTGCATCGATTCTGCTGGTGGGTGTAGTGTTACTGCAAAGCCCAAAGAGTGGCAGTGGTTTGACTGGGGGTATTGCCAGTCTTGGTACTGTTCAGACGCTTGGTGTGAGACGCACAGGTGATTTTCTGAGCAAGACAACCGGGATACTCGCTGCCGTGGTTATGGTACTTTGTTTTATTGCCCAGTTTACTCTTCCTGGCAAAGAATCCTCAAGAGTTGCCCCGGAGAGTATTATTCAAAGGAGTATACCTGTAAAGCCAGTTGCACCGGCTGGCCCATCACCAGTGGCACCGTTGCTTCCTGCTTTACCTGCAAAATAGTAGCAAATGCATCCGTGGCTCAATGGCAGAGCAACTGACTCTTAATCAGTGGGTTGGAGGTTCGACTCCTCCCGGGTGCACCATTACAAGCCCGCAACTTCATGATCTGGACTTGCGGGCTTATTGTTTAGAGCCGGAGCAGTTTGCATTTGCTCTTCTGATGGCCACCAGGTTATTTCGTATATCCCCCCTCATTATTGGTGTGAAGAGCGTCATTGCTATTATGAAGAGTGAAAGAGAGTATCTTTTATGAAGATCATCGATAGATATATTCTTAAATCTCATATCGGGCCCTTCTTTTTTGCCTTTATTACCCTTCTCTTTGTTTTTATACTCCAGTTCTTTACCACCTTTGCCGACCGTTTTATTGGTAAAGGGATTGGCTTTGCAACTATTGTCGAACTGATCTTTCTTCAGTCAGCATGGATGGTGGGGCTTGCTGCACCAATGGCTGTTCTTGTTGCTGTTGTTATGGCCTTTGGCTCTCTTACCACGCTGTCGGAGATGACCGTTTTCAGGGCATCGGGCCTCTCTCTTTATCGTCTTATGCTTCCTGTTCTTTTGGTGGGTCTCCTCCTTTCACTCTTGGTTGAACGGTTTAATAACATTGTGCTGCCCCAGGCAAACTATCACGCAAAATCAATGATGCTTGATATTGCAAGGTCAAAACCCGCGTTTGGATTGACAGAAAATACCTTTTCAAAGCTGGTCGACGGGTATTCAATTTTTGTTCGAACATATAATAATCGCTCAAAAGAGCTTCAGGGTATCGTTATTTATGACAGTACCAGTCCAGAGTACAATACTATGGCGACGGCAGAAAAGGGGAGTGTTGATTTTGCTGCTGATGGCCAATATCTGGTTCTGACGTTGTCTAATGGAGAGATGCATCAGGTTAGTCGCTTCGATCAAAAGAGTTATCGAAAGGTGAGTTTTGGAAAACACCGTTTTGTTTTTCAATCATCAGGCTTTGGGTTTGCACGCTCTTCCAGCAACAGGGTGCGAACAGACAATACTGAGTTGTCTGCACATGAATTGCTTATGATCGGCAATGAGTTTGAACGCAAAATTCACGTTTCCAAAAAACTGATGCAATTACCGCTTGAACATATTGAACAGGGGATGAAGCAGAGTCTTGCTTCTGGTGCAGGAGCTTCAACGAGATTATTGCGCTCTTCAAAAAAGGCGACGGAGGTGGCTGGTTATGTTGACCAGCAGTTAGCTATCCTTGATGGAGAGCTTGCAAGCATCGACTTAAACAAAAGCACGTACAATAAATTTATGGCCGCTTACCATAAAAAATATTCACTCTCTCTTGCCTGTTTTGTCTTTGTTCTGGTCGGCGCTCCTCTGGGTGTTCTTGCCCGGCGCGGCGGTTTTGGTGTCGGGGCATCCATGTCACTGCTTTTTTTTATCTTTTACTGGATGCTGATGATTTCCGGTGAAAAAATTGCTGTTCGAGGTCTGCTTGATCCCATGCTCTCAATGTGGATACCCAACATCGTTATGGTTGGTATTGGTATCGGGCTGGTTGTCGGCCTTACCAGATCGGTGTTCAATACTTCACGATAACCAGGATCAAATACAGTTTTTCCCCTCTCCAATTTTTTTATGTCCACAGCAAAGCTCTTTTTTTACCCCCATTTCATCAAGGCAGACAAAGGTGATATTGGTACTGAACACCAGAATTCTCTCACCGTCATCAATACTCTTTTTGTAAACGTGTACAGTGTACTCAATCGAGGTATGTCCGATTCGGCTTTTTTCAGTCACAAAACAGAGAATTGAGCCCCCCCGAATACTTTTTTTGAACTCCACTTTATTCATTCCCACCGTAACAAAGTTGCAACCGGGATAGTCAAGCGATACGGTGATATAGCTCACCTCATCGATCCATTTCAAAAGGTTTCCGCCAAAGAGAAACCCGTAATGGTTAAGGTGTTCCGGTAAGACCAGTTTATACGTTTCCATAACTTTTGATTGCTGAAGAGTTGGTTGACGCGAGGCATACACCCCGATAACATACAAAATCGCTGGCAAAAAAGCCTCTATATATCCCGGAGAAAAATACAGTGCAGTAAATAAAGATACGAAGGTGATGTCTGTACCACAGAATCATGTATGGTCATCAATGATTTGCCACATCGAAATGAACGGTGAGAATACTCAATGGCCAGTCGCAGGTGACCCTATGATCTTTTTTGCCGGTCGCAATCTCCGCAATAATATCCAGCTCCAGTTCGCTGTAAAATTTCCTGGCGGAGGTGAGACCGTCGAGGGCAAAAGCAGGAATGCCCTGCAAGCTTGCCACAAGTGGGACACCACCGGCAAGCAGGATGCTTCGGTACCCGTCAATACCGACAAAAGCGGTTTTTGTATGCTTCGCTGATTGGGCGATGATGATGGCCAGTTGACCGGGGGTAAAGTGGTGAAGGCTCTGTGACATGACCATAAGGTCAAAACGACCCTCAGGAAACTCTGGCAGGTCGAAGGCATTGAGCAGCCGAAAGTGGAGCGGCAGGTTTTTTTCTGCTGCCAGACGGTTACCCTCTTCAATAAATTTTGGTACGATATCTGAGCCGGTAATGGAGATGGGCAGATGCTGTTTCTGAGCCTCTTCGGCAAGCGCTACCGCCAGGCCTCCTGCTCCACTTGCCAGTTCAAGAATAGTGGCTTCCCGATGTTCTCCTTTTACCACGTTTTCAAGAAGGGAGAGCAGCAGGGATACATATCGGGGGTAGAGCTGCATCATGCTGTTTTGCCGGTCGAGTGCCTGCACCATGTTCACCTTTTCCTCTTCGGTCAATGTGGTGTCGTCCATAAATTCTGTGCCTGTTGTGCGCAGCACCCTGTCAAG
The DNA here is from genome assembly GCA_005843815.1 of Chlorobium sp. GTDB lineage: Bacteria > Bacteroidota > Chlorobiia > Chlorobiales > Chlorobiaceae > Chlorobium. The sequence goes on from SZYA01000033.1 coordinate 9,130, forward strand.
CACTTCAGTCAGAAAAGCCCCCCCTCCAAGCTTTTGTGTTACACGGTATCGTTCTTCTAAAAAAAGAGATATAAAGGTATTGGTGCTCTTCTCCAGCTCCTCCATACTCTGCCATGCCGGAGGGAATTCACCCGATGAACGAAGGTTGTCAAGTGCCAGACTTCCCTCTTTTTTCAGTTGAAGCATGATGTAAAATAATGTTTCATGAGAGCGTTAGTAGCGGTCGAGGCTGAATTTTTCGCCGAGGTACATTTTTCTGACCTCAGGGTTTGCTGCGATCTCTTCTGCAGTGCCCTGCATGAAAATACTGCCATCAAAAAGCAGATATGCGTGGCTCGTGATGGAGAGGGTTTCGTGGACATTGTGATCGGTGATAAGCACACCGATATTGCGTCTGGCAAGCCCTTCAACAATCTGCTGGATATCCTCAACAGCGATGGGGTCAACTCCCGCAAAGGGCTCATCGAGCAGGATAAATTTTGGGTCAAGCGCCAGAGCTCTTGCAATTTCAGTTCGTCTGCGTTCACCTCCGGAGAGGGTATAGGCCATACTTTTGCGGATATGGGTGATATTCAGCTCTTCGAGCATCTTGTCGGCTCTCTCTTGTTGCTCTTTTTTTGAGAGCGAGGTAAATTCAAGAACCCCGAGGATATTCTCTTCCACGGTAAGGTTTCGGAAAACGGAGGCCTCCTGGGGAAGGTAGCCGACTCCGAGACGTGCCCGTTTGTACATCGGCAGTCGGGTGATGTTTGTCGAATCCAGAAACACGTCACCACTGTTCGGCCGTACCAGCCCGACAATCATGTAAAAGGTTGTGGTTTTTCCGGCACCGTTTGGTCCGAGAAGACCAACGATTTCACCCTGCTTTACCTCAATGGTAGAGCTTTTTACAACTTCACGCTTGTTATAGATCTTCTTTAGCTTGCTGCAGCTCAGTGTTGCTTTCATACCGGTAAGGTTAGTTCCTTTGGTCGGAAGCACAATTTAAAAACAGACAAATAAAAAACGAGGCTCTGCACCTCGTTTTTAAAATTTAGTCAATCAAGAAGATAATGACCGTTTTATTATCGTTAGTCCCTGAATCGCTGCTCAACTTCCTTCGTAGGTTTTGCGTAACCCGCTGCCTTTGGAGAAGAGCCTTTTAACCCCGACGACATTCCACCATAAAGTTGCGGATAAGCATTGGCCCCGAGTCTCTTTGTGCACTTGCCAACATTTTCCAGAGCATCACCAACGACCCACCAGTGCCCGTCAATGAAGACCTCCAACAACCTTCCGTAGGCTGCCGCACCGTCCGTAAAAACTCCTGATAAATTAGCCATGATTGCCCGTTTTTAGATTACAAAATTCATCCTTATGTGAGTTTAATAAAACTACCGCTCAAAAAAAAATATTATTTTCATTTGTACATAACTCTTATTGCAATGAGCGGATTTTGTCGATAACCGCTTTATGGGGGCTCACAGCAAGCTCGCTCTCATCCTCAGGAAACGCCACATATTTTGCCACAATCTCAAGAACAGGGCGCTCAAGGTGGGTGGCGATATCAAGCAGGCGGGTTGGATCCTCTTTAAGTGCCATAATAATGAACTTTTCGACTTGGCTCCTTTTCATTTTTGTGAGAATCTGAGCCATCATCTTTTCGTCAAGATGAGTTGATATTTTGCTGAAATATTCCAGAGGAAGGTCGTTGGCGTATCCCGTTGCCAGGTCGATCCCCATTTTAATGCACACTTGGGCAGCAATCCGTGGGCGGATATGTTCGACCATAAGCGGTATGACCATGAAATTAGGGATGTATTTGACAATCATTCCGATGGCTTTGTAAAGATCGTCCAGCCCTTCAGTTTCGTGGCCGACAAGGTTTTTTGCCCAGGAGAGCACCTCAAGTTGTTGCTGCGGCTGCAACTGTTGCAGTGCTTCAGGCAGGGGCTCCATGCTCCATGCTATCAATTCATCTACTTCACTCATCTGTGATTTAATTTTTATCTGTTTCTGCGGAGAGCCTGATTTCTATAATGTGCATAGTTTATCAAAAAAAAGGAGAATATAAAACCGGAAAAGCATGCGGGGAGATGGCTGTAAAACTGACCGTAATAGTTATATTCCCCTCTTTTGCATGGTCATGAGTGGAATATAACGTAAGGAATGGTGAAGAGGTATGGTGCTTTTAACGGTTGAGGGGTTACAGAAAAAATATGGTCTGAAGCATCTGTTCGAGGATGTTTCATTTGGTATTGATGATCGCGACAAGATTGGTATTATCGGAGCGAACGGGAGTGGGAAGAGTACGCTGCTGAAGATTCTTGCTGGGGTTGAGACACCCGACAAGGGAAAGGTGATGGTGGCCAACCAGAAGCGGATTGCTTATCTGCCGCAGGATTCGCCCTATAATCCTGAGGATACCGTTCTTCAGGCTATTCTGAAGTCGAGCGACAAGGTGATGGATCTCATCTATGAGTATGAGGTGGTCTGCAAGGAGCTTGAGACGAAGCACAGCGATGATCCTTCGTTACTGGAGCGGATGAGCAGGCTTGCTCACGAGCTTGATGTCAGTGGTGCCTGGGAGCTTGAGTCGAATGCCAAAACGGTGCTTGGCAAGCTTGGCCTCTACGATTTGACGGCCATTATGGGGACGCTCTCCGGCGGTCAGCGCAAGCGGGTGGCGCTCGCTCATGCGCTGGTGGTGCCGAGTGACGGTCTGATTCTTGATGAGCCGACCAACCATCTTGATGCCGACAGTGTTGAGTGGCTTGAGCAGTATATCCGGCGATATCAGGGGGCGGTGCTGCTCATTACCCACGACCGATATTTTCTTGACCGTGTGGCGACTCGGATGCTTGAGCTGGACGGTCGTACAGCAACCACCTATACCGGTGGCTACTCAAGCTATCTGCAGCAGAAGGCGGAGCAGGAGGATCAGGCGATACGGGACGATCGCAAGCGTCAGGCGCTTGTCCGCCAGGAGCTTGACTGGATGCGCAGTGGCTGCAAGGCGCGTACCACCAAACAGAAGGCGCGTATGCTCCGCGCCGAGAGTCTGGTCTATGCGCCGAGAAAGGAGAAGACGAAGGAGCTTGATATCGGCCTTGGCGCGGGACGTCTCGGCGATAAAATCATCGAGTTTCATAAGGTATCAAAGTCTTACGGTGACAAGGTGCTGCTTCGCGACTTTGAATATCATCTTCAGAAGGGTGACCGCATCGGTATTATTGGACCGAATGGTTCGGGTAAAACCACCCTGTTTGAGATGATTACGGAGCGAGTCAAGCCTGACAGTGGCCACATTGCTATGGGCAAGACGGTGAAGATTGGCTACTACGATCAGCAGAGTCGCGGTTTGGATGATGACAAGCGGGTGATTGAGTGCATCCAGGCGGAGGCTGAACAGATTACCACAAAAGATGGTACGGTGCTCTCTGCCTCTAAAATGCTTGAGCGATTTCTTTTTGCCCCGGCCACCCAGTACAGTTATGTCCGCACCCTCTCCGGTGGAGAGCGGCGGCGCCTCTACCTGCTGCGGCAGCTTATCGGTTCACCCAATGTGCTTCTGCTAGATGAGCCAAGCAACGATCTCGATATTCCCACACTGAGGGTGCTTGAGGATTATCTCGACAGCTATCAGGGCTGCCTCATGGTAGTGAGCCACGACCGCTATTTTCTCGATCGCACGGTTGAGTATATTTTTGCCTTTGAGGCCAATGGCACCATTCGTCGCTATCCTGGCAACTACACCCTCTATCTTGAACTGAAGGCAGCGGAGGGAAAGGGGGAGCAGAAACCGGTGAAAAAAGTGGCCGAAGCGCCGAAACCAGTAGTCCCGGCTTTGCCAAAGCAGAGCAAGCTCACCAGTAAGGAAAAACGCGAACTGGAGCAGCTTGAGCGCTCCATTCAAGTGGCTGAGAGCCGTCAGTCAGAAATAGCGGCGCAACTGGCTACCGCTGGCAGCGATTTTGCCTTGCAACAGAAGCTTGGCACTGAGCTTCAGAGCCTCCAGCAGCAGCTCGAAAAAGAGATAGCCCGATGGAGTGCACTTGCTGAGCAGGCATAACGAGCTTTAAACACTGTGTCGTATGGAACATTTGTCAAGCCTCGGATGAGCGACATGTTGGGTTCCATGTGGTCGATATATCGGTAGCTCAGGGCGTAAGCTCTGGGGGAATGTCGAATCTCAATAATTTAAGAATGATCCTGTCATGAGTGTTACAGCATCCATGATCATCAAAAATCTTGAAGCGCTCTCAAATCCCGAGGCAGCGCTTTTTGCCCAGAGGTTTTTCAAGACCGGCCCCGGAGAGTATGCTGAAGGTGATCTTTTTCGCGGCATTCGGGTGCCGGTGCTGAGAAAAATGGTTCCTTCCCTTGATGGTACGCCTTTGCCGGAGGTTATCCGCCTGCTCGAATCTGCTTATCATGAGGATCGCCTGCTGGCTCTTCTGTTGCTCATGCGTCGTTTTGCGAAGGGTAATGAGGCGCTCCGTCAGCAGATCCATGA
>SZYA01000088.1 GCA_005843815.1 Chlorobium sp.
GAGAAAGATTCTGCTTACCTTGGGTGGTCGCACGGACCGCCATGCCAAAAGATAAAACCTGAATTTAATGAAAAGCTTTTAGTTATTCAAATTCCTTTCACCTTATTCTGAATACGCACTCTTTCATTATATTTTGTACCTTTGCATTAATTCACACACACAGGAATTTTGCCCGAAGAAAACAGTATGAAAACTGTCAGAGGATTTGCTTCAGCAACCGTCGGCAATGTTGCCTGCGGATTTGATGTGCTTGGATTTGCCATTACCGAACCTGGTGATGAGGTAATTCTCACACTTTCCGACACCAGAAAATCCGGTTCCCCGGTCTCAATTTCACGTATCAGCGGGGATGGTGGAGCCTTGCCTCTTGATCCAAAAAAAAACACATCCAGCTTCGTTGTTCTCAAGTTTCTTGAGTATATCCGCGCCCATAAGCAGATTGACTTTACCGGTCACATCTCTCTTGAGCTGGTCAAACATCTTCCTCTCAGCAGCGGGATGGGCAGCAGCGCCGCAAGCGCCGCGGCTGCGCTGGTTGCGGCAAACGAACTGCTGGGCAATCCCTGCTCAAAAATGGAGCTGGTACACTTTGCCATTGAAGGGGAGAGGGTTGCCTGCGGCTCAGCTCATGCCGACAATGCAGCGCCTGCGATTCTTGGCAATTTCGTCCTCATACGAAGCTATACTCCCCTGGATCTCATCACGATTCCGTCACCCGAACACCTCTACTGCTCACTGGTGCATCCCCACACTGAATTGCGCACCGCTTACGCGCGCTCCGTGCTACCACAGGAAATTTCACTCAAGACAGCAACCCAGCAATGGGGCAATGTTGGAGCACTGGTCACCGGACTGCTCACCTCCGACTATGACCTTATTGGACGATCGCTGGTTGATGTCATCGCAGAGCCAAGGCGTGCCCCGTTAATCCCCGGCTTTTTTGAGGTCAAACAGGCAGCAATTAATAGTGGAGCCCTCGGGTGCAGCATTGCTGGTTCAGGTCCTTCTGTTTTTGCCTTTTCCGCTTCAGAACAAACAGCACTCAAGGTTGGTGCGGCCATGAAAGAGGCATTCCTGCACTCGAAAGCTCACCTTGCATCAGATGTATGGGTAACGCCGATCTGCAAGGAAGGGGCTCGAATACTCTCATAACTGTCAATAGAGAACACCTGCACATGATCTATTTCAGCACCAATAAATCATCCATACCTGTCTCCCTGAAGAGAGCCACCCTTGAAGGCCTTGCACCCGATGGCGGGCTCTATGTCCCCTCCGAAATCCCTCACTTTTCACCAGAGGAGATCAATAACCTTGATGGTGCAAGCTTCAACAACATCGCCTTTGCCATTGCGAAAAAGTTTATCGGGGGTGATATTCCCCTCGATCAGCTCAGCGATATGATTGATACCTGCTTCAACTTCGACACTCCGATTGTGCCACTGGACAGCAACACCTTTATTGAAGAGCTTTTCTGCGGCCCGACACTCGCCTTCAAGGATTATGGGGCGCGCTTTCTTGCCCGACTCACCGGAATTTTTGCAGCAGAAGAGAAGAGACTGATTACCGTGCTCGTAGCAACATCGGGAGATACAGGAAGCGCCGTCGCTTACGGATTTCAGGGCATCACCAACACCAGAGTGGTACTGCTCTACCCTTCAGGCAAGGTGAGCCCAATTCAGGAACAACAACTCACCACCGCCGGAAACAATGTTCACGCCCTTGAAGTACAGGGCAATTTCGACGACTGCCAGCGCATGGTCAAGGAGGCATTTGTCGATCTATCCCTGAACAAATCCCTGACACTCACCTCGGCCAATTCCATTAATATATCCAGGCTGATTCCGCAATCCTTCTATTACGCCTGGGCAAGTCTGCAACTCAAAGAGCTTTACGGCCACAACAACCCGATCTTTTCTGTCCCAAGCGGTAACTACGGAAACCTCACTGCCGGCGTACTTGCAAAACGGATGGGCTTTCCAATTGGCCATTTTATTGCTGCCTCAAACGCCAACGACAGTGTCACCCGTTATCTCGACGACGGTCGCTACGAACCGCATCCAACAGTCACAACACTTTCAACGGCTATGGACGTTGGCAACCCGAGCAATTTTTCGCGACTGAGATATCTGTACCACAACGATCATGCCTCAATGAGAAGGGATATTACCGGTATCGCTGTCACTGATGAAGAGACCAGAACAACAATCCGCTCAGTGCATGAACGATTTGGTTATGTCATGGATCCACATACCGCCGTTGCATTTCGAGCACTTGATGAGTTCAGGTCAACAAAAGGAGCTACTGAAAGTGCTGGTATTGTTCTTTCAACAGCCCACCCGGTAAAATTTCTTGAGGCAATAGAGGCGACGCTTGACAAACAAATTGAGATCCCCTCAAATCTTCAGGAGCTTATGGAAAAAAAGAAGAGCGCCACTTTGATGCGTCCAGAGTATAAAGAGCTTGCCTCTTTTCTCAACGGACTCGACCAATAACCCTGTATGAGCGTGCCGAATGAACTTCAGAACACTGCTATTTTTGTTTATCCTTATCCCGATCACGTTTTTCGGAATACTGTTGATCCTCCTGCTCCATCTCTTCGACCCCACTGGCAACGGTTTCTATAAAATTGCCGCATGGTGGGGCCGTCTCAGCGCAAGACTCTTCAGAATAACCATCGAGGTCATCGGCCAGGAAAATTACAGCCCCGATCTGCACTACCTCGTCATCAGCAACCATTCCGGCATGGCCGACATACCTCTGCTACTTGGTATTATGAAGCTCAACCTCCGATTTATGGCCAAAGAGGAGCTGGGAAGAATTCCGCTCTTTGGCCGGGCTCTGCGGCAGGCGGGCTATGTCATGATCAAACGGGGACAAAACCGGGATGCGCTCAACAGCCTTATTGACGCAACAACGGTGCTGAAACAAGGGCATTCTCTCCATATCTTTCCTGAAGGCACCCGATCTGCAACAGGGGAACTTCTTCCGTTCAAACGAGGTGCATTCCGTGTCGCAATGAAAGGGGGAGCTCCGGTACTGCCTGTCACCATCATCGGCAGCCATCTGATCACCCCGAAAAAGAGCCTGAAAATCAACCAGGGCAAAATCATGGTGATCATCGACAAACCAATCGACCCATCATCGTTCAGCACCATTGAAGCTCTGATGGCAGCCTGCTCCGAGGTGATCACAACCAACTTCAACCACTACAGTCGCGGCTATATCTGTCGGTAAAGGTTCACCATTTCAATAGCCGTCATGGCTGCATCAAATCCCTTGTTGCCAGCTTTTGTTCCGGCACGCTCGATTGCCTGCTCAATATTTTCGGTGGTAAGAACACCAAAAGCAATCGGCACTCCGGTATCAAGTGAGGCCTGGGCTATTCCCTTGGTCGCTTCGGCAGCAATGACATCAAAATGGGGAGTCGAGCCCCTGATAATAGCGCCAAGCGTCACAATGGCATCATACTTGCCGCTAAGCGCAACCTTTTTGGCCACCATCGGAAGTTCAAAAGCACCGGGACAACGGTAAATAACAATATTCTCCTCTGTTCCACCGTGGCGGAGAATACAGTCAATGGCACCCTCAACAAGCTTCTGCCCGATAAAATCGTTGAAGCGCGAAACAACGAGAGCAAACCTTGTCTCTTGTGCGCCAAGCGCTCCCTCAATCTGCTGAATCTGCATATCAATCATTATTTTGAGTTATTTTAGCGAACTAACAATAGCCAAGCATCCGCTCGACAAGATCAATAAGCACATGGCCAATCGTAATATGACACTCCTGTACCCGGTCTGCAGAGCCTGAATGGGGTACAATTATTTCCAGATCAGCCACCCCTTTCAACACCCCTCCGTCACCACCAAGCAGGGTAAATGTTTTCATACCTTGCCGCTTGGCACCTTCGAGCGCATTGACCACACTCTTGCTGTTGCCACTGGTGGACAACCCGACCAGCAGATCCCGTTCACGCCCATAAGCCTCAACAAGACGGGCAAAAACCGCATCATAACCAAGGTCATTGGCACCTGCCGTCAACGCTGAAGTATCGGTAGAAAGAGCAATTGCCGGAAGCGCCGGACGAACCAAACTGCTGCGATACCGGATAGTCAGCTCCGTTGCCAGATGCTGGGCATCCGCCGCACTACCACCATTTCCACAAAAAAGCACCTTGCCGCCCTCCTCAAACGTCTCGGCCATCATGCGTGCCATAGCAACAATAACGTCACTGTTCCGCCGCGCCACTGTCTCCTTGAGTCGTGCACTGTAGAGCATAACATCAAGCACCACCTCCTCATAACGAGTGCGGTCAGTCAACCCATCCGAACAGCTCCTGCATTGCTTCGACATAAAAACAGGTTTAATCTATAAAATGGAATCACGCCGGGAATATAATGAAAAACTGAAGGTTTGTCCATTCTACCTTTTTTTCATTACTTTCGCTTGGAATGTAGTCTGCGCTCAAGAGCAGTCTGACATGGGTGCCAATTTATCCATCATTGCTCCATTTTTACGTTTATGAGATTAGCCGTTAATATTGATCATATCGCCACGTTACGAAACGCCAGAGGCGAACAAGAGCCCGACCCTGTCGCCGCAGCCCTGCTTGCGGAACAATACGGTGCCGCAGGTATTGTCTGCCACCTGCGCGAAGATCGCCGCCACATCAAGGATAATGATCTGGCGAGACTCCGTCAAGCGGTGACCACCAAGCTTGATCTTGAAATGGCCATGACCACGGAATTGCAACAGATTGCTTTAAAGACCAGACCGGAGCTTATCACCCTTGTCCCTGAAAAACGGGAGGAGCTTACCACTGAAGGGGGTTTTGACATTGCCCGCCATTTTGCCGTACTGGTGGAATTTCTGAAACCATTCAAGCCGGCAGGAATAGAGGTAAGTCTCTTTATTGAGCCTGAGAAAAATGCTATCAACCTTGCGGCTGAAGCCGGGGCCGATATTGTAGAGCTGCACACCGGACTCTACGCGCTGAAACAGGGTGACGAAAGAGCACTGGAGCTGAGCAGAATCCGTGAAGCCGCAGCTTATGCAAGAGGCCTCGGACTGAGAGTTGTCGCCGGTCACGGGCTTGACTATCACAACATAACGCCATTCAGGGAGATCCCGGATATTGAAGAGGTGAGCATCGGCCATGCCATTATCGCCCGTGCCGTCATAACCGGCCTTGGAGAGGCCGTCAAAGAGATGCTCCGAATCATCAAGTAACTATCCCATGAGCGACACTATCAACAACCAGATTGCCATCATCCTTGCAACCGGCAACCGCGATAAAGTGAGGGAGCTTCGTCCACTGCTTGAAAAGATCTCTCCCCTTTTCACTGTTTTTGCGCTTCAAGAGCTTGGCGTTAAGGTCGAGATTGAAGAGACCGAAGAGACGCTGGAGGGGAACGCTCTCCTGAAAGCCAGGGCTATTTTTGATCTGCTTTCCGAACGGTTCCCCTTCATGATTGCGCTGGCTGACGATACCGGTCTTGAAGTTGAGGCGCTCGATGGTGCTCCGGGCGTGTACTCTGCTCGATACGCACTCATGCCAAACGGCCTCCCTCCCTCCTATAACGACAATGTCAACCATCTGCTCCACGGCATGAGGGGCATAAAAAACAGGAGTGCCCGCTTCAGAAGCGTTATTGCCATAAAGGGGGCCCTCCCTTCCGGGCAGGGTACATTGCTCTTTGAGGAGTGTGTGGATGGAATGGTTCACGGCACCATAACGCTTGAACCTAAAGGCGATGAAGGATTTGGATATGATCCGGTGTTTCTGGTTGACTCAATCGGAAAAACATACTCGGAGATGAGCATTGCGGAAAAAAACAGCCTCAGCCACCGTGCCCTTGCTGTCAAAAAAGCCCTTGTGACCCTGCAAGATATTCTTCAAAAAAATCGCATTTCACCAACCGACAACAACACAAAGGTATGACCATCATTGAAGCAATTGTTCTCGGTATAGCCCAGGGCCTGACGGAATTCCTCCCTGTCAGCAGTTCGGCACACCTCAGAATTATACCGGCTCTGATGGGATGGAGTGATCCGGGAGCGCCATTTACCGCCATCGTTCAGATCGGGACTCTTTTCGCTCTCCTCATCTATTTCCGAAAGGATATTTTTGTCATTGGCCAAGGTCTCCTTGATGGAATTGTAAAAGGGAAACCCCTCGGGACTGCTGAAGCAAAAATGGGATGGATGATTGCTGCCGGAACCCTCCCGATTGTCATATTCGGCCTTTTATTTAAATCAGAGATTGAAACAAGCCTCCGTTCGCTCTACTGGGTCAGCGGAGCTCTGATTGGCCTGGCCATCATCCTCTCTCTGGCTGAACATAAAATTAAAAACCGGCTGCAAAAGGGGCTGCCACTGAAATCAATGGAGAATATTGGCTGGAAAGAGGCTCTGTTGATCGGTTTTGCACAAAGCATCGCTCTCATTCCCGGCTCCTCGCGCTCGGGAGTAACCATAACCGGTGGACTTTTTCTGAATCTTTCCCGTGAATCCGCAGCCCGTTTTTCTTTTCTGCTCTCACTCCCTTCGGTATTTGCCGCAGCAATCCTGCAGCTTCATAAAACATGGGGTAGCATCTCCTCATCTCCTGAAAGCGCAACCAATATCGCATTGGCAACCCTTGTGGCCGGTATTGTCGGTTACGCATCCATCGCCTTCCTGCTCGACTACCTCAAAGAGCACACAACAACCATCTTTATTGTCTACAGGCTGCTGGCAGGAGCGACCATTCTCTACCTTGTTTTTACAGGAGCCCTGCAACCGTAATCAAACCGAACGATAAGGCAGTATTGCGCTCTGAAAAATAATTCTGTTTTCTGAGAACCAGCCAGAAAAAATTTCTTATAATATAACAGAGACAAATTAACTATTTAATCATTCAGCCGTGCCGTACAGCTTGTTGAGCGTAGGGTATAATGGCTTTGAAAAAGCAGACTTACACATTCATACAAAATGTTCCGACGGAATCTTTACTCCTGCAAAAATTGTTGAAAAAGCAGCACTTGCCGGATTAAAGGCCATCAGCATTACTGACCATGATTCTGTATTAGGTATTGACGAAGCAAAGCCATTAGCCTTTGAAAAAGGTATTGAGCTTATTCCTGGTGTAGAGATGAGCTCGGCCTACAAGGGATATGATATTCATGTCCTCGGTTATTTTTTTGATTATCAGCATTCTGAGCTGAAAGGGTATCTGGACCACTGCCGTCACCTGCGCACCGAAAGGGCTGAGCGTATGGTGAGTAAACTCGCAAAAATGGGGGTTAAAATTGGTATTGAACAAATTATCAACAAAGCTCAGAATGGAAGTGTTGGAAGACCGCATATTGCCGCAGTGCTTCAGGATGTCGGTTATGTCAAAAGCTTCAGCGAAGCGTTCAGCAAATATCTCGGTTCACACAGTCCGGCTTATGTAAAAAGCATTGAGACGCATCCCGCAGATGTCATAAGCCTTATCAACAAAGCCTCGGGTCTTTCGTTTCTTGCACATCCAGCCCAGAACGTCCCCGATGAAACTCTAAAACAGTTAATTACGTTTGGGCTTGACGGTATTGAGGTTGTGCACCCTTCTCACGATACCTACCGCCAGAACTATTACCGTGAAATTGCCAATGAGTACTTTCTGCTCTTTTCCGGCGGCTCAGACTATCATGGCATGAGGGAGAGGGATGACGATATTTTCGGCAAGGTCACCATACCTTGCGAATGGGTCGCAAAAATGAAAAGCCGACTATTGCACGCATGAAAACTCAACAATCTCGCTCCGGTGCACTGGCCTTCACCCGAACGCTTCAAGAAAAGCTTCTTCTTGAGATGAAGGTTTTCTTCTTCACCATGCAGGAGTTTTTCTGGTTTTCAATCAGAGCCTTTGTCGCCATCCCGAAGGCGAAACAATATTGGCGGGATGTTCTTGATCAGGCCAAGATTTGCGGTGCCGACTCCCTGCCTATTGTACTGGTCAGCGCGGTCTCAATCGGCGCTCTCCTTGCCATTGAGGTGGGCAACCTGCTTGAAGATTTTGGAGCAAAAACAATGCTTGGACGATCAACAGCGTTGTCGGTGATTCGCGAACTTGGGCCTCTTCTCATGGGTCTTATGCTCTCCGCGCGATTTGGTTCAAGAAACGGTGCCGAGCTCGGGGCCATGCAGATATCGGAGCAAATCGACGCACTTCGCGCCTTCGGAACTGATCCCATTGCAAAACTTGTCACTCCACGGCTTGTTGCGGCGCTCATCATGTTTCTGCCTTTAACGGCCTTCTCTGACTTTGCCGGCCTCCAGAGCGCTGCATACATGGCCGAGCACTATCATCGGCTTGATCCTGGTATATTCTGGAACTCGGTCTATCCCCGACTCGTAGCCAAAGACTTTGTTGTCGGGTTTCTCAAGGCCCCCGTCTTTGCCATCATTATAACGCTTGTCAGCAGCTTCAACGGTTTTGCGGCAAGGGGTGGCACATCCGGAGTCGGACGTTCAACCATTAAAGGCATTGTTGTTTCATCAGGACTTGTGCTCATTGCCAATTTCTACGTTTCAAAGATCGTACTGGAAAACATGTGAACGAATGATTGAACTACGACAGGTCGGCCTCAAGTATGGCGAAAGAGAGATCCTTAAAAACGTCTCCCTGACCATCAAAGACAACACCATCAAGGCAATCCTTGGACCAAGTGGTGTTGGAAAAAGCACCATTCTCAAACTGATGCTTGGCCTTATCAAGCCGAACAGCGGGCAGATAATCGTTGACGGAACCGACATTACCAACATGAAGGAGACCGAACTTTATGCCATTCGAAGAAAAATGGGTATGGTTTTTCAGGGGAATGCACTTTTCGACTCCATGACCATCAGCCAGAATCTTGGCTTTTTTCTTCGTGAAAACATGAAACTGCCCGAGGATGAGATAACCCGAAGAGTCGCAGAACAGATCCAGTTTGCAGGTCTTGAAGGCTATGAAGAGCAACTTCCCGAGAGCCTGAGTGGCGGAATGCGCCGCAGGGTCGCCATAGGAAGGGCGATGATCTTCAAGCCACACATGATCCTTTTTGATGAACCAACTGCCGGACTTGATCCGGTCAGTTCCAAAAAAATTCTCTCGCTCATCAGCTCGCTTCGCCACAATAACAACCTTGGTGCCGTTATTGTTACCCATATTATTGATGATGTTTTCAATGTCGCCGACTCCGTCGCCGTGCTTTACAAGGGTGAAATCATTTTCGACGACGTGACCGAAAAACTTCATCATGCAGAGCATCCGTTTATACGATCGATTCTTTCTGACAAAATTCTTGAATTATAACGCTCACTAAGACCCTTTACCTTTATGAAAAATCCGAACGCTTTGCAATGGAGCGATCTGAAAACTGGAATATTTTTCATTTTCGGCATCGGTTTTGCCGCATGGCTCGGACTGGTCATCGGTAAAAATACCAATCTGTTTTCCGGCACCACAACTGTAAAAATACTTTCGAGAGATGTGCAAGGCCTTGCTGAGAACAACTTTGTCTCCGTCTCGGGTAAAAAAATAGGCATTGTCTCAAAAATGAACTTTGTCAGAAGCCACGATTCACTCTTTGTTGTCGCCGACCTGAAACTGAAAGAGGAGTTTGCACCCCTCGTCACAAAAGATGCCAGGGCCACCATTAAATCCCTTGGTATACTGGGCGACAAATATGTTGACATTTTAACGGGAAATGGTCCCGCTGTGAAAGAGGGTGATTTTATCCCACTGGCTACTGAAGAGGGTATGACCAATCTTACGGCCAGCGCCAATAAGACCTTTGATAATATCAATAAACTGTTGGATCATTTGAACAACGGTCAGGGAGTTGCGGGTAAACTTCTTACCGATAAGCAGATGGGAAAAGAGCTTGCGGCAACCGTCACCAGCCTGAAAACCACATCCGCCGAACTCTCAACGCTGTCACAGAAAGCATCACGTGGCGAGGGCCTCCTTCCAAAGCTTCTCAATGACAAGTCGATGGCAACAAATACAACAGAGACACTTGACAGGCTTAATCAGACTGCCGCAAAAACCGAATTGCTGATAAACAAACTGAATAATGACAAGGGGACATTGGGTCAGCTTTCCTCCAATCCAGCGCTGTATAATAACCTGTCACGAACCCTCTCTTCCCTCGATTCTCTGCTCGTCGATCTCAAATCGCACCCGAAACGCTATGTCAAGTTCTCGCTCTTTTAACGGATGACTGATGCAATTGATCCGCTGTGCTCTAACGTCAGTCATGCTCTGCATCGGGTCAAGCATGGCTATCGCGGAAAATGCGCTTGCCTATACTTTCAAACCACTTGAAAGGGCTGTTGAAAAAGCCGTAGAGGACTCTGTATTTCCCGGGGCAAGCCTGGCTATACTCTACAAAGGCAAAACTGTTTTTCACAAAGCGTTCGGCAAACTGACATACGCTCCCAACAGCACTCCCGTTGATACAACAACCATCTACGATCTCGCTTCGCTGACAAAAGCTGTCGCCACGACCAGCATTGTCATGCAGCTTGTTGAGCGGGATTCACTCTCCCTCCAGGCGCCAGTAGCAAGGTACCTGCCGGATTTTGGGAAAAACGGCAAGAAAACGATCACCATTGAGCATCTGCTGCGCCACACCTCCGGCTTGAGAGCCCACTCGTTTTATGCAAAAAGCTGTGCCACACCCGAAGCGCTTTTCAGCGCCATTGCCGCTGATACCCTCCTCTCTCCGCCTGGCACAACAACCCTTTACAGCGATCTCGGCTTTATGCTCCTTGGGAAAATCGTTGAAACCATCACCGGTAAATCTCTTGCATCAAACTTTCAGGAGCGCTTTGGCAAGCCACTTCAGATGAGATCCTCCATGTTCACTCCTCCACCATCGCTCTCATGGCGAATTGCCCCTGTGGACAAAGATACCCTGTGGCCATTTACCTCTCCACGTCCGCTGGTCAACGACCAGAATGCCGCACTTCTTGGCGGCGTTGCCGGACATGCCGGATTGTACTCCACAACAGGTGACCTTCTCCGCATGACGGCCATGGTGATGCAAGGGGGAAGCATGCATAGCCACCTCTATTTCCAGAAATCGACTCTCAGAACATTTCTCTCCCGAAGCAAATCGGCAAGGGCATTGGGATGGGATCTACGATCACCTGAGGGATACTCCTCAGCAGGAGACTATTTTTCAAACTCCTCCTACGGTCACCTCGGCTTCACCGGAACAAGCCTGTGGATTGACCCGGAAAAAGAGCTTGCGGTTATTCTCCTCAGCAACAGGGTCTATCCCACAGCAGAGAACATCAGAATCCGTAAATTCCGCCCGCTGCTCCATAACACCGTCATACAATGCCTTGGCTTGCAACCCAGGCAGACAAAGTGACCATTCTCCTGTCCGTCAGATCAACTCGTCAATAAAGCCGCACCATACCATGACTGACCATTCCACCAATCTTGCCCCTCAAATCCGGAAAGTGGCTGCAGAACTGGGATTTGCTGCCATTGGTTTTTCAGCTCCTGTACCACAACCACTTGCCATACAACGTGCCACAGCCATGATTGAGGAGCATCGGAATGGCGAGATGCATTACCTGGAAACCCGGATGGAAGAGCGAGCCAATCCCTCCCTGCTGCTTCCCGGTTTGCGGACGATCATTTCGACCGCAATGAGCTATAATTACCCTGTTGATCGTCAGGCAGGCTTCCCGAAAATCTCGAAATATGCGCTCATTGACGACTACCACACTGTGGTCAAATCAAAACTTGAAACACTCCTTGCAGAGATTGAGCTCCTTGTTGGTGAACCTCTTCGGGCCCTTATAGCGGTGGACAGCTCACCGCTCCTTGAAAAAAACTGGGCAGAGGAGGCGGGCATTGGAAAAACAGGAAAAAACACCCTCCTGAAGGTGCCCTCCGCCGGATCATACATTTTTCTCGGAGAGATACTTGTTGACAGGGAGATCTCCTCAGCAAAATTGACTCTCCCCAACTACTGTGGCAGTTGTGGTGATTGCCTTGCTCACTGCCCCACAGGTGCACTGATGGAACCAGGAAAAATTGATGCATCAAAGTGCATCTCCTACTTGACGATAGAGCTGAAACGGGAATTTAGAGCAGAGGAGGATGCCATGATTGGCGACTGGATGTTCGGGTGCGACCTCTGTCAGGAGGTTTGTCCCTATAACCAGCAAGCGAGTATCCAGATCAATAATGCGTTCAACGTGCGAGCTGAACTGGTGAACATGACGACAGAGAGAGTACTGAACCTCACAAAATCAGAATTTCGGGAGCTGTTTTATGGAACACCAATATTCCGCATCGGGCTTCGACGGCTCAAACGCAATGCGCGGGCGGTGGCCAGGAATTTGGAAAGAGGGAACTAAAAAAAAGTAACTCGTGGATTCCATTCCTGAGGTTCGTCTCTCATCCCGACCTGTGGGTTGCCGGGATGAGAGACGACTTCTTGTGGACGCGAGTTAGCTTGTCAATGCTTGAAATGGCGCATGCCGGTAAAGAGCATGGCAAGGTTGTTGGCATCGGCAGCCTCAATCACCTCATTATCGCGGATAGAGCCACCGGGCTGAATGACTGCTGTGACTCCAGCCTCTGCAGCAGCAAGAAGACCGTCTGCAAAAGGGAAAAAGGCATCAGAGGCGACCACCGATCCATGCAGGTCGAGGTTGACTTCCGAAGCTTTCCAGCGTGCAATTTTGGAAGAGTCAACACGCGACATCTGACCAGCGCCGACACCGTAGGTCTGACGGTTTTTCACATAGAGAATGGTGTTCGACTTGATATGCTTGCAGATCTTCCAGGCAAACATCAAGTCGGCAATCTCCTCCTCGGTCGGCTGCCGTTTGGTGACAACCTGGAGATCCTCTTTTGCAACAATTTTACTGTCGCGCTCCTGAACAAGCATCCCGAATGGCGTGGACTTGAACTCCCATCCACCTTTGGGCATGACGTTGGTCTGGCGCACCAGCCTGCGATCTTTCTTCTTCATCAACATCTCAAGCACGCCCTCCTCAAAAGCTGGGGCAATCAGTATCTCGGTAAAGATCTCATTGACCGCCTTTGCAGCCTCCATATCAAGAGGACGGTTAAAGGCGATAATGCCCCCAAAAGGAGCCTGGGTATCGGTTGAAAATGCCCTGCGATAAGCTTCAGCAAGCGTCGAAGCCTGCGCAACACCGCACGGATTGGTATGTTTGACAATGACGGCCGTCGGTTCCTCACCACGGAACTCTTCAATCAGGGTGACGGCTGCAGCAATATCGAGCATGTTGTTGTAGGAGAGCTCCTTGCCATGCAGTTTCTCAAAATAGTCTTCAAATGAGCGGGTTCCGTTTGTATCGGTCAGGCGATAGAGCCCTGCGCTCTGGTGCGGATTTTCACCGTAGCGCATATCGAGTTCACGCTCAAGGCTGACCGTCATCTTGTTTGCCGCTTCAGACGGCGCTCCTCCGACAGCTCCTGTCAGATACGCTGCAATGGCGCGGTCATAACGGGAGGTAAGTTCAAAAACCTTCAAGGCGAGTGAAAGGCGGGTTGCCCGCCTGGTGGCACCGTTATTCTCCCGCATCTCCTGCAACACCAGGGCATAATCGGCGCTGTCGGTGACAACCGTTACCGACTCGTTATTCTTTGCCGCGCTCCGTAGCATTGAGGGGCCACCGATATCAATATTCTCAATCGCATCCTCAAATGTCACATCCGGCTTGGCCACGGTTGCCTCGAAGGGATAGAGGTTCACCACAACCAGATCAATAAAGCTGATCCCGTTCTCAGCCGCCTGCTTCACATGGTCAGCACTCTCCCGGACAGCAAGCAGTCCTCCATGTATTTTCGGGTGCAGGGTCTTGACCCGGCCATCCATGATTTCCGGAAACCCGGTAATGGTTGAAATCGAGGCTGCACTGACACCTGCATCCTGAAGCGACTTCAGGGTTCCCCCTGTTGAAAAAATCTCGACCCCCATGCCATTCAACTCCCGGCAAAATTCAACAATACCGGTTTTATCAGATACAGAGACCAGCGCCCGCTTGATAACAGGATCAGACATTATGCAGATAGTTTATTGATTGTTTCGTTTCCGTGCCTTATGATTAAGCCGGAATTTAAGAAAAAACCACTGCCATATCAAACGTTAACAGAGCCTCCTGACTCTGTCGTGGTTCGACCAGGCGAGATGCAGGAATGGATAAACTCCACCACAGCATCGCACAACTGTGTCAGCCCTGGCTGTTCGAGTGGATAGTGACCAGCATTTTCAAGCATCACCACCTTTTTCGGCACACGATTGACCCGCTTGAGAAAAAGCTCGCTGAGATGCAAGGGTGTCCACCGATCTTTTTCAGGTTGAGTCAGTAAAATCGGAGAGACATCAAAAGCTTCGGGTTCAACCACAGGTGTATAGCTCGTAAGCGAGCTGAGAAACTTCATAGTGACGCATTTGCCCGCCGAAGTCTCGTCTCTCAAGCAAGCCTTGAGCGCCGCTTTATTATTGACCAGCGCCGACATTTTGCTCGCCAGACTCATCGGCATTCGAAGAGCTGCCAGTGGCGTTTTGGCGGCCAGGTGGGTCAATGGCACCCCGATTCGACTCATGAGAAAATTCAACGCCGTTTCATCGCGAACCTGCTGCTCCCGCTGATCGAGAAAGGTCATGCCCACGATGCCTTTGACTTTTTTATTGAGCGCGGCAACGTGCCAGGCAAGCATACCCCCTGCGCTGAGACCGTAGAGCACGATGGGTCTGCCATCTTTTTTGAGTTCAGCATCAATGAGGTCACTGCCAGCCTGAACCCAATCATCGTAGGTTACCAGCACACCGGAGGCAACCCGGGTCATGCCATACTCCGGCATGTCAATAGCAATGGCTTCAAAGCCGCGCTTGAAAAGGGGACTGCCAAGAATGGTCGACATTTGCCGTCCGTTGGTACCAACTCCATGAAACAGGATCACTTTCGCCACAGCCCGAGGATTACGAAAGCGGTCAAGATGAATCTGGTGACCTCGCCATTGCCACCTCTCTTCTGAAGGCTCATTATCCAGCTCAAGCTGATATTCTTTGGGCAGAAAGCGTTGAATCTCCCGCCAATTCGATTGCGTTTTGTAGTTCATGGTATTTTTCAGCGTTAGTAACGGATGAGGCTTGACGGTATTTTGTGTATTATAATGGCTTGAGAGAAAATGCTCTATAAAACTATATAATATTGCATTATATTCGTTATTGACGGATTGAAGTAAATATCTTATCAAGAAGCGCCAAAAGCTAAATATCACCCCATAATAGCCATTTTTGTCAAGAAAAGGTGTAATCTACCCCTTGCAAGAGGTATCCTTCTTTTCTGCCGGGTTTTCTCCGGGTGCAATGTCAAACAAAATTTTCGAGCCATTCCCTCATGGTTTTGAGGTCAATTCGCCCAACAATAAAAAACTGCTCGGTCGCCCACGAATCATTGACTTATCACCTAAAGTTTTTTTATATTGGCCAAATTTACAACCAAGAGTAATCTGCTCATTCTGAAACACAATACGGATACCGCATGATTGCGACAGATCAGTTTATGATGCCAACAGAATACCAGCGAAATCGACATGTTTTTCGTTTGAGCAATCTGGTGCTTGGGGGGGCTTTTTTCTTTGTCGCACTATGTGCCTCTTTTTCATTGACCTCTTCCACCCTCCTGGCGACAGAAAAACAGCCGCTGGTGTCAAAAAAAACAACGACAAATCAGACAAAAATCGCAGAGGGGTATATTGCAAATGCAGAACAGATGATTGAGCAATTGATCATGCAGGTAGAGCCTCCGAGTGACAATACCTGGGAAAAAAAAGGGCTGAGCGACAACCCGAATCCAACATCTTTAGTATCGAGTATTCCTAACATCAAGCCCGTCAATGGCTCAATTACCAGCACATTCGGCTTGCGGATACACCCAATCTATAACCTCTCACTTTTTCACCAGGGCATTGATATTTCAGCTTCAGAGGGAACGCATGTACAGACAACGGGTGACGGAATTGTTGCGTTTTCGGGAGGTGACAAGGGGTATGGGCAGATGATCGCAATCAACCACGGATATGGCTATAAAACCATCTACGCTCATCTTTCGAAACTGTTGGTACGCCAGGGCCAAAAAGTAACCCGTGGCGACATTATTGCTCTTTCTGGTAACACCGGGGTATCGACTGCTCCGCATCTCCATTACGAAGTACAGAAAGATAATGTAAGAGTCAATCCGACAGTTTATTTCTTTAACGACACAAATCCTGATAAATTCATTTCAAGACACAACGGTTCACTGGAACAGAACGATAATCACTCCTAACACGAACAAATCAATTACTGTAAGTATGTACTGGAATTTAGATCTTGCCCGTCATATAGCTGACGCTCCGTGGCCTGTAACAAAAGACGAATTGATTAATTATGCAAGCAGGACTGGCGCACCTCAGCAGGTTATCGAGAACCTGCATGACCTGCCGGAAGGTGATGATGTTTATGAAAGTCTTGATGAAATATGGCCAGACTATCCTACTGATGAAGAGTTTGGGTACGATGACGAAGAGCAGTTAACCTGAGAACAGAGAACGCAGTATAAAACGGAACTCCTGTTTGGCAAAAGCTCTGATCCTTATTGCACTTATTGTCTTCTGTGCCTTCGCTGTACATGGAGAGACTGCCGGGGAGAGAAAAGAGCAGTCAGTGCAGCCAGCTTATGTCAATAACATTCGCTTCATTGGCAATAAAGCAATCAGCTCGGAAGAGCTGCGCCTGATCATAGGCACATCCAAAAGCAAATCCTTTCTTGGGCTCGGTCTTTTCGGTAAACTCCCAAGACCTTTCAGTCCTGAAGAATTTGCCAAAGACATCTTCCTTATCAAGAAGCTCTACACCTATAAAGGCTATTTTGGTGCTGATGTAACTCACTCGATTATTCGCAGAAATAACGGAAAAAGGCTGGATCTGGAGGTACTTGTCAGAGAAAATGAGCCATCACGAGTTGACTCTCTCAGCTATCGTGGACTTGACAAAGTTACAAGCGATCTTCACGATGAGTACCTCAAACAAAAACGGCTGAATATCAAGGATATTTTTTCTGTTGAACGGCTTATTGAGGAGCGGGATCGCACCGTCTCATTTTTCAAAGAGTATGGTTTTTCCTTTTTTCATGAAGATAGTATACGCATCAAGGTGGACACCGTCGGAACGCACACCGGAATTAGTTTCCAACTGAATTTACCAGAACGACTACACTATGGCCCGATCAATGCGGTAGTTCAAAATCCCGTAAAAAACGCAGGGATGGCAGGTCAAAAAATATTTACCCAGGATAATATCAGTGGTAAAATTCTCGGCAAACAGAGAGTCTCACCTGACCTTATCACAACAGCAATAGCATTCCGCCCTGGTAACTTTACCCGTGAAAGTCTCGAACAGCGCACCCTGCAGAATTTTGGGGCAACCAATATCTTTTCGTCAATTTATATCACCCATGATTCGACACGTGCTGGCGCACTCTACACAACCATCAACCTTGAAACAGCACCCAAGCACCAGATAGAGCCAAAAATACTGATTGACAACCGGTATGGGCCCCCATTTTTCGGCACATCACTGGCTTATGAAAACAAAAACCTCTTCGGTGGAGGAGAAAAGCTCAGAATATCAACAGAATATGGAACCCAGGCAAGCTCCGACAACAGAGTTCTGGCCAATCTTGATCCCAGCCAATACACAAAGATCATTCCTTATGAATTCAGCATGAAAAGCAATCTTATTTTTCCTGTTCTCAAAAAAACTGGCAGCTTTTATTCAACAACTGCAGAATACTCGGCCACCAGGCAGCCCGTGCTGCTTTCGAGCAAAAAAGGGTTGATTCGCACCACTTATAGCGCACCCCTGAGTCCATCATCACGCCTGAATTTTGATTTTTTTGAAATTGAATGGGTAGCCAAAGACTCTCTCCGTGGATTTAAGCAGCTCTTTAAAACCGATTTGGCCAAAAATATCAAGATTAATCCTGCCAATCAACCTGCAGTCAATGCCGCTGTCGACAGCCTGATGAATACCCATTTCAACCAGGGCTTCCGACTTCGTTTCAATGCAGCCAATCGCCAAAACCTCCTTCCCGAAAAAAGCAGTTGGAAACTTGACCTGCTCCTTGAAGAGGCTGGAAGTATTGCGTGGCTTATAGATACCTATATCGATACCAAAAAGTATGGAGGTTTTTCTGAGACAGACCCCCAGATTTTCGGCACGACCTATTCACAATATATAAAGTTTGAAACCGGATTGGCGCTCACAAAACATGTTGCGCCAGAAAGCCAGCTTGCTGCCAAGGGGCGTATCGGCTGGATGATACCCTATGGTAAAGCTGAATCGACGCCTGAAGAGCGTCGTTTCTACGCCGGAGGCTCAAACAGCATGAGGGGTTGGCTCTTTAATACCCTCGGACCAGGAAACAGCACAAGTAAAGCGGCATCGAATTTTGGTGCCGATGTCAAGCTCGAACTTAACCTTGAATACCGTGTGAAATTTTTCAAACTGTTCAACCACTCTTCAGGTGTAACATTTTTTACGGATGTCGGGAACATCTGGGATAGAAACGGTACCTACGCCCTCACACCCTCTTCTCTGACAAGAGACTTTGCTCTGGACTCCGGGGTTGGGTTGCGCCTTGGATCACCCATAGGCCCGTTCCGTTTTGATTTTGCCTATAAACTTCACGACCCAACTGCAGCAAAACCATGGCGCATTTCGAACATGAACATAGGCGACTGCACCTTTCATTTTGGAATTGGTGAAGCTTTTTAATTATTTGCCCGAATTATTTTTTATCACGATCAAGGAGTAACCATCATGCCCATACCAACAACAACAACACTACTTGCACCATCCATTCTTTCGGCCGACTTCTCTCGCCTTAAAGAGTCTATAGATATTGCCACAGCAGCGGGCGCAGACTGGATGCACTGCGACATCATGGACGGAAACTTTGTTCCCAATATCACCTTTGGCCCATTCATCGTCCAGGCAATTGCCGCATGTACGCCGATGATTATCGACACTCATCTGATGATTGCCGATCCTGACCGTTACATCGAGGATTTTGTCAAAGCAGGTTCACACCAGATTACTGTTCATCAGGAGGCCTGTCCTCACCTGCATCGCACCATCCAGTTCATCAAGAGCCTCGGCGCAAAAGCTGGAGTCTCAATCAATCCGGGCACACCCGTCTCAACGCTTGAATCGGTTCTATCGGATCTTGATCTCGTTCTGCTGATGTCGGTTAACCCCGGTTTTGGTGGGCAGAAGTTTATTCCCTCCTCAATTGGCAAAATCAGCCAACTCCATGAGATGCGCCTTAAAGTAAATCCGAACATGGTCATCGCCATTGACGGTGGCATCACCGAAGAGAATGCCCAGAGTGTGGTAACGGCTGGAGCTGATGCGTTGATTGCCGGCACCGCGTTCTTCAAATCGTCTGATCCGGCAGGCAGTGCGGCAAAAATCAGAGCGATGACCAGGTAATATCGCGAAGCTCGGGGCTGGTATGCAGCCCCTCCCCTATCAGCACGGCATCATAGGATGCCTGATCAATAAGAGCAATATCTGCGGCAGTTTTCATGCCGCTTTCTGCCACCGCAATAACCCCCGGAGGAATATGAGGACGAAGTGCAACCGAAGCATGAAGATTAACCGAAAAGTCCTTTAAATTCCGGTTGTTGACACCGATAATCGAGGCACCTTTTTCAATGGCGATGTCAAGCTCCTGCCGGTCATGCACCTCAACAAGCACATCCAAGCCAAGAGCTTCTGCCATCTGCAGATAATCGCCAAGCTGCACGGGCTCAAGCGCTACCACTATCAGCAGAATGGCATCCGCACCAATCAGGCGTGACTCAAATATCTGGGATTCATCAATAATAAACTCTTTACGCAGCACAGGCAAGGCAAATGAGCGCTTCACCTGTTGCAGATAGTCGATGGAGCCCTGAAAAAAGAGGCGATCCGTAAGCACCGAAAAGGCTGAAGCGCCCAACCCGGCATAGCTTTGGGCCATGGCAAGAGGGTCGAAATCCTTGACAATAAGACCGCGAGAGGGAGATGCTTTTTTAATTTCGGCAATAAGACGCAATCCTCCCCCTGTGCGGACAAGAGCGCGCCTGAAATCGCGGGTAGCCCCCAGCGAGCTTAGCAATTCGTCATAACGCTGCGCTGGTTTCGCCCTCTTGAGCTCAGCCACTTCACGCTTTTTCTCCTCCAAAATCTTGTCAAGATAGCTCATGGCTAATCAATCCGCAGCGGCCAGTTTACGAAGCTCATCTTCAAGCTCAACGATCTGGAGAATATTATCAAGAAACCATGGATCAATGCCGGTTGACTGATGTACTTCGTCAATGGTTGCACCTGCCTGAAAGGCATAACGGAGATAAAAGATCCGGTCTGCTTTTGGTATTTTGATTTTTTCGAGAATATCCTCCTTGGCAAACTTTTTCTGCTGCGGGGTCATATCAAGCACATTCATGATATCCTTGCCGTCAGAACCCAGCCCGGCGCGCCCTATCTCAAGGCCACGAAGAGACTTCTGCAACGCCTCCCTGAAGTTGCGACCAAAGGCCATCACCTCGCCAACCGACTTCATCTGCACGCCAAGACGGGCATCAACATTTTTGAACTTCTCGAAATCCCAACGCGGGATCTTGACAACACAATAGTCAATAGTTGGCTCAAAACTGGCCGGAGTTGTTTTGGTAATGTCATTGAGAATCTCATCAAGCCGGTAGCCAACCGCCAGCTTTGCCGCCACTTTGGCGATTGGAAAACCGGTTGCTTTTGAGGCCAGTGCTGAACTGCGCGATACACGGGGGTTCATCTCAATCACCACAATACGACCATCAACTGGATTGATGGCAAACTGAATATTGCTGCCACCGGTCTCAACACCAATCTCACGAATAATTCTTATCGAGGCATCACGAAGCTCCTGATACTGGCGGTCTGTAAGCGTCTGGGCCGGGGCCACAGTGATACTGTCGCCGGTATGCACCCCCATGGGATCAACATTCTCAATAGAGCAGACGATAATAACATTATCAGCCAGGTCGCGGATAACCTCAAGCTCATACTCCTTCCAGCCAGTCAGGCACTCCTCAACAAGTACTTCGCTAATGGGGCTCTCCATAAGTCCTCTCCGCACCGCTTCATAATAGTCGGCTTTCGTCTGGGCAAAACCGCCACCAGTGCCACCCAGCGTAAAGGAGGGGCGAATCACAATAGGCAGGCCAATCTCTTCAAGCGCCTCTTTGGCCTCTTTTTCATTGCGGACAAAAAAACCTTTCGCCATTTCAAGGCCGATTTTCTTCATGGCATCGCTGAAAAACTCACGATTTTCAGCTTTTCTGATGGCCCGAAGTTTTGCGCCGATCAGCTCAACGCCGTTGCGCTCAAGAATGCCTGACTCGGCAAGGCTGACGGCAATATTGAGGGCTGTCTGACCACCCATGGTGGGCAACAGGGCATCAGGTTTTTCGCGCTCTATAATTTTCTGAACATACTCCGGAGTAATTGGCTCAATATAGGTTGCGTCGGCAAACTCTATATCGGTCATGATGGTTGCCGGGTTGCTGTTGACCAGCACCACGCGGTAACCATCCTCCTTCAGTGCACGGCACGCCTGGGTGCCGGAGTAATCAAATTCACAGGCCTGACCGATAACGATAGGGCCTGCGCCTATTACTAATATCGACTTGATATCTTCCCGTTTTGGCACGTTATTTCCGGGTTTAATACTTGGTGAGCTATAAAAAAGGGTAATGTACAAAATAAGTCAAAGAGTTTTGCGCCACTTCGCTCTCGGCCCGCTACTCCACAACACGGATCTGCTCCTGGTGAAATCCCCCAGAATGGCGTCGAAGCCAGGCCGTCACCTCTTTCGGTTGCCCGTTCATCAGCGAAATGATCAGCAACGTATGGCCTGCATGGGCAAAATCAACATCATGCAGTGAGGGAATTGCCGGAGTGTTGATATGGGAATGGTACGATCCAAGAATACGATATCCATGCCTTGCTGCTTCCCGCTCCACATCAAGATACTCCTGATGTGCAATCTCGAACCCCTGCTCCCTGCCGAAATAGAGACAGTTTTTGCAAGGAGCAATTTCATGAACAATATTCTCAATATTTCCTCGATGATCACTGTTCTGTACACCAACAAGCAAACCACAGCACTCGTAGGGCAGCTCACGAAATGCCTGTTCCTGAATAATTTCGAATTTACGTCTTGATAGTTTCATGTTACAGCCCCTTGGCCCCTATGTCTGTACGGTAATATGCACCTTCAAAGCTGATCTTTTCAACTACACGATAAGCACGTTCAATGCTCTCCCGAAGAGTATCTCCCAGCGCTGTGACCGAAAAAACTCTTCCGCCAGCAGTCACTGGCTGCCCCTCCCTGATGGCTGTTCCAGCATGAAACATATAACAATTTTCCATTGCAGCAACATCCGGAGAGATAGTAATCGGTTTGTCGATCTCATAGTGATCCGGATAACCAGCCGAAGCAATCACAACCGTCGCAGCCGACTTCTCATGCATCTCAAAGGGCACCTCATCCAGCGTTCCGTCAACGCTTGCCTGAAGAGCGGCAATAAAGTCGCTTTTGATAAGGGGAAGCACCACCTGGGTCTCGGGATCACCAAGACGCGCATTGTACTCAACAACCGAGGGCTCTCCGTTGTCGATCATCAACCCGACATACAAAAAACCGGTATAGGGATAACCTTCATCGGCCATCCCCTTCAAGGTAGGGCGGATAATCCGATCCTCGACCCTTCGCATCACCTCGGAAGTGACCACTGGCGCAGGAGCATAAGCTCCCATCCCCCCCGTGTTCTTGCCGGTATCGCCATCGCCAATTCGCTTGTGATCCTGGGCAGGTAAAAAGAGCCGGTACTTTATACCATCGGTCAGCACAAAGACACTCGCCTCCTGACCCTGCAAAAACTCCTCAATAACCACCTCATCTCCTGCATCGCCAAAAATCCGATCGTCAAAGATATCCTTGACGGCCCTTAGCGCCTCTTCCTTGTTGATGGCAATGAAAACCCCTTTCCCCGCACATAAACCGCTTGCCTTGATCACTTGCGGATACACATTCTGTGGCTGCCCGATATATCTCCTGGCGGTAGTCGCATCCCGAAAAACATGATATGCTGCCGTCGGAATGCGATGGCGCTCCATAAAATCTTTGGAAAAGAGCTTGCTTGACTCAAGACGAGCTGCCGCCTGGGTGGGGCCAACTATGGTATGACCAGCACTGCGGAACAGATCCACAATACCAAGTTCAAGCGGCTGCTCTGAGCCCACAATCGTCAGCTCAACAGCATTCTCCCTGGCAAACTGAAGCAAATCCTCCAACGCTGTGGCTTTCAGTGGCAGATTTCGAACCTTGCCTCCCATCAACGCAGTGCCGCCATTACCCGGTGCCACAAATACCACCGTCACTCTTTCACTTCGTTCAGCCGCCCAACAGAGTGCATGTTCACGTGCGCCGCTACCTATAATTAAAACATTCATGGCTCTCTTACTGTGGGATGGATTCTATTTCACCGTGGGTTTATCGAATGTGGTTTATTACATTGCTTTTGTGATTTCATCAGATAACATGTATCCAATACACGAACCCCAAGATAAACAATTAATATTTTTTTCCTTTGCCATCAGCTTTCTCGATTGTCAAATAACTGACTGCGATGCCACTCTCTCCGGTGATTTCCCGTCATATTCTTCCTGTTGCGTTGAAGCTTCTTTATGCAAGCCTTCGTATATCAATAACTCCACCGCTCAGGGATATACCGTTGCCCGACGAAGGAACCATGTTCGCATTCTGGCACGGAAAAATGATCACAGGATGGCTTCTGGCCCGCACCATTTTTCCTTCAAAAAAAATTACGGCTGTTGTCAGTATGTCCGAAGATGGCCGAGCTCTTGCTGACACCCTTCAGCAGTGTGGCTTTTCTCTCATCCGTGGTTCAAGTTCAAAAGGAGGTGAGGAGGTGAAAAGCGCCATGAAAGGTGTTCTGCAAAAAAGTGGCATTGTTGTTTTTACTCCCGACGGCCCACGTGGACCAATCAACCAATTTAAATACGGCGCGTTGAGGCTTGCCTCAACAAACCACTCGGCCCTTGTGTTTGCTGAAATCTGCTACGCCAGCAAGTGGATACTCAACAGTTGGGACCAGTTTGAAATCCCGAAACCATTCAGTAAAACAACGGTCAAACTCCATCTTCTTGAGCTGCCACTGTTCCTCAGTGAAGTAGAGCTTCAAACGTACACAACGACCCTATCAGAACGACTCAGCCATGCGTAGTAATCCGCTGACCATACTTCTCCGCCCTTTTGCCCTGCTCTACTCTTTTATTGTGCAGTTTCGTAATGCACTTTTTAACAGAAGGGTTTTCAGAGCATGGAAATCACCGATTCCGGTTGTCTCCATCGGCAATCTTTCGGCGGGGGGCACAGGAAAAACACCACTTGTTGACTGGGTAGTCAAGTACTATCTCTCCATAGGGTGCAAGCCTGCCATTGTTTCAAGAGGATACCTTCGGGAGTCGAAAGGGGTACAACTTGTCTCTGACGGACAAAAAGTTCTGCTCAGCAGCAGAGAAGCGGGCGACGAAACTGCGATGCTCGCATGGAACAATCCCGACGCTATTGTCATGGTTGCCAATAAAAGAAAAAAGGCGGTCATGGCGATTGCCAAACGCTTTACCGAAAGAGGGCCATCGGTTATCATTCTCGACGACGCTTTCCAGCATCGCCAGATTGACCGGGCGCTCAATATCGCCATTATCAATGCCGCCGAACCATTTGTCAAGGCAAAAATGTTGCCGGAAGGGCGCCTGAGGGAACCACTGAAAAATCTTTCCCGGGCAAATCTCATTCTGCTCAACAAAATCACCGACAGAGAGCAGGCCAACATCATCATCAAGGAGCTGGAAAAAACGGGTCGCCCCATCGTCCAGGCCCGGCTTAAGAATGGAGAGCTGGTCTGTTTTTCAGGCGAATTCCAAACCTCAGATGAGGCGATTCTTGAAAAAAGCCAAAACTTCCTTGCCTTTGCTGGCATTGCCTCCCCCGAAAGCTTTCTCGACAGCCTCACAAAAGAGGGAATCCATGTTGCCGCTCACCACTTTTTCAAGGATCATGAACCCTACAGCGCAAACAAACTGCACAAAGTACGTCGGGAAGCGGAAAAGAGAGATCTGAGTATTGTTACCACAGAAAAAGATTACTTCCGTATGCTTGGACGACCTGAGCTTATCCGAATCATTACCACAAGAGCCTGCTATTATCTCAAAATTGAACCCGACATTTTTGAAGGCGAGGCGATATTGAAATCCATGCTGAACGCGGTTGTCAGAAAACAGCCAGATGTCATAATGTCAAAAGGCACTACTCCTTCGCGATTTTCGAAATGGCCTTGAACCGTTCGCCCTCAGCTACACGTAACAACTCAAAGAGAGCCATTTCCGTACTTGTCAGGGATGCTCCAGCCTTTTCAATACAGCGAATCCCGAGAAGCTTGTTCCCTTCAATTCTTGATGAAACAGCATCCGTCACCAAATGAACATTGTAACCAAATTCGATAAGCTCAACTGATGTCTGATAAACGCAGACGTGAGTCTCAATACCAGCAACAAGAATATCGTTACGGTTATATGAGCGAAGCTGCCGCATGAATTGAGGCGTACCACAACAACTGAATGTTTTTTTCTCGACAGGAATATTGCCCGGCAACAACTCCATCAGTGCTTCAAGCGTGTGGCCAAGACCTTTCGGGTACTGCTCGGTCACCAGAACCGGAACACCAAGAGTGGTACACCCTCTGAGCAATTTGCTTATATTGCTGGCCAAAGCCTCTGGATGAACAACACTCTCTGCCAACTTGCCCTGCACATCAATGAGCAAAAGCAGGGTCTCTTCGGGAGTAATCATAATGGTAAGACTGGTTGAAAAGATACAATAAAAGCACCAAACCTTCCTGTTACCGTAAAAAAACACATTATCGCCAGAGTCGCAATACCTCATCAAAAGTAATGATATAAAAAACTACAGTTCTATGAAAAAAATTGCCATTCTTCTCTCGGGATGCGGCTTTTTGGACGGAACAGAGATCCAGGAAGCCGTTTTGACGCTGCTTGCCCTCGACAGGGCTGGCGCTGAAGCGGTGTGCTTTGCGCCAGACATTATGCAGCACCATGTTGTCAACCACCTTACCGGCACAGTGTCTGAGGATGAATCCCGCAACGTCCTGGCTGAATCAGCAAGAGTTGTGCGGGGAGCCATCGCTGATCTGCAGACGATTGATGTAACAGCGCTGGATGCCCTGATTCTGCCGGGTGGTTACGGCGCAGCAAAAAACTTCAGCAACTATGCGTTCAAGGGGGCTGCCTGCGACATCAACAGCGATGTTGCCACAGCCATACAGGCATTCCACAAGGCTGGCAAACCACTTGGTTTTATCTGCATCACCCCCGTGATAGCCGCCAGGTTACTGGGTCCGGAGCATATTGAACTGACTATCGGCAATGATACTGAGAGTGCGGCTGACATCAACACCATGGGAGCCCGCCATATTGAGTGCCCGGTCTGGAACACCGTGGTCAGCAAACAGGGAAAGATTGTCAGCACACCAGCCTATATGCTTGGGCCGACCATCGGAGAGGTGGCCAAAGGCATTGACAAGCTGGTGGGTGAGGTGGTGGCTCTGTGCTGAAATGCCTTCATTGCCGTAGCGCTGGAGTGGTGCATAACCAACCCATTGGCACTTGGCATCAATAATGATCTCGCTATCGGAAATGGTTGGGGTCGTGCTTGGCATTGTTGTCGAAAAATGGACGTAGATGTCGAATTATCATACAGAGTAATGCTTTTTGTCAAAAAAACGCATACGTCCCGTTTCATTTCCTTTTGAAGCCTTCAATCGCCTGCTCCACCCGCCTTGAAATTGTAGACTGGCTTGATAACCTCAATCACATCAACGGTTTCCCTGATATTTTCAAGAATCAAATCCATCGGCTTGTATGCTCCCGGGGCCTCATCCAACGTTGCAGCACAAGCGGTGGTCGTGTAGACACCTGCCGCCTTCATTTTTTTGCGTGAACCCGTCAAGGCTTAACGTCCTTTTTTGTTTTTGTCCGTGAACGACGAAAGTCATTCGGCATGACCCAACCGGAACTGGCAGAAAAAGCCGGGACCGGGCTGCGTTTCATCCGGGAT
>SZYA01000036.1 GCA_005843815.1 Chlorobium sp.
TCAGTCGTGCTCTGGCTCATTAAGTTCAGAAGATGCGAACGTATTCGCTGGCCGAAGCAGGTAATTGAGCGTGATACTGAACCAGCCATAAAGGTTTGGCGAAATCAGCGCGGACGCGAGGAAAGAATTTGAGCAAAGGAAATTGCCCAGCGGGTCCGTGAATTGGCAGAATTACGTGGTGGGCCAACCCAATTTACGGAAAATGTAATTGAAACATCGCTTCGGCGCACTGCCAGAGTAACCTAAAAAGTAGATGAGCGGTAATTTTATGCGCCAAATATTCCGGGAAAAGTGTAGCACTGATTTCGTAATTCAAATAGCCAAGGCGCTCATGATTCAGAGCAATACTCGATGCGGAATTACAGAATGACCTTTTACTAAACACTTATAGCCATAAGAGGTTGGTTTCCAGTGCTTGTTAATTCAGGTATTTTACACATCAATGTTTATTGCCAGGATGCCGTTCGGAGTTATGCGGAACAGTCTCGACACCTTCACCGCCTGTTCTATAGTCGATCCAGATTCAAGTGGACAGGGTGGCAGGTAAGCTCTATGGCTCATTTTGTATGCTGGTTGTTATATTTTGAATTCTCATCGACAAAAGAGATGAATGACATTTATGAAACGTGTGAGGGAGGTTGATGGATGAGCAAGAAAAAAGAGGTCTCTGTTGTTCGCTCCTCGGCTGCTGAATATCTGACCTTTGTTGCGGCTGGCGGCAATTCAGCGGCCAGTGTGGAGATGCGCTATGAGGACGAGAATATCTGGCTGACGCAGAAGATGATGGCCACTCTGTATGATGTTTCGGTTTCGGCAGTCAACCAGCATTTGAAACGTATTTTTGTCGATAATGAGCTGGAACCAAGGGTAACTGTTAAGAAATACTTAAGAGTTCAAACTGAGGGTGGTCGGGAAGTGGTTCGCTATTCAACCTATGCAAATCCAAGCCACACTGCGAGCGCCCGGTTAACGGCAAGCATTGATGCATCATCAAGTTTCCCGAAAGTCGGGCCGATTTTTTCACGCGGGACGGTCTGAACCTTGTCGACCATCACCTGTGATCTTTTTTTCAGATTGTTACCCTCTGTTGGCTCAATCATAATTCGGAATAACGGGACTGACCGCAATTCACTCGTTACCGGCAGGATGGTCAGCGAGGGATGTTCAGAAAAATAATCCGATTGAACGACAACTGCGGGACGAGGCTTACCGTAATTACCCTGTAGTGCAATGGCAACCAGATATCCTCTCTTCATGTTCCCCAACCCTCGCGGTCTGCAGCATCATCAAGAAAATTAAGGAGTTCCTTTTCATGCGGATCATGTTTAACCACCAGAGATTGCCGCTGGCACTCCTCTGCAAAACCGGAGCGACGTGTATCGGGAACCCATATCTGTATCGGTCGCATCCCCTCCGCACGCAATTTCGCCCTGTGCTTATGAACTCGTTCAACAACTCCGCCCATATGTTTCATTCTTAATTCGTGATCTTCCTTGTTGCATGTAACGTACTCAATGAATTCGTTACACGCAACAATATTTTTGCAGGAACAATCAATCAGACAATCAACAATGTATTAGTAAATCAATGATGCGTTGTTTTTCCCAGTGATGCTGTAATCCATCCAAAAGCGTTATCTGATTCCAGCAGCTCAACCATACACTCTTTGTAATCGGTCAGCTTGGCGACCGGAAAATTGAAGGTATGACTGCACCCCGGCAGGGTAAAGCCATAAGAGGCGGGTTTCCAGCTCTTGTGTCTATCCGCCAGCACTGCCAGACTGGCAACAGACCGCCTGTATCGGTCGAAAATACGGTAATTGTAATCAACCATCCGTTCGGCGTGGATCGTGCCGATCATCGAAAAGAAAACATGGGCCTGACCAGTTGGGAGGGGGCTCCGCAAGGGAAGATCCACAAGTATGACGTCTCCATTGCAAAGATACCTTGGTTGTATCGGGAACTTCAACGTATGAATTCAACCCTGAGAGATTAAAAAAATTATGCGTCAAATTATCAATAAAAACACTGATCAAGGAAGCTTTTTTTCTCGTAGTTCGCGACTCAGACGTGGATAAGCAAGCTCAAAGAGCATCTTTTCAAGAGTATCGGGCTTGAGTTGAGGTTGATCGTACATCCCCTTTAGCGATCTTTGCCGTTGTGCTTCAAAGAGAATAACGGCGGTGGCTACCGATACATTCAGTGATTCGCCCATGCCGAGCATCGGTATGGTTATGGCGTGGTCTGCTCCTTTGATGGCCTCTTCCGATATTCCATCCCACTCAGCCCCTACGACGAGAGCTGTTGGGATGGTATAGTCAATGTTCCGAAAATCCTGGCACTCCTCTCTGTTTGTTGCCACGAGGATCTGCATTCCCGATGTTGTCAGCTTATTGTAAGCGCTCTCTACGTCAGGATAGAGGTTCATGGTGATCCACTTGCTTGTGCCAGCCGCAGCATTCTGCTCGGTGTATATGGACTTGCGGTACGAAATAGCATGGATTTCACCAATGCCGACGCAGTCACAGCTTCTGATGATGGCCGAGAGGTTGTGTGCTTTGTTGACATTGTCCATCACCACGGTTAGATCGGGTTGGCGATGACGCAGCATGGTATGGATTTTCTGGAATCGTTCTGGTGAAATCAAGAGTGCGGGATATGGTTGTTGCGTTTAACGAAAGGCTATGACCCGCAAGTAAGCTAATTTTTTCTGCAATCGGAAAAGGGAAAGGTTTCCATCGTAATGCGTGTCTTGCTCTTATTCTTGCGGAGGTTACTTTTTTTAAGTATATCACAGAGGATACACCGCTCTGGGGCGGTAATAAATTTTTCAGAGGTTGGATACGCACGGCTGCAATACTATGAGGCTTCACCACAACAAGAAACACCCCTATCTTGAGCATCTGCTGAAAACAGCAAAGCCGATTACTCTCGACTCTTCGTCAAAAGTGCTCATTCTCAGTGATCTGCATATGGGTAATGGGGGACGACGCGACGAGTTCAAGCGTAATGCTGAACTGGTCAGCACCATGCTTGGCAGTTACTATTTGCCTGAAAAATATAGCCTTGTTTTGAATGGTGATATCGAAGAGCTCTTCAAATTTCCACTTGGCAGCATTGTTTCCCAATGGGGTGCGTTGTATGATCTGTTTCTCAAGTTTGAGTTGAATGGCTTTCTGTTGAAAACTTATGGCAACCATGATGCCGCGTTGATGGAGGAGAGGGAGTACAGGCTGGCCTCGTCAATGGTTAATTCACTGAAGTTTCATTATGGCCAAGAAACTCTTCTGCTTTTTCATGGTCACCAGGCTTCAGAGCTGTTGTGGGAGACCTATCCAATGGTCAGCAGATCAATTATCTTTTTTATCCGCTATATCGCCAAACCTGTCGGTATCAGGAACTTTTCCAAAGCCTACAACAGTCCTCGACGCTTTGCCATCGAGAAGTCGATTTATGAATTTTCAAATCAGGCAAAAATTGTCTCCATCATTGGGCACACCCACAGGTCGCTGTTTGAATCACTCTCAAAGGTTGATTTGCTGAACTTCAGAATTGAGGAGCTCTGCCGTGCCTATCCAGCAGCCGAGGGGGAGTATCGCACTGTTATTGAGCAGACCATTGCTTCACTGAAAATTGAACTTGAGGCCTGTTACACGAAGGGTAAAAAAATAGGGTTGCGAAGCGGTCGGTACAATACAATCACCATCCCAAGTATCTTCAACTCTGGTTGCACTATTGGCAAGCGTGGTATCACCGCTCTCGAAATTGAGGGAAACAAGATTCGGCTGGTCTATTGGTACAACGGCAAACAGAGTCGCAAGTTCACCAGTGATCGCAACAACCAGCCGACGGAGCTTGGTTCGACAGGCTTCTCAAGGGTTGTTCTGAATGAGGACTCGCTTGACTATGTTTTTTCCCGCATTCGTCTTCTTGCCTGAACTACCCGCAGATATCAGAAATTTTTAAGTCAAATATTTGTGGGCATGTTTTCGCTCATGTTGCTGGTTACATGAGGTTTTGGGGATCAACATCAATCATAAGAATGAGACCTGATGAACGGAAGCGGGCCGTGATGTCGTTGCTCAATTGTTTGATAAAATGGGGAGAGAGCTTCCCGATGAAGAGTTTGATGAGGAGGTGGTAACGATATCGATTCCTGATTTTTGTAATTCCTGCCGGTGCCGGGCCAAGAATGGCTCCTCTCTCTACCGGCAACTGTTGTGCCAGCAGCTCTTTGCAATAGAGTGCGGCAGCTTCGGCCACTTTTTCATCTTCTGAGCTGCATTCAAATTTTATGAGTCTTGCGGCTGGCGGGTAGTGTAACTCCTCTCTTGTTGCGCACTCCCGTACAAAGAATTTTTCATAACTGCCCTGCAGAATGGCCGTGAAGACCTCACTCTCCCTGTTATAGACTTGCAAATAGACCTCTCCAGGCTTTGAGGCCCGTCCAGCGCGTCCAGCCACCTGTGTGAGCAGTGAAAAGACTCGCTCTGAAGCCCTGAAGTCGGGTATATTGAGTCCAATATCGGCCATGAGCACACCGACCAGTGTTACGGCAGGAAAATCGAGACCTTTGGCCACCATTTGGGTGCCAAGCAGGATTCGAGCTTTCCGTTCATGAAACTCTCTGAGAATCCGTCCGTGGGAGCCTTTTGCTGTCGTGGTATCAACATCCATTCTGAGAATTTTCTCTTCCGGAAACAGGAGGTGCAGCTCCTCTTCGATGCGCTCAGTGCCGCTGCTTTTAAAAAACAGCTCAGTCGAACCACACTTTTCGCATGATGCTGTGTAGCGCTCTGTATGGCCGCAGTAGTGGCAGCGGAGATGTTGTTGAGTGGAGTGATAGACGAGGGGAATATTGCAGAACTTGCAGTGAGGGATATGGCCGCAGGTCAGGCAGAAGGTGCTTCCGGCAAATCCGCGTCTGTTCTGCAGGAGGATGACCTGTTCATCTCTCTCCATACGAAGGACTATCTGCTGGTAAAGAAGCTCCGAGATTGAGGCTGAGGCTTTTGGATTATCTCGCATCCAGACAAGATGTATCACCGGCATGGTAGCTCCATCAATCCGCTCAAGGAGATTAATGAGGGTATATTTGCCATTCCGTGCGTTTTGGTACGACTCAAACGAAGGGGTGGCTGAGCCGAGCAGACAGATTGCCTTGCTGAACAGCGCTCTCATAACGGCCGTGTCGCGAGCGTTGTAGCGAGGATTGCGGTCTTGCTTGTAGGCCCCGTCATGCTCTTCGTCAACAATAATTGCTCCCAGGTTTTCGATGGGAGCAAAAATGGTTGAGCGGGCTCCCAGGGCAATTTTTGTTCTCCCCTGCTTGAGGCTGTGCCAGCCATCATATTTCTCCTGTTCGCTCATGGCGCTGTGCATGATGGTGATCTCATCATGAAAATGCTCCCGGAAGCGGCCTGCAGTTTGTGGGGTCAGGGCTATTTCAGGCACCAGTACAATAGCGGTTTTTCCAGCAGCAAGGACGATTTTCAGGAATTCGATATATACCAGTGTTTTGCCACTTCCTGTGACACCATGCAGGAGAAAGGTGTGGTACTCTTGTTGTTCAAAAGCGCAACGGAGCTGCTCAAGCGCTTTTGTTTGTAAAGCCGTCAGGATTTTTGGAGATTGTGGCTGTTCCGCAAAGCCGGTCGAAAAATGGCTTGTTATCTCAATGAGATTCTTTTCAGCCATCCCTTTATTGACAAGGGTGTTCAGTGTCTCTCTGGAGGCACCGATGGTTTCAGGAAAAGTGTATTCGGGGTAGAGATCAGCCAATTTTTTTAATGCCTCAAGCTGTTTTGGAGAGATTTTAAGGCTCTCATGGAGTTCGATCTGAAATGGCAGGATGTTTCGGTAAGCGGTTTTATGTTTTGGCTTTCTGTATGAAAACTTTTTCGAAAGGAGAAGATATCCTCCACGCTCAAGTTCTGCTATGGTGCGATAGAGCTGTTTTTTACCAAGTCGGCGCTGAAGTTGTGAAAGAGTAAGCCGCTTTTCTGCACTTATCATTGTTATGATTGAGCGTCGAAGTGAGGTGTTGACAATTTTTGGGGCTTCTGGATGGAGCGCAAAGCCGGTCATTTCAACTATATCATGAACAGTTGTCCTCACTGCTGCAGGCAGGGCAGAGATCAGGGTATCAATTCTCCTGGCAAGATAATAGTCGGCCATCCACCCGGTAAGTTGCAGAAGTTCCTGGCTCAGGACAGGTCGTCCGCCGTAAAGGAGGTCATAGACTTCTATGTTGGAGCTCTCTCCATTATCTTCGGTGAAGAGGGCTACAATATAGCCGATCGAAACGCGTCCATTTCCATTTTTCACCGAAAGCAGCACCATACATCCTGCCGTGATGTCGTCATCCAGCGTCTCAGGCAGCTTGACAACAAACGGCTCCCCTTTGAAAATTTTTTCTGATACCGTCAGTGCAAACATGGTAGTAAATGAAAAAAGTCAGTACCTTCAGGGCACTGACTTTTTAATACATTGATAGAGTGTTTTTAAGGATTTTCAGGAGACAAGCGCTTGAAGAATTCTGTCGCGGATCTCCTCAACTTTTCCAGTCCCCTTAATGGTATGAAAACGGGGAGCGTTGATGCTTCCGTTCTGCGATAACTCAATGTAATATTCAATCAGAGGAGCGGTTTGTGCATGATATACCTGAAGCCGTTTTGTGACGGTCTCTTCGTTATCATCCCCCCGCTGTACAAGAGCCTCTCCACTCTCATCATCAAATCCCTCCTTTTTTGGGGGATTAAACAGTATATGGTAGCTCCTTCCTGAAGTCGGGTGAACACGCCGACCGCTCATTCGCCGGATAATCTCCTCATCCTCAACATGGATATCAACGACATGGTCGATGCGAACCCCATCTTTTCGTAATGCCTCTGCCTGGGCAAGTGTTCGGGGAAAGCCGTCGAAAAGGCATCCATTTGTACAGTCATCCTCGGTCAGACGCTCCTTGACAAGTCCGATAATTATTTCATCGGAAACAAGCTGTCCAGCATCCATGGTTATTTTTGCAGCGATACCAAGTGACGTTCCAGCGCTCACAGCATTTCTCAGCATATCGCCTGTCGATATCTGTGGTATGCCAAGGGTTGCTGTAATATAGTTCGCTTGCGTGCCTTTTCCGGCCCCCGGTGCTCCCAATAGAATAATTCGCATCAAAAGATTTTTACAGGGTTTTTTTTGTGGTCACAATCGTGATTTTTGGCTTTACAGCTTTTGTCTCTTCTGACGTTTTATCGATTGGTGGTGATTTTTCTGTTGTGTTTTGTAAGGTGTTGTCTGTGTCGGAAGGGGATTGGGCAACATCTGCTTGTTTGAAAGCAGGCCTGATCTGTATTGTCTGTACAGCAGGTTTTTTCTTGAATTCGATAGTGGTGGCTTTGCTGATGCTTTCTGGTTTTTTTTGATGCTGTAATTGTGCGTCATCAAAAATCGCCTGACAGATGGAATCAGCCCCTTTTGCGTCAAGTGAGCGGTATTGGTAGTCATCTTCACTCACCCGTTCTGTTCTGAAGTTGAAATCCATCGCGCCCAGCATCATTCTGATAGCACGGCGGCTTTCACCGAGGTCTCCACGAGCATCAATATTGATTTCAGCTTTGGCATTGATTGTTGTGATGGGGTATCCATTGGCATCCATCTCTTCAAAAAGTCCAAAAGTAATCTTTATTTTCATGCCGAAAAGAAGAACAGAACTCACTTCAGCCCGAATGGAGGTCATGCCACCTACGGTAGTTTTCTTGTTTATCAAACTCCAGCCAATCCACCGTTCAATTTTTTCGACAATGAATTCAGATGCTTCAGACATTGGCCGTCCAAATCGCCTGACTCTCAGTTCGTCGAAAACCGGTTTTTCAGAGGTGTGGGTGGCATTGGTGGTAATGCCATGGTAAGCCTTGTCGAATTGGGTCTTAAAAGGGATGAAATCGTTAAAATCCATGGTTGTTGAAACTGTTAGAGATTATTGCGGTTCACTGCCGTAACCGTCGTTGCGAGTTGGCCACATGCTGCATTAATGGTTGTTCCATAACTTTTTCTGATCGTAACATGAAGCCCTGCATTGACGAGGTATTCCCGGAAAATGTCCCTCGCAGCATTACTAACTTGCCCGAAGCTCATATTAATGATTGAATTGTAATCAATCAAATTAATTTTGCATAAAAAGCTTCGGGAGAAACGTGCAAGCAACTTTGCATCTACCAGAGAGTCATTGACACCTTTGAGCAGCATGTAGACGATGGTTACTGGCATCCCTGTTGTTGCACAGTAGTCTGAAAGTGTTTTCCCAAGTTCTTGAAGGGGGTATTGTCTGGCCGCCATTGGCATGAGCGACTCGCGTTTCTGTTGATCGGCGGCATGAAGCGATACGGCAAGTTTTGTCTTCATCCCGGATTTTCCAATGCGCTGAATTTCAGGAATCACCCCCACTGTTGAAATAGTTACTCTTTTTTGAGAGAGAGTGAATCGATAATTGCGTGCGCAGAGAGTCTCAATGGCTTCAATAACATTGTCGGTATTTAACAGTGGTTCACCCATTCCCATGAAGACAAGGTTGGTTATGCTCTGTCCAGCTCCTTTTGATGTTATCAGGTTGTTGAGGGCGTACACTTGTCCGGCAATCTCTCCCGCGCTGAGATTTCGCTGTAGTCCCATTTTGCCTGTTGCGCAGAATGAGCATTGAAATGGGCAGCCCACCTGGGATGAAAGACACGCTGTCATCCGTTCTGTTGAAGGGATAAGGACGCTTTCAATCATTTTGTCGTCGGAGAGTTTCAGTAGAATTTTCTCCGTAGGATAGTCGCAGGCCTCGTCGATACTTGTGTGGTGTTCGATAACCTCCGGGCGAGTGATGGCGAATCTCTCCGCAAGCTTTTTGCGTAAGCCAAGACTCAGGATGGTCATCTCCTCAAAGTTTTGTGCCTGGTGGCTGAAGAGCCACTGGTGTATCTGTGCGGCCCGAAATGCGGGCTCACCTTTCGCGATCATTACCTGCTGAAGTTCCTTGAGGCTTAAATCGATGATGTTTGGCAGTGGTGTAGTCATTGACTTTATCGGGGAGTGTCTTTTTTAAATAAAAGAAGAGGGTGAACGCCAAATTATATAAAACGGGGAAAAAAGCATAAATTGAATTTTGATGATATAATAAGATTGATCTAACGAATGATAGTATCAGAGTATGGTCGGACGCTTCAAGCCGAAGAATGGTCTCCGGTCATCGATGCGCTGCTTGACGGGCAGCAGTTTGTGCTTACAACCCATGAAAATTCAGATGGTGACGGGCTTGGCAGTGAAGTTGCCCTTGCCCTTGTGCTCACCTCACTTGGTAAGGAAGTTTCGGTTGTCAATCCGACGGAAGTTCCACCCAACTACCAGTTTTTAAAAAATTTATATAAGATTTCTCTTTTTGATAACAAGAGTGAGGAGGCTATCCAGGAGCTGACGCTTTGCGATGTTGTAGTGCTGCTTGATGCCAATTTACGGGAGAGGATGGGATCGCTCTGGCCTCATGTGAAGTTTTCAAGAGAGCTTGGCAGTCAGAAACTTGTTTGTGTGGATCACCATCTTGACCCTCTTGACTTTACCGATGTTATGGTGTGTGAGAATTATTCATCGTCCACTGGTGAGTTGGTTTATGGTCTGATCTATGCGCTTCAGGAGCGGGTGGGACATAATCTCTTTACACCTGAGGTTGCTGAAGCGCTCTATGTTGCTGTTATGACGGATACAGGTTCTTTCCGGTTTCCAAAAACAACACCCTATGTCTATCAGCTTGCAGGAGATCTCGTGAGCAAGGGGGCTGACGCATCGCAAATATATGACAGGATCTACAACTCTTTGACGCCCAATGCCCTGAAACTTCTGGGTGCGGCTCTCAGCGCGATTACCATTCTTGATAATGGCGAAATTTCCTGGCTCTTTATATCCCAGGAGATGATCAAGGCAACAGAGAGTAAACTGTTTGACACCGATCACATCATCCAATATCTTTTGAGTGTTCCTTCGGTGCGTATTGCGGTGCTGATGGTAGAGATGCAGGATGGCAGAACCAAGGCCAGTTTCAGGTCACGCGGGGATATCTATGTCAACCAGTTAGCCAAAAAATATGGTGGTGGTGGTCATAAAAATGCTGCCGGGTGTCTCTTTCAATTTTCTTCTGACAAAGCTCAGAAGATTTTACTCGAAGATCTGAGGTTGTTTCTTAAACAACCATAGTGGGTTATTTTTTTATGTTTAATATCGATTCCCGTTTCCCATGAAAATAATTGTATCAAAAAGTGATCTTCAGGGTATTGGTGCCGATCTTCTTGTGTTGCCATGCAGCAGTGCTGGATTACAACATGAAGGAGAGAAAGTGCTTTCGCCTTTTGGTATTAATCCACAAGTTCTGAAATCATTCAAGGCTGAAGCTGGTGAAGCGGTAGTGGTATATGGCGGCAGCCAGGAGTATTCTTCGGCGCGGATGATGTTAGTTGGTACAGGCGAGGGAAAAAAGCTTGAGGATTGGCGGAAGGCGGCTATTGCTATTGGAGCAAAAGCTGTCGAATTGAAGAGTGAAAAGGTGGCAGTTGACTGTTCCGGAGTTGAGGCGCTTGCTTCTGCCATGGGGCAAAGTGTTGCAACACTTGCCGCAACACTTGTTGAAGGCTCTGTTTTTGGTTCCTACCGGTTTGATCGCCTAAAAAGTGACAAACTGGACAAAAAGAACCAGGATGCGAAGTCGAAAAAGATTGCTGAACTTGTTATAGTTGTTCCTTCAGGAGTGTTTGAGGAGGCTGAAAAAGGGGGCATGGAGGGAAAGATTGTTGGTTCATGTAAAAAAATGGCAAGAGACCTGGTCAATCTTCCGGGTAATTATCTGAATGCTGAGGATATTGCAAAAGCGGCAGAGGAGTCGGGCAAGAAATACGGCTATGATGTAAAGGTCTTTCATAAAAAGGAGATAGAGTCTCTTGGGATGGGTGGGCTTCTTGCGGTCAACAAGGGTAGCGATCAACCGCCAACTTTTACGGTACTTGAATACAAGCCGAAAGGGAAAACAAAATCGGTTGTGGCGCT
Organism: Chlorobium sp.; assembly: GCA_005843815.1. Taxonomy (GTDB): domain Bacteria; phylum Bacteroidota; class Chlorobiia; order Chlorobiales; family Chlorobiaceae; genus Chlorobium. The sequence continues at coordinate 11,070 of SZYA01000036.1, forward strand.
TGTTGGTAAAGGGGTTACCTTCGATTCTGGTGGCATCTCTATCAAGCCTTCTGAAAATATGGGGGAGATGAAGTCTGATATGTCTGGAGCTGCCAGTGTGTTGGGGGCAGTGGAGGCTGCTGCCCGTCTCAAGCTCCCCCTGCATGTTATCGGATTAATTCCGGCCACAGATAATATGCCGAGTGGAACAGCCCAGCAGCCCGGTGATGTTATTACGACGTATTCAGGAATTACTGTTGAGGTTGGTAATACTGATGCGGAAGGGAGGCTGATTTTGGCCGATGCATTGACTTATGGAAAAGAAAAGTATAATCCTGATGTGATTGTTGATGTCGCGACGCTTACCGGCGCCTGTATTGTGGCGCTTGGTTATGCTGTGGCTGGACTTTTTTCAAATAATGACAAGTTGGCGGATGAGATTTTCCAGGCTGGAGAACAGTCTGGTGAGAAGGTGTGGCGGATGCCGCTTTGGGATCTTTATGATGAGCAGATAAAGTCGGACGTCGCTGATGTCAGTAATACTGGCGGTCGTGGCGCAGGGTCGGTAACGGCGGCGAAATTTCTTGAGAAATTTATTGATGGCCATACCAACTGGGCGCATATTGATATTGCTGGCCCATCTTTTATTCCGAAGAGTGGCGGAAAGGCTAATGGCGGAACAGGTTTTGGGGTTGGCTTGCTTGTTGAGTTGCTGAAAAAATGGTCTTGATTACCTGACTTTTTCTAAAGCTTGTCGTTACTGATACAATGATGGTGGATGTGCCGAATAATCCTGTAGTGATTATTCCAGGAGTTCTTTTCTGGGATAGTCTGTATGACTCTATGAAAGGAGCGATTGCTGGGTATATTCCAAAAGAGAGAGTTGCAATAGCGCCGGTATCTCTTGTTGATTGGGTCGGATTTCCTCCCTCCCCCGAAAGATCGACAAACAGGGTCATGAAAAAAATTGATCATACAGTCAGGGAGATGGGGCATAAGTTTCCCGGTGAACCGATAACGCTGGTGGCTCATAGCGGTGGCGGGACTGTTGCGATGATTTATCTGCTTGAACACCCTTTTCAGGAGGATGTCTACCATCCAGGAAGGCGTGTTGGCAAATTGATAACTCTCGGAACACCCTTTCATACTCATGAGCATTATGCCAGGATAAAGACGGATTTTATTTTTGCCCATCTTCGCCCCGAATTTTTTGATCATTGTCGTGTTGTATCTGTCGTCAGTGATAAGTATTATGGCAAATTTAACGGGAGTTTTGTCGAGAAAGCCTGTTTCAAGTTTTATGAAAGCGTTCTGGATGATGGTAATGTTGCCGGAGATGGTATTGTACCGGCGAAAAGCTGTTTTCTTGAGGGCGCCGAAAATGTTACTATTTCAGATGCAGAACATCTTCCAACACCGCGTACCAGATGGTATGGCACAAAAGAGGGGGTTGAACAATGGATTCAATGGCTGTAAGGGATAGCCGATTCAGGGGCACCTGGGTTGTTGTTGTCGCTATCCTGGTGCTTCTTTCATCATGTACTTCCGGGAAGCAAAAGCTTGATCCGCAGCAGCAGCATATCGAATCAATGATGGCGATTCTTGCTCAGGTGCAGAAAAATCTTGGCCGTATTCAGCAGAAAGAGGCGGTTGTTGAACGCCTCTCGACTGGAATTGAGGGTAAGAGTAGCCAGAATGTAGAGCTGATCGGCAAGGATATTGCCGCAAGTATTCGCTTTATTGACTCAACGTTAGTGGCAAGCAAAAATCTTGTCCGCAAACTTGAGGAGGAGAACAGCAGATCATCTTATCGTGTCGAATCGCTGGATCGGCTTCTTTCAGAGCTGCAACTTTCCATCAACACCAAAGACGGCGAGGTGACAGCACTCAAGGGGAGTGTTCAGAAGCTGAATACCCAACTCTCTTCACTGCTCTTGACCGTTGATGTTCTCGATGAGTATATCCAGGGTCAGGAGGCTCAGCTTTATACCGTTTACTACATTTCTGGTACTTTCAACGACCTTGTTTCAAAGGGTATTCTTGTCTCTGTCAACCCTATTGAGAAGCTCTTTGGCAGTGAGTATCGTCTTGCCTCTGATTTTAATGTCAAGCTGTTTAAAAAGGTTGATATGGTGGAGACGAGAGATCTATTTTTTGACAAGCCGGTCAAAAGTCTTAAAATTGTAACACCACATACCTCAGGCTCTTATGAGCTTGTTGGAGGAAAAACTTCATCGCTTCTTCTTATCCGGGATGAAAATGCTTTTTGGCAAAAATCACGTTGTCTGGTGATTGTTACGGAATAAAAATAATGTTTGACCTGTGAAGATAACCATATTTGGATCTGGATATGTTGGCCTTGTTACCGGTGCCTGTTTTGCAGAGGTGGGTAATGATGTTCTCTGCGTTGATATCGACCAGCAGAAGATTGATAATCTTAAGGAGGGTAGAATTCCAATCCATGAGCCCGGTCTTGAAGAGATTGTTGTAGACAATATACGGGCAGGTCGACTCAAATTTACTACCGATATTCGTCAGGGTGTTGAGTTCGGGCTTTACCAGATGATCGCTGTGGGTACCCCCCCCGATGAGGATGGTTCTGCGGATTTACGACATGTTCTCAGTGTGGCCGAGAGTATTGGCTCCTTTATGCAGGAGTACCGGATTGTTATCAACAAGTCAACGGTACCTGTAGGTACGGCTGACCTTGTGCGAGAAAAGATAGCTTCGGTACTTGCTGAGAGAAAGATTACTCTTGATTTTGACGTTGTTTCAAACCCCGAGTTTCTCAAAGAGGGCGACGCGGTCAATGATTTCATGAAACCGGAACGTATTATTGTTGGGGTTGATGATCCTCGAACCAAAGAGTTGCTCCGTTTTCTCTACTCCCCCTTTAATCGCAGCCATGAGCGTTTTATCGCCATGGATGTTCGTTCAGCCGAGCTGACCAAGTATGCCGCAAACGCTATGCTTGCCACAAAAATCAGCTTTATGAACGAGATTGCCAACATTGCAGAACGGGTTGGTGCCGATGTTGAGGCTGTGCGGAGAGGTATCGGATCGGATTCAAGGATAGGATTCTCCTTTATTTATCCAGGAGTTGGTTATGGTGGCTCCTGTTTTCCCAAGGATGTGCAGGCACTCGAAAGAACCGCCCACAAGCATGGCTACCATTCCCGGATTTTGCAGGCTGTCGAGGCGGTCAATCATGACCAGAAAAGCACAATCGTCAGAAAGATAAGAGGTCATTTCAGTGACAATATTGATGGTCAGGTTTTTGCTATCTGGGGGCTTGCTTTCAAGCCGAATACCGACGATATGCGAGAGGCGCCGAGCCGCAGGGTTATCGAAGAGATTCTGAAAGAGGGGGGAAGGGTGAGAGTCTTTGACCCGGTAGCAATGGATGAGGTTAAAAAAATCTACGGTGTATGTGACGAAATTATTTATGCCGAAAATCCGGAAGATGCCGTGAGAGGCTCCAATGCCCTTGTGGTGCTGACCGAGTGGCTTCTCTTCCGCAGCCCCGATTTTGAGATGATTAAAAAAGAGCTCAGCCATCCGGTTGTTTTTGATGGCCGAAATATCTACAGTCCCGAGTTTATGGAGCAGTCAGGCTTTACCTATTACTCAATAGGGCGCCAACCAAGAGGAGTGCAATAAGCTTATCTCCATTGCCTGCAAAAGTGGTGCAACGGGCCGTTTCCATTCCCGAGACGGTAGTCAGCGCCAGCCTGCAAGGCTTCATCAACCCAGGATTTTGCCTCTCTTACAGCACACTCTATGGTCAATCCTTTTGCCATGAATGCCGCAATAGCTGATGAGAGGGTGCAGCCGGTTCCATGGGTGTTGCAGCTTCTGATTTTTTTCGAGCTGAACCAGAAAAAATGATTTTTATGCAGCAGGCAGTCGTGGCACTCCTCTCCCTCTCCATGCCCTCCCTTCACAAGTACTGAAGTTGCACCGGTTTCAAGCAGCCTTGTTGCCGCTTTTTCTATGGCTTCAGGAGTTTTTGGAGGATATGTCATACCCAACAGCAGAGCTGTTTCCGGCAGATTTGGGGTAATCAGGGTCGCAAGCGGGAAAAGCTTTTCCCTCATCAAGTGGATGGCCTCCGGTGAAAGAAGAGTGACTCCGCTGGAAGAGGCGAGAATGGTATCCAGAATGATTGGCGGATTTCCCTTCAGCTCCCTCAGCAACGCAGCAACAGCTTTGATAATGCTGGCGTTTCCCAGCATCCCAATTTTTACCGCATTGATTGCCATGTCTGACGCAATGGCCCGAAACTGCCCGGTAACGCATTTTTTGGTAAGAGGGTAGAGTGCGCTGACTCCCATGGTATTCTGGGCTGTAAGGACGGTTATGACCGATAATCCGTAACATTCGAGGGCGGCGAATGTTTTGATATCTGCCTGAATCCCGGCTCCGCCGCTGCCGTCAGAACCAGCAATAGTGAGTACCGTGGTATAGGTTTTTTTCATGAATCTCTTTTGTTGATGGCGGAAACAAGCTTCCGGGTGGCCAGGGAGGGATCAACCGCTCTGCTGACCTCTGAAATAACGGCCACGCCTGATGCACCACAGGATAAGAGCAATGCTGCGTTGTAGAGGCTGACCCCCCCAATAGCAACAATTGGGAGTGAAATTTGTTTTGAAACCTCTTGCAGTGCCTCGGGGCCAAGAGGCGGGTACCCCTTCTCTTTTGAAGAGGTTGGATAGATATGGCCGAACCCGATATAGTCTGCGCCATCTTTTTCAGCCCGTATTGCCTCCTCAATCGAAGAGGTAGAAACGCCGATAATAGTGCTTTTATCCATTATTTTTCGAGCTACAAGCGCAGGCATATCCTGTTGTCCGAGATGCACGCCATTGGCTCTGCTTGCCATTGCAATGTCCACACGGTCGTTGATGATACAGAGGGCATTGTATCTTTTGGTAAGGTTGACAATTTCAATCGCCCATGAGTAAAGCTGACTACCGGAAGCACTTTTATGCCTGAGCTGGATCATTGCAGCGCCTCCTTCAAGAGCCTTTTCGGCAAGAGAGACAGGGCACAAAGCCTCATCGGTGATGACGCAGAGAAAAGGAGGAGAGGGAATCATGGTGAAATAATGTGGTGAAATTGTTCAATGGTTTCCACAAATCGTGATGGATCCTGAAAAATTGAGAGAGCCGCAATGCCGTAAGCTCCTGCCTCCATGCAGCGTGATGCGCTGTCTGGAGTTATGCCGCCAAGGGCAAAAACAGGAAGTTTGGTTGTTCGGCAAAGCTCTCCAAGCTTTTTAACCCCTTGAGGTGCTCCGTATCTGCGTTTTGAAGGGGTGTCGAAAACAGGCCCAAAAAGCAGGTAATCGGCCCCAGATTCCTCGGCAATAGAGAGTGATTTTTGCGAGTGTACACTGCAGCCAAAGATTAATTTTGGAGCAACAGGGCGAAGCTTGTCGGGTGAGCAGGCGCTTTCAGGCAGATGCACGCCGTCAAGAGAGGCCGCCAGAGCGATATCGATTCGCTCATTGACCAGGAGAAGAGTGCCTTCAGGCAGATCAACCTGGCGCATCTCCAGCGCCAACGCCAAAAGCTGGCGTGAGTCAAGCTGTTTTTCCCGAATTTGTACCATGCAACTGATGGAGCGGGGGAGCCGGCTGAGTTGCATGGCAAGTCGTATGTTGTGGTCAGGATCTTCCTCTCCGCTGCTGATCAGAAAGATGCGCGGCAGGGGAGTTCGTGATAGTTTATTATGCTCCATAATGATCGACATGCTTTGATTTCTCACTGACTATAAATAATATTGACCACAACCACAACAGGATCGTTGTGGCGTTTTTCTCAGGTATCTACTGCCTTTTTTAACCGTTTTATCTTTTTATGTATGAGTATTATCGAAGAAAAAATTGTCAAGGCTGGCTTCATCCTTCCGCAGTTGCCTCCAGTAGCCGGCCTTTACTCTCCCGCCATTCGCACGGGTAACTTGGTCTTTACCTCTGGTCAGCTTCCTCTCAGGAACGGCATATTGATAGAGCCCGGCGGGTCGGGCAAGGTTAATGATGCCAATATGGAAGAGGCGGCTTATGCCTCCAGGGTTGCTCTTCTCAATGGACTTGCGGCTATTAAATCGCTGACAGGAACACTTTCGAGCATTGAGCGAGTTGTCAAGCTCACTCTCTATGTTGCCAGTGACCACCGGTTTTCAAGGCAACATATTGTGGCCAATGGTGCTTCTTCTTTGCTGCATGAACTCTTTGAAGAGAAGGGGTTACATACAAGAAGTGCTATAGGTGTTGCTGAATTACCACTCAATGCAAGTCTCGAACTTGAACTTATAGTACAATGTAAATTCCCTATTATATAATAATACTATTGACAGTAAATACTTTTATCTCTTCTGTTTATAACATTTTATAACATATCTTAGAAATTTTAAAAAGCCTCTACTAAGTAGGGGCTTTTCTATTTTATTATCGAAATACAATAAGATCATCTAATATACTTCGTATTATATATCGATAATATAAACTCCATTTTAGAATAAAAACAACCAATTTCAGAATAGATACTAGCAAAATTTATTACAGTCATATATTTGTTTATACATCTAATAATATGATAAATATATTTTTATGTAAAATAATGTAATTACTTGTAATTAAAGATGTTAGATTTCTTTGTTAAATAAAATTTATAGCTTGTTTATGAGAAAGTTATTTGAACTTACATTCTCGGAAGTATTTATACAAATTATTAATCATATATAGTTAATACTTTTTTATTGTAATATATACGTCATTATTAATTATACACTAATTTGCATTGTCTACATTTATTAATGCCATTATACATCGCAAATATTTGAAATTGATTTATAACAAAACATATATAGGGAAGAGATATATCAGGTATTACATTTACGATGTACTTGATTAATAATCAATTAAATAATATGGATGTATTATATATTATAATAGATTTAAACTCTTATAAGTAATTGTATTTTTTAATCTTAAGCGGTATGTAGCGTTTGATGTTATTGATTGTATTTATGATTTTTAATCAATGATATTCAGTGTATTTATCTGATACAGCGTGCCGGTTATTTAAATGCTTTCCATGGCAGGGAAAAGTGAGGTTTGTTGAATGAGCAATGTTTTTTTGTGATTTCGATTTCAGAGCGGTAAAATGGGTTTCGGCGTACTGATCACCTGTGTTCTCATACTGGTAAACTAACCCCACCTTCTATGCCCCGAATACTGACTATTGTTATGATGCTTGTTGTGCTTGGTTTCGGCTTTTTTCTCGGCACCAGGCTTAATGGTGGCAGGGACGGCAGGTTTGATGATCAGAAGAAAATCCTTGAAGCATACAGCTTGATGAAAGATCTTTATGTTGATGAGGTTAACGGTGACAGTCTTCTGGGCGCAGGTATTCAGGGAATGGCTGAGTATCTTGATCCTCATACGATTTATCTTGAACCGGAGAAGGTTTCATTCTCACAGGCTGAATTCGATGGTAATTTTGACGGCATAGGAATAGAGTTTGATGTTGTCAACGATACCCTTTTTGTTGTCACTCCCCTCTCGGGCGGGCCGAGTGCGGCAGTCGGAATTTCTCCTGGAGACCGTATCATTGCGATTGATTCTGTTTCAGCGGTCGGGATAACCCGGCAGGAGGTGCTCAGAAAGCTGAGGGGGAAGCAGGGAACAAAAGTGAGGTTGAAGGTCTTCAGG
>SZYA01000035.1 GCA_005843815.1 Chlorobium sp.
GCTGGCGAAGTAGTTTTTCGGTCGGAGAATGCATCTCATTTTCTATAGTCCCAGCGCAAAGGCTGTCTGAAAGAAATAATCAACTGATTTATATGGTGCTTAGAGATATTTTAAGCTTGGAGCTCTTTTTAAATTAATTTTCATCATCCGTGAAATCAGGTGCCTAAAGGAAGACAATGCCGCTGAATACGGCTTCGTCATCCGATACACTACAGTGTCTCTGGATCGTTGGCTTCGGTCAAGCCTTTCTCAACTTCCTGAAGGAACCAATTGTCGTATTCGGCCACTTCATGGGTGTTCAGGCTTTTGCCTGGTGCTTTTCTCTTCGCGGTCATGCCTCGATAATTTTCATCCGGTCAGCCAACTGCATGAAATATTCCCGTGACCAAATCTTCAGCGGCTTGACATCCTGCACAAATCTCGAAATATCATCAACAGCCAATCGTACGTCCAGAGATCCGATCTTTTGGGTTAAAAGTAGCCGAAACTCCTCTTCAGAGAGCTTCACACTTTCCATGTGACCACTCTGCATGGCACGGCAGGCAAAATGTGAAAGGTTGAGTGGCACCCCTTTTTTTACATACCATTCAAAATCAAACCAATCACGTCCCTTGATACGATGCTTCCAGCGCCTGAAAAGCAAGGCATGCATTTTTCCAGCAAACAAATCCGGTAAAACGAAACACTTTGCATAAAATGAAAATGGCTCCAGCAGCAGCTTCTCTTCAGTACCAAAACCGGGAGGAGGAAGCGTATCAACCTCAAATTTTATTTTGATGGTTTTATTCCATTGTACCGCCAAATCAAAAACCTGGGTATTGTTTTTCAGAAAAGCTGACTCAATACCACGCTGCACGGTTTTTTCTTTAACCGCTATAGAAACATCCAGACCAAGAGCGGAAAACTCCTCTTTCACTGCCTTGAAATAGGGCTCCAGCGAAAAATCCGCATCTTGCTCCAACAAGGAAAAATCCAAATCCTCTGAAAACCTCGGCAGTCCATAAAAGATTCGCAGGCAAGTTCCACCATAAAAAGCCGCCCGGTCAAAAAATCCTCCCCGATAGAGCCCGGCCAAAGCAATTTCCTGCATCACCTCACGCAATCCATTGCTGGCACCCTCTGCAATTGTTGTATCATATTTGTCAAGCATCTGTTCCAGAACACTCATCATACGCCCCATCACTCTTGATAATTTCGCACAATCTGCGCTAATGTATTTAATATTTTAACGTTACAGCAAGCATCCCTACAGGCATCAATCACTCGCACATCAAAGCCTCGCAGGAGCTCTTCATCAATACGTACATCGTCAAATAAATATTCTCGTAATTCATGAACTGAGTTGATAACTAATTTTTTCTTAAAAATCAGCGTATCACATAACGCCTTTTCTGGCGAAGCTATTAAAAACCCGATTTGATCAGAAAGGATAACCCTTTTAATTCCGACAGGATAAAGTTTCAGGGGCGAGTGCTTGTAAGAAAACCTCCCAAAAGGCAAATCATAGAGCTTCGTTTGCCGGGTCGTTACCGATGTCACTTCGACCACTCGTTCTGGAATAAGCCCATGATAGTAAAGCCCATACTCCAGAGAGACATACGATGGCCCATAGAGATGGTTTGCCACCAACGGCATGGAAACCGCCGAGGAGGTGAGCGATGGCGCAACAACGTAGAGCCCCCGTTTTACCGACACTATCAAGCCATCAGCAATCAATTGAGCTATCTTGTCGTTTGGCGATCGATACTTTTGAAGAACGGATAACAGGGTTCCATGCGTCAGAGGAACAGTGCCAAATCTTGTAAGCTGGGTTTCAATTCTCATGGTCGGGAGATCACATTTCATACAGTTAATCGGGAAAAAGTCGATTAACTGTATGAAATATAGTAACGATGCCACAGGAAACAAAAACTCATCTGACTTTTCGGATCATACAGGATAAGCGATATGTTGACGCTGTGCGTGAAAGCGGCGTATTGGTATCAAGGGTAGACCTTGTGTCCCTGTAACCGCTTGAGAGCCTCCTCTATTGTTCCCATGAATCACGGCTGTTATGCAGTTCAGTATCAATTGCGAAAGTTGTTTTGCACTCAGATAGGCCTCCTGCCCGGATAAAAAGCGGTAAGTCAATTTCCACTGGAAGGTTATGATCTTTTTCACCATCCAGTTATCAAACTATTCGTGTATTATGCCTATTATTTGTCGAAATAAAAAAAATGGGTCGGGGATAATGCAGCAACCGCACTTTATACCACAGGGTGTGGGACTTTTCAACATTCAACGGTGGATTATGGAGAACAGGGGAGGCATCGATTCCTGATTTACGACGCATCGATTTGACGAAGAATTTCCAGCAACAAACCAGATGTTGACAGCTTCTCCTCGTCAGTGGAGGAGTTGTAAAAAGCGATAATTGCTTTGCCGCCGATACCAATCGGGGGATACTCCTTTTCGGCAAGCCTCGGCATCAGGGCAAGGAATTGAGAGACACTCTCCCCGTCCATACCGTTGATTCTACTGACGACCTCTTCGGCGATAACGGCAGAGGCGCTCTCGTCCAGACCGGCAACATAAGCGGCGCTCCGCACGGCACCGTACTGGAAACCAAGCACAGCAAAAACGATATCCCTGTTCGTGCTGCTTTCGAGTCCTGCAGGGCATTGGCCGATCGCTTCAGCAAGGAACTGCAGTGCCATTTTCGTTACTGCCTCGATGTTTTCTTTATGATGGTGATGCATAATCATTGATTCTGTAGCATGAGCGGTTGTTTTGCAGAAAATATCTGCCTGACAATAAAGGAAATAATTGTTGAAAAGAGCATAGGGGCGCCTCCGGGACCTTGCTCAGTACATGAAATCTTTACGCAAGAGCATTCCGATCCGGATTATAGCAGGCATCTATGTCTCTCTTTGTTCTTGTCGGGAGACTACTCTTGATGAGACGTGCTCAAGAGAGGTGTGATTGGAAATTTCGGAATTGGTGGTACATAAATCAGCCTGCGGGAGATGGTGAACATTATCTGAAAATATAACGATAGGAGGCCGCAAGTGATTCGGGCAGGAGCATATTGCTGTTTTAGCCTGCGCGTTCCCTTTGGCAAGTTGTGCCCCCTTGATGAGGATGCCATAAGAAACAGTAGATTATATGATTACTGCAAAATACAATTGATCATCATACCAGGAATTTTCCTGGATTAAGATCAGGAGACGAGCCCTCTTTTTTTATCTCCAGCATGCGTGAATACTCCGTTACAGCGCCGAACGGAGAACCGCGACAATATCCGCCTCTCTCATGGGTGGACGACCCGGAAGACGTCCCTCTTCGTCATGAATGATATGTACAGTATCCTCGGCATACCGCTCAAGCAGCGTCTCTCCGATCTCCAGTTGTGACAGGCGAGTGGGGCAGCCGATTGCATGTAAAAAAACCTCAAACCTGTCGATTCCTTCCATTGCCGCTTCTCGCTCTTCAGGATGTTTCAAAGACAGTCCAAAGATACGTTGTGCAAACTGGGCAAAACGAGCAGGACGGGTTTGAGCGGCAAAACGCATCCAGGCCGGGTTGACCACAGACAAACCTGCACCATGTGCGATATCGTGATGGGCGGAGAGTACATGCTCAATCATGTGGACTGGATAGGCCGCAGCGGTGCCGACCTGCACCCACCCGTTCAGGGCGACAACAGATGCCCATTGCACCTGGGCTCGTGCTTCGAGATTATCACCATCGGCAATAGCTTTGGGCCCCCACTCCATAGCGGTGAGAATGACCCCTTCGGCGAAGCGATCCTGAAGCGGGGTACCATCGGCACCATTGAAGTATGACTCGGTCACGTGGGTAATCAGGTCGCAGATGCCAAACGCAGTCTGATCCTGCGGTACGCTCAGGGTTAGTTCGGGATCGGCAATCGCCACGCGAGGGTAGAGGCATTTGGCGATAACAAAAGATTTTACGGTTGTCTTTTCATTGGTGATGACCGCACCACCGTTCATTTCAGAGCCGGTGGCCGCCAATGTTGGTACGGTTATAATGGGCAGTGCGCTTGTCGGGAGCCTCCGGTTATCCTGACCGTGGGCAATCATCTCCCATGGGTCACCTTCGTAGTTGACGGCGGCCGCCATCACTTTGGCGGCATCCATGGTGCTGCCGCCCCCCAGACCAATGACGATGTCGCAACCTTGGTCGCGGGCGATCCCGGCACCTCTCACCACCGTCGCCAGCCGGGGATTTGGCTCAACACCAGAGCATTCTATTACGGTGACACCAGCGGCATTCAAACTTGAAACTGCCCGTTCATAAGTTCCGTTCCGTTTGACGCTCCCTCCGCCGGTGACAAGCAAAGCCTTTTTTCCATGCCTGCGCACCACTTCACCTATTTGCGAAAGTGTCCCTGCGCCGAAGATTAGATGTGTTGGATTCTCAAATTCAAATTTCATGATATGTTCCTTGAAAATAATTACTATTTCAGCAAGATTGATGGCTTTCTCAAAAGACCATTGAAGTCATCATTCGTCAGGAAAGCCAGAGTTAAACTGAATAACCGCTATTCACCTACCCCTGATAATACGACCGTTTCCGGAATGATGCGCCAAGTGACAGTGCCAACGCTTTACAGGCCTCCACATCAAGTGAGGGAACAAGGACAACACTTGCAATGACTTCCGGAATTTCTAACGCTGCCAGACGGATGAAGTCGCAGAGACCGGTAAAAGCGGCAGCGCCGAATGGGCTATGGCACAAGCGCATATATGTTTTGGCATCAGGTGCATTCAGGCTGACGGAGATACAATCCACTCTTCCTGCCAGCTCAGGGATTATGTTCCGGCCATGCACCAGATTCGCCTGTCCGTCGGTATTGATCCTGACACGAGTGCAATATTTCTGCTTGACGGCTTCTGCCACCTGCTTGACGATTGCAAGCCGTATCAATGATTCTCCATAACCGCAGAAAACCACCTCGTCGAAATCACTGAACGTCGCAATGGCCGCCATGATCTCATCGAATGATGGCTCTGTGTCGAGAAACAGGTCGTTTTCATCAAATGTTCTGCTGTTGTACTTAATGCAGAACGAGCAGTCGTTTGAACATCGGTTTGTAATATTCAGGTAGAGCGAGTTTCTGATACTGTAGGCAAGAGTGGGCATTATTTTATGAGTAATTATAAAACGACAGGATCATGGATAGAACTTGTCAATATCAGGATTCTTTGGCTGATATGCCAGCAGCAAGTTTGCGACAGGGTAAGAATGAATTCGTTTTTGAGGATGAAATTCTCTCTATTCTTCATTGGGTTTCAAGGTGAAACGTATACTTTATTCCACAGGCGGTTATTAAGCTTAATGCTCGGCCATGGAGTTGAACAGAAATAGCGCATCTCCTGACGAGTTGCTACAGTTGCAGGAAGAAAATGCTCGACTGAAGGCACTCTTGAAACTCCATAATATCCCATGGGAAGAACCTGTTTCAATGGAAACGCCTTTACCTTCCCCGGAAGCATCTTCTCCATCCCTTTCACAACGCTCTGCATCGGACAAGGTCGTCCTCTTTCGCAGCCTTTTTCGTGGACGAAGTGACGTTTACCCACTTCGCTGGGAGTCTGCAAAAGGCAAATCCGGGTATGCCCCGGCGTGCGGGAACGAATGGCGTCAGGGTGTTTGCCAGAAGCCCCGGATCAAATGTGGAGATTGCAGCGCCCGCCAGTTATTGCCGCTTGACGATCAGGTCATCTATCGCCATCTTGAAGGTCGGCATACTGTCGGCATTTACCCGATGCTGGAGGAGGATACCTGCTGTTTTCTTGTGGCAGATTTTGATGATGATGGGTGGCGAGAAGATGCCGTCGCCTTCGTGCAATCGTGCCGGGAGTTCAATATTCCTGTCTCGCTGGAGATATCCCGATCAGGAAACGGCGCTCACGTCTGGTTCTTTTTTGACGATCCGGTGCCAGCACGTGAAGCGCGGCAACTTGGCGCATCCCTGATCAGCCACACCTGCGTGCGCACCCGTCAGCTTGCCATGGGAAGTTATGATCGCTTCATTCCTTTGCAGGACACCTTGCCCAAGGGTGGTTTCGGTAACCTGATTGCGCTGCCATTGCAAGGGCTGCCCCGAAAAAAAGGGTTCACTGTTTTTGTTGATGAGCACCTCGTTCCTTACCCGGATCAATGGGAATATCTTGCATCAATTCAGAAAATCTCCCGCTTAGAATTGGACGCAACTCTGTTGAGTGTCAGTGGAGGTCGCCATCCGCTTGATATTGCCTTCATTGCCGAAGAGGATGAAAAGGAGCCCTGGAAACGCTCGTTACAGCATACCAGCGGGATATCAGGCCCTTTGCCGGAATCTCTCACTCTGGTGCTTGGCAATCAGATCTTTATCTCTAAAGCTGATCTCCCACAAGCTCTGGCCAACAGTCTGATTCGTCTTGCAGCTTTTCAGAACCCCGAGTTTTACAAGGCCCAGGCGATGCGTCGCTCGGTCTGGGATATAGCGCGTGTTATTGGCTGCGCCGAGAATTTTGCGTTGCATATCGGTCTGCCAAGGGGATGCCTTGATGCAGTGATTGGCCTTCTCAAACGGCACAATATCCGGGTGAATATTCAGGAAGAGCGCATCACAGGCTCTGAGGTAACGGTCAAGTTTGCCGGAGAGTTAAGAAAAGATCAACAAGCGGCGGTCAATGCGATGCTGAACCATGAGGTTGGCATTCTCTCCGCTCCAACGGCATTTGGCAAGACCGTCATGGCGGCCGCGATAATTGCCCGACGAGAGGTAAGCACCCTGATTCTTGTTCATCGTACTGAGCTGCTCCGCCAATGGCAGGAACGTTTAACCAGCTTTCTGGATCTCTCCGGCATTACTCTTGGCTTGATTGGCGGGGGCAAGAAAAAGCCGACTGGCTCCATTGATATTGCTGTCATGCAGTCGCTTTCACGCCGTGATGATCTTGCAGAACTTCTCGACCGGTATGGCCAGATTATAGTTGATGAGTGCCATCACCTCTCAGCCGTCTCATTTGAGGCCATTCTGAAACAAGCAAAAGCAAAATATGTTCTTGGATTAACAGCCACACCGATTCGCCGTGATGGCCATCAGCCGGTCATTTTCATGCAGTGTGGCCCGGTACGCTACCGTGCGCTTCAGGCCGAAAATGCCCCTGTTCGACTGGAGGTGTGGCCGCTCAACATGCTTGCGCCTCCAATTCCACCCGAATCTGTTATTCAAGAGATTTTCCGAATTCTTGCTCACGATGCTGCACGCAACCAGCGCATTGCAGAGG
>SZYA01000047.1 GCA_005843815.1 Chlorobium sp.
GAACACCCTCTGCAAAACAGAGGGTGTTTTTACTTTTTAACTCCACCGACCCCATCCTGATTTCAAGGAGGTGAAGTTTATGATTGATTTCGAGGCATTGGCTGAAAAATCGAGGAAAGATATTTTCCTTGCACTCAACTCTTCAGAAAAGGGTTTGACTGATAACGAGGCTAAACTCAGGCTAGCCTCTTATGGTCAAAACCTCATTGTTTTCCATCGACAAAAGTCTCCGTTGCTGATGTTTCTTGGGGAGTTTAAGGCCCTTTTCCCCCTTCTGCTGCTAGCAGCCTCAATACTTGCTTTTTTTGCAGACTTCCTGAGCCCTGGCAGTGGTTACAGCATGATCGGGATTGCTCTTTTGGGTGTTGTTGTACTCAACGCACTTTTCTCCTTTTTCCAGAATTACAAGGCAGAGAAGCTGATGATCTCTTTTCTGGACTATATCCCAAAAATGGTTGTGCTTTTGCGCAATGGTCGAAAAATCATGCTCGATGCCAAAGAGATTGTTCCTGGTGATATTTTTTTCACACAGGAAGGAGACAAAATTCCGGCAGATGGCATTGTGCTCGAAACAAACCAAATGTTAGTTGATGAGTCCATTCTTACCGGTGAATCCCAGGCTGTCACAAAAACTTCGCTTCAAAATACTCTTGATCAATCCTGCAAAATATTTTCAGGTTCAACTGTTCTCAAAGGAAGCGGAAGAATCCTGGTCTTGAGAACGGGACGCTGTACCAATATTGGTTCAATCTCAATGCTTTCTCAGCAACTGACGAGCGGATTGACACCGATGCAGAAGGAGTTACAACATTTTGTCAAAAAAATCAGTTGGCTTGCTCTGGGCATAGGAATCTTTTTTTTCTTAACGGGATTTCTTATAGGCAACCCATTCTGGACAAATCTGGTTTTTGCAATTGGTATCATTGTTGCCAGTGTTCCAGAAGGGCTTCTTCCAGCCGTTACCCTTGCCTTGACACAGTCTTGCCTGAGGATGAGCCAGCATAACGCCGTGGTCAAGGAAATTCTCTCCGTAGAAACACTTGGCAGCACCACCGTTATCTGCACCGACAAGACAGGTACTTTAACGCAGAACAAGCTAGAAACAGAGTGCTTCTTCATTAATTTCAAGGAAGTATTATCTGGCGATCTTGTTGCATACAACCATAATCCCGTTTCATCGCAACTGACTGAAATCATGGGGCTTTGTAATGATGTTATGGTAACCGGCGATAAAGAGGGAAGAATCAGCTTTAAAGGCGACCCAACTGAAATTGCCATGGCGGAGTTCGTTGAACGCTGTGCGGGATATGAACGGCTTCGTTCGACTTTTGAACCAGTATCAAGCCAGCCGTTTGATCCCCATACCCGGAGCATGTCCTCAACCTGGCGAACAAAGGAGGGGGCGTTATACATGACCGTCAAAGGCGCTCCGGAAATGATGCTCGAAAAATGCAGCGATATTCTGACAGAGGGAGTGGTCAGGCATTTGACCCAGGAAGAACGAGAACTGTTACAACAAAAGGCCGAACATTATGCCTCTGACGGATTCAGGGTTTTGGCTCTTGGATTCAGGGCAAATTGTGATACAGAGACAGAGATTGATCATCTGGTGTTTGCCGGTCTCGTAGCTCTTATTGACCCGCCAAGAGCAGAGGTCCCCGCCGCAGTGGAAGCATGCAGAAAAGCCGGAATTCGCATTATTGTCATGAGCGGCGACAACGCCGGAACGGTGAGCTATATTGCCCGGAGGCTCGGAATTGTGAAAAATCCTCATATCATTGAGGGCAATGAACTGGCTGGAATGAGCGAAGATAATCTGGCCATGGAGCTCAGGAACAAAGAGGTTGTTTTTGCCAGAATTGCTCCGGAACAGAAGCTCACCATTGTCAATGCACTGAAGCTGATGGGCGAAGTGGTTGCTGTTACGGGTGATGGTGTCAATGATGCGCCTGCACTCAAACGTGCAGACATTGGCATTTCAATGGGCCTGCGTGGAACCGATGTTGCCAAAGATGCTTCTGACATCATCCTCCTTGATGATAATTTTGCCACGATCATCAAGGCTGTCGAAGAGGGGCGGGGTATTTATGAAAATATCAGGAAATTCATCGTTTATGTACTCACGAGCAACATACCTGAAATCCTCCCCTACATTGCTTACGTCATTTTTCCAATTCCACTCCCGATTACCGTCGTACAGATTCTCTGCATCGATCTCATTACCGACATGCTGCCGGCTATCGGGCTTGGCAACGAAAAACCAGAGTCTGACACGATGCTTCAACCGCCGAGAAAGGAACATGAGCGACTTGTCAGTATCGGTACCTTCTTGAGAAGCTACGCGTTTCTCGGTCTTGTTGAGTCCGCACTCTCATTTTTCATGTTTTTCAGCGTTCTTTTTAACGGTGGATGGAGGTGGGGGGCTGTGCTTCCAGCAGATTCACCACTCTACCCGCAGGCGGCAAGCGCTTTTCTTGCAACTATTATTTTTTCACAAATCGGAAATGTCATGGCATGCAGGACCAATCGACAGAGTGCGATTCGTTACCTGGCACGATTCAATCCATGGATCACGGCAGGCATCATACTGGAACTTGTTTTTATTGTTTCAATTATCTACCTGCCGGCCTGCCATCACTTTTTCAACACACGGGAGCTTGGTGCCGAAGTATGGCCAGGAATTTTATCTGCCCCGTTTATAGTTTTCGGGATAGAGGAGCTGAGGAAATTTGTGATGCGGAAGAGGCCTTGAATCAGGCAGGGCTCTTCATACTCTCCTTATCCTTGAGCTCTTTCATCTCTCTGTCGAGACGGTCAAGCTTCTCCTTCATGGCTCCAGAGCTACGCAACATCGCTTCATGCTTCAACTGGTCGCGCATGGGCTGAGCAGGATACCCGCGAAGAGCTGTGCCAGGTTGCAGAAAAGATTTGGATACACCCGCCTGGGCGGCAACCTGTATTCTGTCAGCCAGCTCAAGATGACCGGCAAGTCCTGCCTGTCCTGCAATCACACATTGACGGCCAATGGTAACACTTCCGGAAATACCCGCCTGGGATGCAATAACGGTATCGTCACCAATACGGCAGTTATGGGCAATCTGCACCAGATTATCAATTTTCACACCATTACCGATAATCGTGCTCCCCATGGTGGCACGGTCAATCGTGGAATTTGCTCCGACCTCTACATCGTCACCGATCTCGACAATGCCCATCTGGGGAATTTTTACGTAAGAACCATCCTTCTGTGGAGCAAACCCGAAACCATCAGCTCCAATAACACTTCCTGAATGAATAATCACCCTTTTTCCTATAATGGTACCGTCATAGCAGGTGACGGAGGGAAAAAGCGATGTGTCATCACCAACAACAACATTATGCATCAGAACAGTATGAGCGCCAATCACGCAGTTGTTCCCTATCGAACATTGATCACCGATAACCGCATAGGCTCCAATGGAGACCCCGTCACCAACCGTGACTCCTTGACCGATTGAGGCTGTTGGTGAAATACCTTTAGCTGCTATGGTACGAGGCGTGGCAAATTTCTGGAGAAGAAAAACAAATGCAGAATAGGGGTCATTGACTTTGAGAAAAACAATTTTGTGAATAAACTCATCGACATTAACCGAATGATGAACAATAACAAGCGAAGCCTCTGTGGAGGCAAGGAACTTGACATATTTATCATTGGCAACAAAAGTTACCTCCCCTCTCCGGGCAGTTTCGATCCGTGCAGGCGCAAGAATCTCACACTCTCCCCCTCCTGTCAGCTCCACTGAATCAAAAAAATGACCAAGGTAGTCACCGATCTCCAGAATAGTCATAGTTATCCAGGCAAATAAACCCCCCGTTAGAAAGAGGAAAAAATATATTAACTTTTCACCCTTTATTCATTATATTTGGCTCCGTATGGCTCTATTGTCTGCTGTCGAAAAACAGTGAGAACAAGTCATGGAAGTTGAACTGTAGCGCTAATATAATCCCTTTCATTAGAAAATGCAGGACACAAAGGCAAAACCCATTAAAATTTTCGCAGGGCGCAGTAATCCTGCTCTGGCTGAAAACATTGCTCAATACCTTGGCATTCCCCTTGGAAATGCAAAAATCGAAAACTTTTCTGATGGGGAAATTTCGGTCAATTTTTTTGAATCAATCCGCGGCTCTGATCTTTTTATCGTTCAGTCGACGAACCCTCCTGGCGATAACCTGATGGAAATGCTGATCATGATTGATGCGGCAAGAAGATCATCATCAGCAAGAATCACGGCTGTTATACCCTATTACGGTTATGCCCGGCAAGACCGTAAAGACCGTCCGCGCGTTGCCATTACAGCGAAGCTTGTGGCAAACCTGCTCACCACGGCTGGCGCGAACCGCATCTTGACCATGGATTTGCATGCGCCGCAGATTCAGGGCTTTTTCGATATCCCTTTTGATCACCTTTACTCCAGCGTAGTTTTGATCAACGATATTCGTCAGAGAGATTTTCGCGATAATCTGGTTGTTGCCTCGCCCGATGTCGGTGGTGTCAAACTTGCCAGAAAATTTGCTGAAGAGCTCGGAACAGATCTTGTCATCGTTGATAAACGTCGTCCAGCGGCAAATGTTGCTGAAGTGATGAATATTATTGGTGATGTGAGAGGAAAAAATGTCTTGCTGGTTGATGACATGATCGATACCGCAGGTACCATTGTCAACGCAGCCAAGGCTATTCGTGAAGCGGGAGGGCTCAAGATTTACGCAGCAGCTACCCACCCAATTCTGTCAGGACCCGCCATTGAAAGAATCAATGCGTCAATACTTGAAAAGGTTATCGTTACCGATTCGGTTATAACCAACCACGCCTTTTCATCAAAAATTGAAACTATAACCGTCAGCCACCTCTTCGGTGAGGCGATAAAACGTATCTATGAAGATGACTCTGTCAGTTGCCTGTTTGACAGTAAAAATATTTCAGAAAAACTCACAAACATCCGCTAAACAAAAGCGATAAAGAGATAAAGGAAGAGCATGGAAACTATTGTATTGGGGGTAGAGCCTCGTGTTATCAAGAAAGGGGAAGCGGCAAAAATTCGCAAGAGTGGAGTTGTGCCTGCTGTTGTCTACCATAAAGGCGAAGAGACTGTGGCGATCAGTGTCAATGAGCTTGCACTGAAAAAACTGGTACATTCGGCTGAGTCGCATATTATCGATCTTCAGTTCCCGGATGGTAAAATTAAACGCTCCTTTATCAAGGAGGTTCAGTTTCACCCGGTAACTGACAGAATTATTCATACCGACTTTCAGCTCTTCTCGGCTGAGGAGGTTATTGAGCTTGAAGTGCCGGTCTCTGTTACTGGTGAAAGTGCCGGAGTTGAAAAAGGCGGTAAACTGCTGATTATCCTTCACGCACTCACCATCAAGGGCAAACCTGAGGATATGCCCGATCATCTTTTGGTTGATGTTACTGCTCTTGAGATTGGTCATTCGATTCATGTCAGGGAGATTCCTATGGACGCATATAGCGGATTAGAGATTATGGATGATCCCGACACTCCGGTTATTACAGTTCTTGCCTCCAAAAAAGAGGCTGAGGCTACGGCCGAAGTGGCCCCGGCAACAGCAAGCTCAGCAAGCTGAGTGCTTTCAACCTCTGTTAAAGCTGTTTTTCTTCCGGGAAAAGCAGCTTTTTTTACGTTACACGGACAACATTCAACGATAGTCATACGAGTTTGAACACAGAGAAAGATTCTGGAAGAGCATCTTCCCTGCTCAGCAGCAAACGGCCATCTCTACCGATAAAAGATGGGAAAAGAGGGATAGCTCTTTTTTATATTCTCTCTGCCTTTGCGTTTTTGTTCATTTTGTTCTTCAGGGCAGAACTGGTACTGATAAGTTTTCGTTCGATGCTTACCGCTTTAGCGCTTTTTTTCTCTGCACCGAAGGCTTTTTCAGATATTTTCACCACTGAAATCCTTGAGTTCTGGATTGGAGCCATCTATCTTGTGGTGGTACTTGTCACTCTTGCAATACTTGGCCGAAAATCTTTCAGGGAAAAAAGTTTCTCCACAAACCAGGAGGCAAGCCTCGGCAAAATAAGTCTGAAAGCGTTCATGCGACATTCCATCGCCCTGTACGCTTCTGTCGTCGTATTTGTCCTTTACTCCTCAGCATTTCTGGCACCATTCATCGCACCATTCAGCCCTTATGATCAGCAGGATTTTCTTGTTACGGCCTATCAGCCTCCCCTTTCACAACTGAATGCACTGGTACTGAAACAACCAAAAGCGCTGATTATTCCCATGCAGGAGGGTAATGGAATGACCATTCGTCTCGCAAACCGACTTATCAGCGATTTCCAGGTACTGAAAACCCGCAACGAACCCAACGCAATCCGGTTTGTCAACGAATATCGTGTTGAGGGTAACACTGTTATCTACCGCCAGGGAATGAGAACCAAAAGCATACCCGTTGAGGAGCTTACAGAAGCGGGAAAAGGAAATATTGCAGTAACTCGTACCTTTATTCTCGGAACCGATCAGTATGGACGTGATATTTTAAGCCGGGTGATTTACGGGTCAAAAATTTCGCTCTCTATAGGCTTCCTGGTTGTTCTGATTTCTGTCACCCTTGGCACCATCATCGGGGTAACATCGGGCTATTTTGGAGGATGGATTGATGCCATCATGATGCGAATTGTGGATGTGCTGATCGCCTTTCCAGCACTCTTTCTTATTCTCATTATTATCGCCACCTTCGGCAACTCCATCTTCCTCATTGTTATCACCCTCTCTTTCACCGGATGGATGGGGGTAGCACGAATAGTAAGAAGCCAGGTGCTGTCGCTCAAAGAGCAGGAGTTCATTCTTGCTGCAAAGTCCCTTGGTCTTTCAAACATGAGAATCATTTTCCGTCACCTTGCTCCAAATACGATGACTCCGGTTATAATAGCCGCAACACTGAGAATAGGCAATATTATCCTCACAGAGGCCGGACTCTCATTTCTTGGACTTGGCGTTCAGCCCCCAGCACCAAGCTGGGGCAATATTATCAATGAAGGACGCGACAGCCTCTTAAACTATTGGTGGATATCGACCTTCCCTGGTATTGCAATTTTGACAACAGTCCTCTGCTTTAACCTTATTGGGGACGGAGTGCGTGACGCACTTGATCCAAGGATGAGAGGATAAGCCTCAACAGAAGTAATGAGGAGGATGGGTGATGAAAAAATCGGTACAACTCTCGTTGCTTGAGAAGACGATAAAAGAGCTTGGTTACACACTACGCTATGAAAAAGGGAACTTCTTTAGTGGAGAGTGTCGTCTGAGAGAGGAGAGATTGGTTGTGGTGAACAAATTTCTCCCCATTGAAGGGAAAATTTATACACTCGCACTTGTCATCAGCACTCTGAATCCTTATGGAATTGCCCCTGAAATTGCAAAAATCGTTGACGCTCTAGTCCAAAACGACCTGTTTACTAAAAAGAGACGATAGTCGAACTGATTCTCAGCCTCTTTTTATGTGACAGGAGCCACATTAAGAGGCTGGAATTGTCTTTTTTGTAAAAAAAAACTAACAATGAGCTTTTTTTTTACCTTATTTATTAATAATGTTTTATGTGTGAATGTTCGGTATGCTTCTTTATCAATAAGCCTGACAGTCTGCCGCGTGAAATAACTTATTAAATAATGTCTTATATGCTTCATTGTTCTATTTTGCCATGAAAAATTCAATATCAACACGCAAAGAGTTAACCGTTCTGAAGATTGAGGAGGAGGTGTTTGATTTTAGGCACCGTGATTCATTCCGAAACTCGATTGATGTGATGGTCAACAAGGAGAGCTCCAAAAACCTGATCATTGATTTTTCCCAGGTAAAGGCTATCGACTCCTCCGGTATCAGCTCCATGCTTCTTGCCCACCAGCTTGCAAATCAATCGAATGGACTTGCCATTTTTGTCTCACTTTGCAAGCAGATCAAGGATCTTCTGAAACTGACCAATCTGGACAAGCAGCTCTACATTTTTTCTTCCATCAATGAGGTGATGACTCTTATTGAGCCAGCAATGAAAACCAAACGAAACAATCGAGGGAAATCGCCATCCCCGGTTGATGAAAGTATCGGCGAACTCCTTTGTGATGAAATTGATCTTATTGTTGAGCAGGATCTTGACGATGAACATCTCGACGAAAATCTTGTGGAGCCTGAAGAGATAAATGATGAGTCCTCTCTTTCCGATCAATCAGAAGAAAAAGAGAGTGGCTCAAAAAAGAGAGGGCGTCCCAGAAAAGCATAAACAACTGAGCTCATTGGTAAAGAAGATGGTTTGCGGGAATCGACCTATTGAAGGCTTCTCTCTGTTTGAGGCTCTCCTCCATAATCGCTTCGACTGGTTGCTGTTTTACTATCATCTCCCGAAAAAGAGGTGAGCCTGCGAGTTGGTCAAAAAATCTCCCATTCTTGTCGAGCCTGATATTGAGAGGGTAAAGGCGTTGAAGCTCGAGCAGTAACACTGTTGCTGTTCTCAATGGGCTGAATACTCTCCTGTCAGTCAAGCCAAGCTTTAAGCCATGGCAGATCTCCTCGCTGAACTTGCTTGAGTGTGGCGTAAAGAGCACTGGCTTAAACGTAATGCCGGGAAGCTTGTATTTACTGACAGCAAGCAGGAGATCATCACTGTTGATGAATGGAGCGCCGAACTGCATGAATGGAGCATCGGTTCCCCGGCCTTCGCTCAAGGGGGTCGCCTCAAGAAAAACCGTGGCAGGATAAACAATTGCCGTCTCAACATTGCGGATGTTTGGCGAAGGGCTCTGGAAGGTGAACCCCTCCTGTTCATCGCCAAATTTGCTCCGTTGATATCCCTGCATCGATATCACCCGGAGGTCAAGCCGTTGATAATACTGTTTCTGCAAGAGCATCGCAATCTCCCCGACCGTCATCGCATGAAGAAAAGGAATATTGACTGCTCCAACAAAGGAGTCATATCCTGATGTCACCATGAAACCGCTTTGCGCAAGTGGTGCAACAGGATTGGGACGATCAAGCACCATGAACGCTATGCCCGCCTGCTCACAAGCTTCCATGGCATACTTCATTGTTGAGATGTAGGTATAACAACGAGTGCCAATATCCTGAAGGTCAAAGAGAAGCAGATCAATCTTCCGTAATTGCTGAATATCAGGTTTTTTTGACGCACCGTAGAGTGAAAAGACCGGAATTGTATCAGAGACAACAGCGCGCCCCACAGCTTTACCCGCTTCGGTATCAGCCAGAAAACCATGCTCTGGAGCCATCAGATACTTCAGTTTGACACCATGTCGGATCAGAAGAGCATAGCTTGACTCCCCTGTTTTGCTGTGACTCCTTGTGTTGGAAATAAGAGCAACTCTCAAACCTGAGAGCTCACGACACTCAGAGGCATCAAGTCGATCGATACCGCAAAGCAGCTCTTCAGCATAAGCCCTTATGGGAGGAAAAACCAGGGCAACCAGCAGTGTTGTGGCAAGGATCCAGATGCGCTTTTTCCGCAAGGTAAAATGCAGAACAAAATCAGGCTTTTTCATTCTCATACTGGTCTATGCTAAACAAAAAAGCCGCCTGTTATGGAGGCGGCTTTTACTGGTGGTGGGGACAGGACTTGAACCTGCAACCTTCGGGTTATGAGCCCGACGAGCTACCAATTGCTCCACCCCACGATGTTTGTGCTTCAATGTAAGGAATTAATTCTTATCTGCAAACTTTTATTGTATCTGTTTACCATTTATTTCATCTCCTGCGGGTTCTACGACAAAAAGCTTGCCATCACTCCCTTCGACAGCCAGAATCATTCCCTCTGAAACTTCATCACGTATGCTCCGGTCGGCAAGATTAGCCACCAAGAGCACATTTTTGCCAACCATCTCTTCAGGAGTGTAATGCTTCGCAATACCAGCAAGCACCTGTTTTGTGACAGAACCAACCTTTAGTTGCAGTTTCAGCAATTTTCCGGCTTTCTTGACCGTTTCAGCAGCAATCACTTTGGCCACCCTCAGGTCAACCTTCAAAAAATCGTCGAAACTGATCACTGGCTTGAACTCCATGCGACTCTCCACTGCCACAGCTTCCCGTTTTTCTGCTTCAGCCAGGAGGCCTGCAATTTTTGCCAGTTCCGGCGCAATATCACTCTCTTCAACTTTTTTAAAAAGAATCTCGGAGTTTTTCCTGATCTTGTGTCCCTCTTGCAGGCCAGGCTGGAGAAGTTCAGCAAAAAGTGATTGTCCACGCACAATGCGATCCTCAATATGGCCGACAAACCCAAGCATGGCATGAATACGGTTGCAGGTTTCAGGAATAACCGGAAAAAGTGCAATGGAAAGAGCGTGGCACAAATTAAGAGAGAGCGCCATCGTTTTTGCTGCTGCATCATGATCAACCTTGATCATTTTCCATGGTTCCGATACCGTCAGAAAACGATTAGCCGCCCTGGCGATATCCATACCAAGAGAGGTTGCTTCACGGAAATGAAACTCTTCATAAGCGAGATCAAGCTGCGCAAGGGTATCTTGCCACTCAATCCCGAGAGAATTCCACTCTTCAGTTGTAGAGGTACAAGGCACCACTCCATCAAATCGCGCATTGGTAAAATCAACCGAGCGTTTTATAAAATTACCAAGCGTATCGGCCAGCTCACCATTGGTCCGATTCTGAAAATCCTGCCAACTGAAATCGGTATCCTTGTTTTCAGGATAGTTCATCGCAATGCTGTAGCGCAGGGTATCTGCCGGAAATTTTTCAAGGAACTCGCCAAGATAGACCGCATAGTTTCTTGATTTTGAGAACTTTCTCCCCTCAAAATTCATGAACTCCGATGCCGGGACATTATCGGCAAGATTATACAGCTCACTGGTACGCCCCTGGTTCCAGGCCATCAGGATAGCAGGAAACATCAGTGTATGAAAAACCACGTTATCCTTGCCTATAAAGTGAACAAGGCGACACTGCGGATCCTGCCAGTATGATTTCCACAGATCGCTCTCTCCCTGCTGTGCCGCCCACTCTTTGGTAAATGAGATATAACCCAGCACAGCATCAAACCAGACATAGAGCACCTTTCCAATTGCCTCTTCACTCTCAAGAGGCACCTTTATTCCCCATGACAGGTCACGGGTAATCGCCCGATCATTCAGCCCCTGTTTCAGCCAGGTGCGGGTATAGTTAACCACATTTGAGCGCCAGTCTTCCTCATGAGTATGAACATAGGCCTCAAGCTGCTCCTGAAAGCCTCCAAGTGGAAAATACCAGTGCATGGTATCACGCAATTCAGGCGTTGCATCCGAAAGTTTGCTCTTCGGGTTGATCAGTTCAAGTGGACTTAAATGGGTGCCGCACTGTTCGCACTGATCACCATTTGCCTCTGGATTGTTGCAGATCGGACAGGTTCCGGTCACATATCGATCCGAAAGAAAGCGGTTTGCTTTTCGGTCAAAGAAAAGCTTCTCATTTTTTTTTTGAAAAACGCCCTTTGCCTCAATCTCACGAAAGAACTCCTGTGCAGTGTTATGATGAACCGCTGAGGTTGTTCTCCCATAGTAATCAAAGGAGATTCCACACTTCGAGAAGGCATCACCATTCTTATGGTGATAGCGGGCAACAACATCCTGCGGCGAAATCCCCTCCTTTTCAGCGGTTATGGTAATGGGGACTCCATGTTCGTCTGATCCACCAATATGGATAATATCCTCGCCCTTGAGCCTTTTATAACGAACATAAATATCCGCAGGAAGATATACGCCGGCAAGATGCCCCAGATGAACGGGGCCATTGGCGTAAGGAAGTGCTGAAGTGACAAGCGTTCTTGTAAACTGATGCATAAATGACAAGCGTTATTTTTTTACTGAGAGGGTATTGAACTTGTCGAGCGAAAACCTCCGTGTCTGATCGTTTTTCTGGAAACGCAGCCAGACAAGTTTTTTCTGAGTATCAATACTCTCCACCATGGCAGCACCCTCCGGGGTTGAGATCTTGCTGCCAACAACAGGCATCTCTGGTTGAGCTGAAGAGTGGTTGCGACACCCCTTCTCATGTTTTGAATAACCAAGACAGCATTTTGGACGGTTACATATCCCGGTAATATTAAAAGCATGGCTCTCATTGCCTGCCGCTTCAGCATAAGGGGATTTGTCCGCAAAGGGATTCGCATGAATTTTCGGCAACCAGCTTGAACAACACAAAAGGCAACCGCATGGGCCAAAAGAGTTTGCTCGTCTTGCCTCCTCACGAGTCGTAATTTGTACCATCTGGATTCTGGCTTTGAACTCACCAGCAAGGTCACGAACCAGTGTCCTGAAATCCACACGATGCGAAGAGGTATAGTAGACCGAGAGCTTCTGTTGGTCCATTCGCAATTCGATATCAACCAGCTTCAGTTCGAGTTGATGTTTTTTAATCTTGTTCTGACATATATTACGAATATCAACTTGCCGTTGTTTCAGCTCAAAAATTGCTTGACTATCACCCTCGTCAGCAATTCGTAACACGGCCGTACACTCATGACCATTTTTGTCCAACCCTTTGAGCTGAAACTTTTTTCTGGCAATCTGACCGGTCGAATAGACAACACCAAAATCGTAGCCACCATCCGATTCAATAATAACCTGCATTCCTATAGCAAAAGGAATTCCTGTATTATTGAGAAAAAAATCCCGGCGGCACCCCTGCAGCTCTACCTCGCAGATATCATCAACGACCCCTTCAGGGGGTGCTCCATAAATCGATTCCATCTCATTGTGCAGCAACTGTGAAAGCCGCAACCTCACCTTTGCATTATTACCCAAAAGACAACTGCATATAACGTTACTCATGAAAATATTGGACGGTATTGATTCTGTGTATTTTCTGCTCTTTATCTGCTCGCATCATGACTCATAAGCACAACCATATCAGGAAATATTCCTGCCTCTGCCCATGCGCATAAAGCGCCCGAGCTCCTCACTTTTTTTGTTGACAGACACTTGCCCTTTGACAATTATCATTGCATCTTCCAAATTCCGGTTTTGAATCTTCCCACCAAGTTCATCGAGATGATTCTCGGTCATTCCCCGCATATACGCTGTAAGTTTGTCGGTGCCAGGAAAGTTCCCTTTGGAAACAAGATGCGGCTCTCTGAATGACAAAAAAAGTTCCGGTTTCTGTTCTCCAAGATATTCAATCCTGCTGACAACTGAAACAAGATAAACACCTGGGACTTTTTCAAGCAGACGTGAAACAATTGATGCGGTTCCTCTATAAAACACAAAAGGTCGCTTGTCGACATGCTCTATCTTTCCTTGAGGAAAAATCCAAAGAGCGTTCTGTCGCTCATGATGGTCGCTGAGCAGTTCTGCAGCATAGTTGAGTGTGGCAAGCAAACTTCTCGGCCTGGACTGGTCAATTGAAAATGCACCTATTCTTGTAAAAAAGCGATGTTTCCGCAACTGCTGATACTCAATGATGATATGGAGTCTCTGAAAAAAAAACTTTTCCGTACAGAGTTGTGACCAGAAACCATCCCACCAGTAGGCATGATTAGCATAAAAAATGACCGGAGTACGGCGATCCATCTCCCGCACTCCGGCTTGCATCACAACACGGACTGAGTTAAAAAACCTCCTGAACTGCCGACGGGAATACCAGCCGAACCACATCGTATAGAGTCTGCTGCGACGAACTTTGAGCATCGACTCCACCTATTTGAACGCTCTCCTGATACGGTTCACCGCCTCCTCAAGCGCGGCTATTGATGCCGCATAAGAGAGACGGAGGTTTTCCGGCGCGCCAAAGGCATCACCCGGCACTGTTGCAACATGGTGCACCTTCAGAAGATATTCAGCAACATCTGCCGAGTCCTTCATGACAACGCCATTGAAGGTTTGCCCGAGGACACCACTGATATCAGGAAAAATATAGAATGCACCCTGTGGCAACGCTGTTTTAAAGCCTGGTATACTATTAAGAGCCTGGTACATATAATCCCGACGCTTCTCAAATTCAGCTCGACGCTCCTCAACAATAGACTGATCCCCTGTCAGGGCAGCAACCGCCGCTTTCTGGGCTATAGCATTTGGATTGGAAGTTGTCTGTGACTGTATTTTGTCGCAGGCATCAACAAGCCATTTTGGACCGGCAAGATACCCAATTCTCCATCCGGTCATGGCGTATGTTTTTGAGACACCGTTGCTGACGATAACCCACTCCTTCATGGCAGGAATCCTTGCTGGAGAGAAGGGACGAACATCACCATAGACGATCATGTCATACATTTCATCGGAAATGACAAAAATTTCCCGCCCTTCGAGAACCTTCATCAGCGCAATTACCTCAGCTTCACTATAAACTGCACCTGTTGGATTTGAGGGCGAATTCAGAACAAACACCTTCGTTTTTGGGGTTATAGCCGCCTCAAGTTGGGCAGGTGTGATCTTGTATTCGTTTTCCAGAGTTGAATGAACTATCACCGGTGTCGCACTTGCAAGACGAACCATTTCAGGGAAACTTACCCAGAATGGAGCTGGAACAATTACCTCATCACCCTCTTCACAGAGCGCCAGAAAGGTGTTTGCCAGGGTATGTTTGCCTCCGTTGCTGACAATGATCTGGTTTTCAACAAACTCAAGACCATTATCCCGTCTGAACTTTTCAATAATAGCTTTTTTCAGATCAGCAATACCAGAATTTGCCGTATAGCGAGTAAAACCGGCATTAATAGCATCGATTCCTGCCTGATTGACGTGGGCTGGAGTTGGAAAATCGGGTTCACCGGCTGAAAGGCTCACAATATCCAAACCTTCAGCTTTCATTCTGCCTGCAAGATTAGAAATACGCATAGTCTGCGATTCCTGCATACCGAGTACCCGTCGGGTAAGATATCTTTCTTCGGGGATTGCTGCTACTGACATACTATAAAAGAATTTGTTATAATTGTTTCTGGTTATACTCTTCACGTTTTTTGTGCATCATCTCAAGAACACAAGGATGCACAAACTTGCTGACATCTCCTCCCAATATGGCAACCTCCTTGATGATCGATGAAGCCACATAGGTGTATTTAACATTTGGCATCAGAAAAACCGTTGTCACCTCTGGATAGAGTTGACGATTGAGAAGCGACATCTGAAATTCATACTCAAAATCTTTGACCTGTCTCACTCCCCTGACAATAGCTCGAGCGCCAACCTGACGTGCATAATCAGCAAGTAATCCTTTATGAAGGACCTTAACACAGACTCCAGGATATTTACCCGTTACCTGTTTTGTCATGATCAGTCGCTCCTCAACAGTGAATAGTGCGTGTTTCTGAATGTTCTCTGCAATGACGACCACTACCTCTTCAAAGATATTCAAGGCACGTTCAAGCACATCAAGATGTCCATTGGTGAAGGGGTCAAACGTGCCTGGATAAATGGCTTTTTGTTTCATCTTCCTGAAAAGATCATTGCTTGAAAAAGGAAACTCTTGTCATTCCATAATCTTTATGAAAAGAGTAATGCGGCGATGACATAAAATTAAATTGTGTACTGTGTTCAATAAGCAAAAAACCCTCTTCAGCTAGAAGTGCACCTCCGAAAATCTTCTCAATCAGTCGATTGTAATCAGGCCAGGAGTATGGCGGATCACAAAAGAGAAGATCAAAGGTCGCCGTTGCACGCCCGAGAAACGCAGAAACATCTGAATTGATAATACTGATGCTCTCCTGTACACCTAACTCAACGGCAGTTGCCCTCAACGCTTTCAGCGCATCAACATGCTGATCAACAAAGGAGACCGATGCCGCGCCTCGACTAAGCGCTTCAAAACCGAGAGAACCAAATCCAGCAAACAGATCAAGCACAGAAATCCCATCAAAATCAATCCTTACAGCCAGTGTATCAAAAAGAGACTTCTTGACCCTGCTGCTACAAGGACGTATGCTCTGCGACGACGAACTCCGAATTTTACGCCCCCTGTATATGCCCGCAAGTATCTGCACGAAGCAGCTTCAGACTAAAAGTCACCAAACACGGTCTCGCCAAGAATGGCAAGAGCCTTTATGGCATCATCCTTCGAAGGGGGTTTGCCGTGCCAGTTACTCTTGTCTGGCATGGAACCCTCAAAAAAGTGCACCCCTTTTCCCATAATCGTCGTCGCAAGAACCACTGTAGGCATGGTTCGATCGGAAGAGGCTTTGATGGTTTCAAGCATGCTGACAATGCTCTTGATATCATTACCATCACAGGTGCAAACATTCCAGCCAAAAGAGCGCCATTTGTCGGCAAATGGTTCAACACCCATCACCTCAGAAACCTCACCGTCAATCTGGAGATTGTTGCAATCGACGATACCGATAATACTGCCAAGCTTAAAGTGAGATGCACTCATGGCTGCCTCCCAAATCTGCCCCTCCTGACATTCACCATCCCCCATAAGGCAGAAAACATCACTCCTCTTACCATCAAGCCTGAGGCCCAGCGCCGCGCCTACAGCCACTGAAAGACCTTGACCGAGTGAACCCGAGGCAATCCGAATACCCGGAAGTTTCGATTCGGATGCAGGATGCCCTTGAAGAAATGAGTTAACCTGACGCAGGGAATTGAGTTCGTTGAGTGGAAAATAGCCTGAACGTGCAAGCACACTGTACCAGACAGGAGCTATATGACCATTTGATAGAAAGATAAGATCCTTGTCCTGATTATTCCAGAAGTTGTGAGGATCATGCTCCATCACCCTGAAATAGAGGGCTGTAAACACATCAGCCATACCGAGAGAACCACCAGTATGGCCAGAATTAGCCGTGGCAAGCATCCTGATGATATCCCGACGAACCTGACGCGCCATCTCCTGGAGATCATCAGTTCCGGCAAGCTCCAGCAGCACACCTTTTCTGGAGGCTGGATAAAGTTTTAACTCTTTTGACATGATAGGTAGGTATAGTCAAGAAAATTTATAGAAATTAAAAAAAATCTCAATTACTTGCTCTTTTTCTTTGCTTCACAAAGCTCCACACAGAATATAAAATCGTCAGAATAAAAACAATTGAAACAGGAAGAGTATACAAAGCCACATACTCTCCAATATCCTGCCACTTGCTACCAAAAAAGAAGCCGCCAGAGAGCAGCAGTGCATTCCAGACCACGGAACTGGTCAAGGCTGCCAAAAAAACAAAAAAAGCCTTCAAGTGCATCAATCCAGCCATAACCGAAATCACCGCCCTGGAGCCAAACAAAAACCGGTTTGCCAGCACAGCCAGATAACCATGAGCAGCAAATTTCTGCCGCAACAACTCCATATCAGAGGGGGGAAAAAAACGGTGAACACTTTTTGAGAGCCGGTGTTGAACCGCGTTTTCCCCTTCGGCATATAACTTTAAACCAAGAGAGATACTCAATCCATAAACAAGCATGAAGCCCGCTGTGGATCCAAGCGTCGCCCACAACAGGGCGCTGACAAAAGTTATCCCGCTATGCTCGTAAATGAGATACCCGATAAAGGCAATTGGCACATCACCGGGTATAGGCGGAATAACATTTTCAAGGAACGCAATCAGAAACAGAAAGAGATAGACCGCATACGGGTCGGCATATTGCAGCCAGGCAATTGCAGATTCAACCATGTACAAACCCGTTACTACTGATTACAGAAAGTTTCAGTCAAGCTCAAGCACTCTTCTTTGTACCTCGCTATATGCATCCTCAACACCACCGAGATCAAACCGAAAGCGATCCTTGTCCATCTTTTCATTTGTATCAAGATCCCAAAACCTGCAAGTATCAGGGCTTATCTCATCACCCAGAAGAATTTCGCCCTTGTGACGACCAAACTCAAGCTTGAAGTCTACAAGCTTCAGCTTTCTCTCTGCAAAAAACTGCTTGAGCAGCGCATTAATCGCCTCGGCACGGTTTTTCAGAACGGAGAGTTCTTCAAATGTTGCCACCCCGAGCGCAACAGCGTGCGATTCGTTCATCAGCGGATCATCAAGCTCATCATCCTTCAGGTAGAACTCTATTATCGGATTCTCCAGAACGGTGCCCTCTGCAAACCCATACCGCTTCACCAGCGATCCGGCAGCAATATTTCGAGCCACAACCTCCACCTTGATAATATCAAGATGACGGCAAAGCATATCACGGTCAGAAAGCTTCTCAACCAGATGAGTACGAATTCCGTGCTCTTCAAGCATGGTAAACAGTTTGCAGGATATCGCATTGTTTACCACTCCCTTCTCGGCAATAGTCCCTTTTTTCTTGTTATTGAATGCCGTTGCATCGTCTTTGAACTCCTGTATCACCAAATCATTATCGTCCGTCAAAAAAACCTTTTTAGCCTTGCCTTCATAAAGTTGTGTACTCTTTTTCATGATATATTTTTTTATTTAGATGAACTCTTCTTGACGATAACCGTTTCACTTATGATAATCGACCATGTAATCACCCCCCCTGCTGATCCGAAGCTGCCTGCTGAACTGCACCAGTAAGAACAATAGTGATCTGCTCATCGGTCAACCCCTTATCCTTCAAAAAGCTCATAAACCTGAAAACACCAAGGTCGGAAAGCATCGCTTTTGGCTGATCCTGTTGACTCAGGCCCCTCGTATGGCTATACTCTTCAGAAGTTTTAATCCATTCCTCAATAAACTGTTCTGATTTTCCATTTTCAAGAAAAAACCCTGTGACAATCACTTTAACCTTATCGGCTTCAGGATCTGGATGAGCCAGAAACAGGAGTTGCATCTCTTCAGAAATCCTTGCGAGCACAATAACCGCCTCCCTGTCAAGGGTCTCCTCGAGGATATCTTTTGCCTGATCTTTGACATCACTCTGCTGGGTCATAATGCGTTCCGGGTCGTTTAAAAAAATATTGAAAGATCAATAATGCAGATTAAGTTGCGTAAGTTACATAATCATTATGGTAAAGAAAAAATTTACAGCGAAAGAGGTTATGCGAAAGTTACTCTGTTGCTATTTTTCCCTGTTCATAGCAGCTTCATGGATTTATCCTTCTGCGACCGGCCGCCAAAAACCGGAAAAAACAGTGCTTTTTATGTGGTGGAATGTTGAAAATCTCTTTGATACCCATAACGATGCTCAAACAGACGACGATGATTTCACCCCGTCCGGAAAACTGCAATGGACCGAAAAAAAACTTCTCCTCAAACAGATGCGTATCCGCCACGTTATCACCGCAGTTCAAGCTCACCCCGACTACCGGAAATATCCTGATATTCTTGCTTTTGCAGAAGTAGAGAACCAGAGCATTTTTGAGGAGACACTCTCCGGGATTCAAGGCATTACCTACAAATCCATCTACTACGAATCTCCAGACCCGAGAGGCATTGATGTCGCCCTTGCCTACAATCCCAAAACCCTCCACGCTGAAGCATCAAAAGCCTATACACTCCCGCTGGCAGGCAGAGGAACAAGAAAAATCATTGTCGCAGGTTTTTCGGCAGAGAGCCACCTGTTTCATCTGATTCTGAATCACTGGCCATCACGCTCTTTTGATACCGCCTGGACAGAACCAAAACGAGTTGCGGCAGCAACAGTTGCCCGACATATTCTCGACAGCCTCCTTGTCGGCAATCCGAAAGCGGATATTGTTGTTATGGGTGATTTTAATGATGAAACTTCAAACAACTCACTGCAACAAGTGCTTGGCTCCACCTTTGATGCTGATAGTGTAAAGAGAGAGAACGGCAAGCTTCTCTTCAACTGCTGGGGTGGCTACGAGGGAATCGGAAGTTACCTCTTCAACAACCACTGGCAGCAGATTGACCATATTCTTCTGACTGGTGGCATGTTTGATCGCACAGGACTACAAGCGTCAAAAGAGTCTTTCCGCTGTTTCTGGTTTCCACCCATGCTTGACGATAACGGAAAAAAGCCTTATGCAACATTCGAGAAAAGAAAATACAAGGGAGGCTACTCGGATCACCTGCCACTGATTCTGAGGACACTGATTGCGAATTAAAGCCAGTTTCTACTTTTAAAAAACAATACTCCTGATGTTGAAAGCAAACAAGAAAAAAGAAGAATAATCCAGAAACCAAAAGGGGAATCTTGAAATGTATTAGGGACATTCATACCATATAAACTGGCAATAAGCGTTGGAATCATCAAAATAATAGAGATGGATGTCAGGCGTTTCATCACAACATTCAGATTATTTGATATGACAGATGCATAAGCATCCATCATCCCGCTAAGAATATCACTATATATATTTGTTA
>SZYA01000011.1 GCA_005843815.1 Chlorobium sp.
AGTTTTGTCGGTTGCGTTGTTAGCGTTTCTTTATGGTTTTCGGGAATTTTCTTAAACATCAATTCCCTCCAGGCGATCTTCAAGGTCGGAGTAAATCTCCTGGAGTTTTTCGATCATGTCGGGGTCTGCACTCCACATACCTCGTCCACTTGCTTCGAGCATACGGCCCACAATGTTTTTGAAGGCTTTCGGATTCACTTTCATGAGGCGTTCACGCATTTTCGGATCCATGGCGTAGGTCTCTGCCGCCTCCTTGTAGACCCAGTCGTCAACGCCTTTGGTGACAGCATCCCAACCAAGCATGTAAGTAAAGCGGTTGCTGATTTCTGCAGCGCCACTGTGCCCCTGGTCGAGCATGGTCTCGAACCATTTCGGGTTGAGCAGTTTGCTGCGGAACTCCACCTTCAGTGCCTTGTCGGCATCGTCAATTTTTACATCGGCCGTAAAGGTCTCAACATAGTTTAGCTTTACATTGTCCCCCTTCGGATTGCGACGACGAGCAGAGAGCTGAAGCGCTCCCGATGAGGAGAAGTAGCGGTCAATATCGGTAATGCCGAATTCAGCCGAGTCGACCTGCTGTACCACGCGATCGACGGTGCTGAGCAGCCCTTTCAGAATATCGGTCTGCTGGTCGCCGTAGCGGTTGCCGCCGTAGGCGAAACCGGTGCGTTTAATGAACATGTTGTCGAGATCATCTTCCGATTCCCATGCTGAATCTTCAACCAGCTCTTCGACCTGTGAGCCGTAAGCGCCCGGTGCCTGGGTGAAGAGACGCGATGTGGCGCTCTCAAAATCCTTGCCCTCTTTCAGTGCGGCATCAACATGTTTTTTGATATGGTTCATCTCATAAGGCTCAATGGCTCTTGCGGCATCCTTCACCAGCTTGTCGAGATGATCGACCAGGACACCAAAGGTATCGCGGAAGATAGAGCTGATCTGAATGAGCACATCAATTCTTGGACGACCAAGCTTATCAAGTGGTACGAGACGGTAGTGGCTGATTTTGCCCTGTCCATCGTAGGCCGGTTCAGCGCCCATGAGGTGAATGATCACAGCAACAGCTTCGCCCTTGCTCTTGATGGTATCAAGTCCCCAGAGCACCTGGGCGATGGTTTCAGGATATTCGCCGTTATTCTCCTCAGTGTGGCGGTTCAGGATGCTGTCGGCAATCTGTTTGCCCCGTTTGAAAGCCAGCTCAGAAGGAATGCGCCATGGATCAATGGCGTGGATGTTGCGTCCGGTCGGCAGAATGCCTGCGCCGTCACGCACCAGATCTCCGCCTGAACCCGATGGAATATATTCTCCGCAAAGTGCGCGAAGGAAGCCCTTCATCTCATTGTCGTTATTCTCCAGCGCCCGTTTGAGGGCGAGGCCATCCTGCAGCGCGCCGTTAATCGCCTCAATCATATCTGGCGATACTTTTGCGCCGTTGGTCAGCTTGTTAAAGAGATTTGTCGGGTTGCTCCTGCCGAAAATGGTTTGCTCTATGAACTCTTTGGTGTGACCATCAACCGTTTCACGTGCAGTCATCGCCTGCTGTTCACCCTTGCGGGCACGGGTAGCCAGTGATGCATAGTCGCCAAACGTCCTGTCTTCACCGATAGCTTGCATGATGATTGATGGCAGGGATTTTTCATTGCCGCGCACTTTCAGGTACTCGGTGATGGTGGTTACCTGTGTCTCAAGTTTTGGTGTTTCTCCAAAGATATGCAGCGAGTTGGAGATCAGGCGTCCCTCAAGCTCAATCATGTAGGTGTAGAGACGGCTGATATAGTTCTGGAACTCCTCCCCTTC
Source organism: Chlorobium sp. (assembly GCA_005843815.1). Classification (GTDB taxonomy): domain Bacteria; phylum Bacteroidota; class Chlorobiia; order Chlorobiales; family Chlorobiaceae; genus Chlorobium. The sequence goes on from SZYA01000011.1 coordinate 1,795, forward strand.
AACGCGAGGACAATCATCAGTCAGGTTGAGCTGTTGAGCTTTGGTGATAATCACCTCTTCAGTCTCCGCATCCGCCGTACTCTGAAGTCCGCGCTCGCGGTAATCGTTCAGCATCTCCTTGAAGGCTGGCAGCTCCTTGTAGAGACCGGCGCGTGCCAGCGGAGGGATGTTGTGCGAAATCATGGTGGCGTAGCCGCGACGTTTCGCAATGTTTGCCTCACTCGGGTTATTGATCGGATAGATATAGAAGTGGGGCACTTCGCCGAGCAGTGCATCTGACCAGCAGTCGCCGGTGACACCAAGTTGTAAGCCGGGCATCCACTCTGCAGTACCGTGCATACCTATGTGCACCAGGGCGTTGGCACCAAAGATGCGGCTGATCCAGCGGTAAAAGGCAATATACTGATGGTGAGGCGTGTTCTCCTTGTCAAAGAGCAGACGCATCGGGTCGCCCTGAATGCCAAGTCGAGGTTGAACGCCGATAAAGATGTTGCCCATAGTGAGCCCGCCGATAAAGAGCTTGTCGGGCTTGATTGGGGCTATCTCACCGGGGAAGCCGCTCCAGCGTCCCTCTATCCGTTCCCGCTCTCTGCTGCTGGTGATGCTGTTGAACTGTTCACGATCTATGGCAAAGCACTCTTGTTCGTGTGCCTGAATTTCGTAATCGGTCGCCTTGTCGAGCATTGAAAGCAGGGCTTCCGGTGATTCGGGCAGTTCACCGATATCGTACCCTTCAGCGCGCAGTGAAAGCAGAATGTTATAAATACTTTTTGGCACATCAAGCAAAGCTGCACTGGCCTTTTTGCCCATGCCCGGTGGATAATCGTAGACCACCAGTGCAATTTTTTTATCTTTGTTGGGAACCTGGCGCAGCTCTGAAAACTTTATTGCAATTCCTGCCAACCTGTCGAGACGATCGGGAACGGTCTGCAAGCGTCCATCCTTGATGGCACCGAGCACAACCGGGCAGACAGCGCCGTCCATTTCAGGCAGCGAATAGGTCATGGCCGATTGCAGTGGTATAACGCCCTGCGACTTCCATGAGGCGAAATCCTGAATAAAGAGTGGCTGCGAAACCACATAAGGGGCATTGATCTTGCCGAGAATCTCCTCGCGTGCGGCGGATGAGGCACCTGGTGTGGTTGCGCCTGCAGGGCCACCCACAAAACCGAAGCCCATCATATTGATGAGCATATCAATGTTGTTGTGCGTAAACCACTCTCTGGCGGCAACGTGACCTTCAACACCCATCACAAAAACTGGCAGGGGATTGAGCCCCTTGGCCTCAATGGCCCGAATGGTATTGTCGATATATTCTTTCTCTTGTAGCAGATGCTTGCGGAAAAAGAGCAAGCCGATGTTACGTTTTTTTGTTGCGTTTCGGTCTCGCTTGTGGAGCCATTTTTCGTAATGGTGCAGATCTTTCAGGTATTCTGGTGCATCCGGGTGATAAAAGCCCATGGTGGGGACCTCCTGTACCTTTTCAACCTTGATGCCAACCTCAAAATATTCGGCCATAATGTAGTTGAACATCGAAGCCAGATTGTCGGTGGTGGGGTTCATCCAGTAGGTGTACACCTGCATCCAGTTCTTGAAATCCTTTGCCTTTTTCGGGATCAGCGGCAACATGGTGCGCATGATCTTCAGCAGCTTCATGTAGCCGTAGAGCGCATCCTCATCGCGCCCCTTCACCAGCATTTTTGCAACTTTTTTGACAATATCAGGCATACCGCTTCCGTCGCCCGAGACCACATAATTGCCTATTTTTGTCATCTGCATCACCTCTGGCATCGACTCGTAGGCAAAAACGACCTTTACCTTCGATTTTTCGACCTGCTCCTGCAGCCAGTCAGCCTGGCCCTTGAACTGGATCAGTGTGGTGAAAATACAGTCGGCATTGTGGATAGCTTCGGCGGCTTCAGGGTTCTGATGTTCAAGGTCCTGATCGGTCCATTGGGTGAGTTCGGCATGGTCAGCAATTTTGGAGGTTACCTCGCGCCATACCCGCTGGTTGCATTGTTCCATCCCGACAATAGCGGCAATTCTGATTTTATCGTGCATAGAAATACAAAAAATGTACGTTTGTTCGTGATTTTAACAAGACTGTAAAATGTAATAAAATCTCACGATGTAAACTAACGATTAAAAAAAGAGCCAGCCCTTATGGTTCAGGGGCTGGCTTGGGTTACAATCATGTACAAAAGAGAGCAATTTGTTAGAAGGTGAAATCCACTCCGGCAACAAAACTGCGCCCAGGTGCTCTGAACCACTCGACCTCTTCGTACTGGACATTAGCAATGTTACGGCAGAGAATGCTTAATTCGGCTTTTTCAGCTACATGGTATTTCACGCCGCTGTTGAAGACGACAAAGTTACCAGGGTAGTTAGTCCCTGCGGTGTTTGTGTAGTAGTTTACAGCCTTATACTTGCTGACATACCGTCCATTCACGTTCAGTGAAAGCTTGGAGGTGGCTTTCCATGTTGCACTTGCTGAAGCGGTATGGTCGGGTCTCATAGGCAGCCATGTTGGATCAGGATTATTATCCAGCATGGTATTGATCCCCTTGACATAGTTCAGGTTTTTGGCATTCATGTAGCTGTACGAAGCGTTCAGTGCCCACTCGCTGGTCGGCTTATAATTCAGGCTGGTTTCAATACCCCAGATGCGGGCCCTGGTCAGGTTTACATATTTAAAGTAAGATGGGGTGAAGGTGAATGGTGCAAATGGCGGGAAAGGGGCATTGACAACTACTGGTGTCCCTGAAGAGGTGATTGACTCAATTAAATTGTCGTAATTGTTCACGTATCCAGCAATATCAAAAGATACCTTCTCAGAAAGCACCTTGAACATACCGAGCTCATAAGCGGTTTGTGTCTCCTTGTCCAGCGCCGGGTTTGGGATACCTTTCAGGATTCCGGCATCCCGTACAAATCTTTCAGCGAGAGTCGGAGCACGAAAGCTCTTGCCCCAAGAGGCTCGAAACGACAGGTCGTCAGCCGCTTTGTAGTTAAGAGCAATACGAGGGTTGAGCGCATCAACTGAGGGATTGCTGATGGGAACACCGGTTTTAGTTGTTCCGTAAGTATACGTTGCCGTTGGAATGGTATAGCCGGTAGGGTTTACATAATCAACATAGCTTACAGCATCCTTGTTAATACCGCTCCAGTCATACCGCAAGGAGAGGAGGGCGGTAAGCTTGTTACCGAGTTTCCATTCATCTTGTACAAATGCAGCCGCATTCTTTTCCTGAATGCTTGTCAGCGCATTTTTCACAGGAACATCAGCAGTGTATTGGGTTGACTGCATATAAGTGATATTTCCGTCCAGACCAAAAAGCAGTCTGTGCTGATTTGCCGCTCTCCAATCAAATTTCACTCCGCTACCATAACGGTTTGAATTTGTTTCATTGAATTCACCAGGAGTTCTTGTGACCCCTGTTGCATACTTTTGATCACTACTGGAACTGTTATAATTAATTCGGGTGAAATTGTAGGTGTGATATATTCGAGAATCAAGACTCAGATTATCACTCAAAAGATTCACATAGTTAAGGCCCGAAAGGGCGTTTTTACGCTTGATGGTATCGTCGATATAAACACTCTTGGGAGTATTTGTGACTCCTCCAGGTGAGGTTGTATTCACGGTTACCTCATCAAACGGATACTCTGGATGGGGAGTGAATTTCAAAGTCAGGACATTGAAATCGTATGGCCAGGTGTAGGCATATCCCCCTTTGCTCTCATTGAAAAAAGAGCTGAGTTGCAGGTACTGTTTGGCGTTGATATCGTAGCGTGCTTTCAGTTTTACGTCGTTCAGCTCTGTTTTAGAGTTCTCTTTATAGCCATCATCATGGCTGTTCGTATAAAGCAGGTTGTAATTCCATGGAGCACTTTTATTTCCTATGCCGACATAAGTGTTCCTGAGCCATGGAGTATTTCCAACGCGATATGTGCCTTTGTCGCTGGAAGGTGGAGCATCATAAAATCCACCGTTAAATCCAGCCTTCACCTCAAATTTTTCAGGCAGACGACCAGAGGCATTCATCACACCTCCCATCGCGCCTGAACCATAGAGGTTCGCTGCTGCACCTTTGAGAATCTCCACTTTGTCAGAAGCATTCATGTTGACTGATGACCAGACCACCTCTCCTGTTTCTGGGGTATTAAGGGGAAATCCGTCGTAAAAGCCCTGCACACGAGTGCCGATAGCGCCTCCCTGGTAGGAATTTGAGCCTCGTATCGATACGGTCGAAGTGGTTTGTCCACCAGCGCGGTTTACAAGAACACCCGGGACATCTTCAATAACCTGATCGAGTGTCGGGTTGGGTTGCTGCCTGATTCGCTCCTGCGACACCACGTTTACAGTCACCGGAACATCAAGCCGATCCTGCTTGTAAAGCGAGGCACCAACCACCACTTCTGAAGCCATAATAGTGGTCTGGCCAAGTTGCAGGTTGACCTCGGTGGTTTTGTCACTACTGACGTTTATCACTTGACTTGTCGCTGCGTAACCCACAATTGATATAGAGATTTTCTGCGACTTTGCGGGGACATTCTGAAGGGTAAAGTTACCGTTCATGTCGGTTGCTGTGCCGATGGTGGTGCCGGCAATGTTTACTGATGCGCCGTAAACGCCTTCACCGTCAGATTTGTCGATGATTTTTCCTTTCACTGTGCCAGTATCGGCTCCATAAGAGGGAAGAGGGAGCAGTGATGCCGACAGGCAAAATGCGGAAAGGACAAAACGAGACGTTCGTGTATGCTTTGTTTTCATGATTGTATCTGGTTGAGTTGCAGGGATTCGTACAAATAAAAACAGGGTTACGCTCTGTGTTCATATCGTCCGATGTGCACCTGAATCATCAACAAAAACCCACCACATCCCTTTTTTGCATATCGTCGATAGTCTAATCTATGAAATAATTAAAAAAAAATACTTGGTAATTGGATGAAAATAGAAAGTTTTAAAATAATAATAATGGAGAGAAACAGCTCCCTGGCAGATGCCGGGGAGTGGAAAACAGGGGGGGGGCGATACGCTCAGATGACACCAAGCTCTCTGCCAATGGAGCAAAATTCAGTGATGACTTTGTCGAGGTGAACTCGCTCGTGGGTTGCCATAAAACTGGTGCGGAGCGCTTCGTGGCCGGGCATGACACCAGGACGAATGAAGGCGTTCACATAAACACCGGCATCAAACAGTTTTTTCCAGAACAGCAGAGTTTTTATCTGGTCACTGATCAGCACGGTGACGATAGCCGTGCGCGATGGCATCAGAGTAAATCCAGCCTTGAGAAGTGCCTGCCGGACATAGTCGGTATTGGAAATCAGTCGTTCTGAGAGTTCTGGTTCAGAACGGATAATGTCAAGAGTGGTCAGAACTGCAGCCACGCTCGCCGGTGTTGGCGAGGCACTGAAGATGAGTGACGAAGCGTTGTGCTTGATATAGTTGATGACAGTGCGGTCGCCAACGACGTATCCTCCGAGTGAGCCAAACGTTTTTGAGAAGGTGCCCATGATGAGGTCAATCTCATTGACAAGACCGAACTCTGAAGGAGTGCCTCTGCCGTTTTTGCCTATCACACCAACGGCGTGAGCGTCATCAATGAGAATGCGGGCACCATATTTTTTTGCCAGTTGCACAAGGTGTGGGAGATCGACAATTTCGCCGGAGACCGAAAAAACTCCATCAGAGACTATCAGGCGGCTTGCAGATTCAGGAATTGTCTGAAGTACCCGCTCCAGATCCTCCATATTGTTGTGGTTGTAGCGTACCAGGTTTGCCCCAGCTCCCTGAGCCATAATGGATGCTGCTACAAGGCTTGCATGGTTATCCCGGTCGGATACGATGTATTCGCCACGCTGGACAAGTGTCGGGATGATGCCCTGTCCGGTCTGGTAACCGGTACTGAAGAGCAGGCAGCGCTCCTTTTCAAAAAAGTCAGCAAGCCTCTCTTCCAGTTCGACGTGAAGGTTCACCGTGCCTGTCATGTAACGGGAGCCACTGCAGCTTGTTCCGTATTTGTTGATCGCTTCGATTGAGGCTGCTTTTACCCGAGGATCTGCAGTAAGACCAAGATAATTGTTTGAACCAGCCATAACCAGCTTGCGACCGCCAAAAGTGACAACCGGACCTTCATTTTCGTCTATTGGATGAAAAAAGGGATATATGCCTTGAGCCTTTACTTCGTCAGCGATGGTATAATCAACGCATTTTTTGAATAAATCTTTCGTTTTCTCCACAGGAATTCAATTTAATCTTCAGCTTTTACGGATAGTGCCGGAATTTCATTGTTTTTGTTACGATCGCTGCTTTTTGTGTTTCTTGCAACGATAAGTCCTTCAGGTAAGCGGATTCTGCTTTTGAAACGAAATGTAATTAAATTTTATTTATTTTTTTGTTAAAACAGGTTTCGTTTTTTTTACCGCGCTAAGCCATTGGCCGGGAATTGATGCGTTGGTATCCAAATAAATGCAAGTGAAGAGGGATATGAGTGAAACAATTTTGGTGACAGGTTCAAGCGGTTTTATTGGTAAGAGGTTACTGCAATACCTTGCAGGAGAAGGGGAGAAGGTCAGAATATTACTCCGCGCTGAGAGTGACGTTGGCGTTCTGCCTGTTGGAGTGGGGATTGTTCGGGGAAGTTTCAGTGACCAGGAAACTCTCTCTCAGGCGGTGAGAGGTGTTGACCGTATTGTTCACCTTGCAGGGGTAACCAAAGCTGTTGATGAATCCGGATATGATGCTGGTAATGTTATGCCGGTACAAAACCTGTTTGCCGCAATCAGGAAGCATAATCCAGAGCTGAAGCGTTTCCTTTATATTTCGTCGCTTACAGCGGGAGGGCCAGCTTCGGAGGGTATACGAGGAGTTAAAGAGTCTGATCCTCCTCATCCAGTGAGTGCTTACGGGCGGAGCAAACTCAGGGCGGAAAACCTTTGTCTTGAGCACGCCGCCCGGATTCCTGTGACTGTTGTGCGTCCTCCTGCGGTCTATGGGCCGGGAGACAAGGATGTTCTTCAGGTTTTCCTTATGCTTGCCCGAGGAATTCTTGTACTGCCGGGCAGTGCCGCACAGCAGCGTTTCAGCATGATTTATGTAGACGATCTTGTTGAAGGGATAGTGATGGCTGCTCGTTCAGAGGAGGCTGTTGGTCGAATCTACTATATCACTTCTCCCGGCCCCCTGTCATGGGATGATGTTATTTCCGCCTCAAAACCGGTGCTTGGGTTCAGCAAGCTGCACAAGCTCTCCTTGCCTCGACCATTTGTTTTTTTCGTGGGTGCGGTTCTGGGTGTGGCAGGATCGCTATGGGGAAAACCTGTGCTGATCAATCGTGACAAAGCCAATGAGCTGGTGCAGAACTATTGGGTCTGCTCACCAGATCGGGCTCTTCATGAGCTTGGCTTTACAGCCCGAACGACTCTTGCTGATGGTGTCGCAAAAACCATTGACTGGTATCGGCGAAAAGGGTGGCTCTGAACCTGGTACCGTTTATGGATACCTCTATCCAAGCAATTTTTGCATGAGCTGCAAGAGCAGATATTTTTCATCGGGATAGGGTCGCAGTCCTTTCAGCGCAGCATCGGCCTCCTGGAGGGCAATGATTGCCTGTTCAGCATTCTGCAACGAAAACGACCTGGTGTAGCCAAGGTAGTTCTTGATAAAGTACTCCTGCTTGCCGTACATACCGAGAACTTTTGCAATTTCGGCCTGCGGTAATTGCCGCACTTCGGGAAGTGAAAGTTTCCACAGTCGAAGGTAAAAGGTTGTAAGATAACGGATAATATTTCCAAGCCCCTCTTTCTGCCCCTCCTGATCCATGATCATGAGCGACATGCCGCTGCAAAGTCGCAGGTTTCGATCTGCAAGGGCTTTTTCCATCTCAAAGATATTATAGGTGCGAGAGATGCCGACGCAGTCGTATACGTCTGGCGCTGTAATCTGTTTTTTTTCGTTGGTACGGGATGATGCGTAGAGGATAATTTTTTCGATTTCGTGGCATATCTCCCTGGCTGATGGCTGAATGTAAGCGCTGAATGCTTTGAGTGCATCGGCATCAAATTCCCATCCAAGCGTTTTTGCCCGGTTATAGGCAAAAAGGTCAGGCGCTTTTATAGCCGCGAACTCGTGGCGGTATTTTTTCAGCAGATTGAATGGAGACTTTTCAATATCCTTTTTATCGACAGGATCGGTATCAAGAATCAGAACGGTAAATTCGGCAGGTCTTGCGATGTATTGGCTCAGTTTTTCATCATGCTGCTTTTGCACCTCTTTTGTTGCTGCCTTTTTGATTTTGTCAAATTGCCGAACAATGATGAGCTGTTTCGGGCTGAACATCGGGTATTCAGAGGCTTTGGAGAGGAGCACGCCAAGTGTCAGATCGGGGCCATAAAAGATCTGCGTGTTGCCGGCAGCATCGTTTTCCGAAGGAAAAATCGCCCGTTTAATCATCTCAGCAAACTCCTCTTTGAGGAAGCTTTCAGCGCCGTACAAGAGATACATTGGATCAATGGTTCCAGCAAGAATACTTTTTTTTAATGCGTCCATAGATGTCAAACATCAAAGGGCGCACCTGGGTGCGCCCTGAAGGTTTTAAAAGTCAAAATGGCAGGTCATCTTTTTCGTTTTCAAGTATTGATACTGAAGGAGCTGTGGAGTGCGATAAACTCGCTTGTGCATAACCCTGATGGGAAGAGTCGTTCTGCGAACGTTCACCGCCATCATACACCCCTGCACCATTATTCTGATCCCGTTGTGCACCGAGCATCTGCATATCAGAGCAGACAATCTCTGTGGAATACCTCTTTTCTCCACTTTTTGGATCATCCCAGTTTCTGGTCTGCAGACGTCCCTCAATGTAGACCTGCCGCCCCTTTTTCAGATACTGACCGCATATTTCAGCAAGTTTACCCCAGACGATAATTCTGTGCCATTCAGGTTTTTCCTGCCAGTTTCCATCGTTGTCTTTAAAGCTTTCGGTGGTAGCAAGGGTAAAATTGGCCTTTGACTGGCCAGAAGTCATCACTTTTACTTCCGGGTCATTGCCGAGATGCCCGATCAGCATTACTTTGTTCAGTCCTTTTGCCATGGTAGTGTGAGGTTTGTTGAAAAAAGTTTTGGGAATGCCTTTCCCACTACATATCAAATCATATACAGGGTAAATATAGTATAAAAATGCGTTTTATAGTGTAAAAAGTTCAGAATTAATAACTGGGCCCTCTTTGCAAAGGAGTATAGTTCCTGAGTTGCAATTTGGAGTTTTTATGTCGACACTGCATCCATAGCATATACCGATTCCGCATCCCATGACCGATTCAAGCGAGAGGTCGCATACCAATTGATTTTTCTGGCAAAATTGCGCAAGAGATTTCAGCATTGGATTGGGTCCGCAGGCAAAAACTTTGATGGTTCCCTTTTTTTTGAGTTCAGGGAGTTCCTTGTGGAGTAACTCTACAACATTACCCTTAAACCCTGCAGAGCCGTCATCAGTAGCACAGCGGCAGTTTGTAAGGTTTTGAGTGAGCAGCTCATCTTTGGTTCTTCCTCCTGCCAGATTGATTACCTTTTTTCCGAAGGCAAGAGCTGTTTTTTGCAGAAAAAGCATGGGTGCAGTTCCAATGCCTCCCGACACAAGTACGGCAGTCTGGAACGCTTCGCTTGTCAGGTCAAAGCTGTTGCCGAGAGGGCCAAGTACCATCACCTCCGAGCCACTGGGGGTTTTGCAGAACAAGGTTGTGCCGCGTCCGATGGACTTCACCATAATATCAATGAGGGCTCCTCGGACATTATGTATGGAAAACGGTCTTCTGAGCAGCGGCTGTGTTGCATCGTTGACCTTGATGTTAACAAAGTTTCCTGGTTTTGCTGTGGAGGCAATTGCCGGGCACTCAAGGGTGATGATGCTGACATCGTGGCTGACAGGTACTACCAGGACTACAGTTGCCCGGATATCAGCATAAGAATTTGTTTTGGACATAATTGAACCCGTCAAGAGTCGGTGACCAGTTGAAATAAAGAGCTTTAATTAAGTGAGCAGTGCGCTCATTTGCAAGCGGTTTCGGATATAGGGTGCCGCCAGGAGCTTTTACTCTTTGAGGCAACAGGGAATTGTAATCAGTACTGCAGAATATATTTAAAAATGGCTTTGATAAATATTTTGAAGATTGTCTGAACTGTGTATGTTAGAAGATCTTTTGTAGTGTCAGCTTTGAGTGATATCTTTAACGATTTCTCTGCATTCCCAAATACAATATCTTGGTTCATGCGCATTTTAACTTTTACAGGTAAAGGCGGGGTAGGCAAAACCAGTGTATCCGCAGCTACCGCTGTCCGATTGTCACAGCTTGGCTATCGCACTCTTGTTCTCTCAACTGACCCTGCGCACAGTCTGTCAGATTCGTTTAATCTCCCGCTTGGCGCGGAACCAACAAAGATAACGGATAATCTTCATGCTATTGAGGTCAACCCCTATGTTGATCTTAAGGTGAACTGGCAATCGGTGCAGAAGTACTACACCAAGATTTTTATGGCACAAGGTGTTTCCGGGGTCATGGCCGATGAGATGACCATTCTTCCTGGTATGGAGGAGCTTTTTTCCCTTTTGAGAATAAAGCGCTATAAAGCTTCAGGCCTTTATGATGTTCTTGTGCTTGATACAGCACCCACCGGCGAAACGCTTCGCCTCCTTTCCCTTCCTGATACCCTGGCGTGGGGAATGAAAGCGATCAAGAATGTTAACAAATACCTGATCAAACCGTTGAGCAAGCCTCTGTCAAAGATGTCTGACAAAATTGCTTTTTTTGTTCCACCGGCAGATGCTATCGAGTCAGTTGACCAGGTTTTTGATGAACTTGAGGATATTCGTGAGATTTTGACTGATAATAAAAAATCAACGGTCAGACTTGTCATGAATGCTGAAAAAATGTCAATCAAGGAGACCATGCGAGCGCTCACGTATCTCAACCTTTATGGCTTCAAGGTTGATATGGTGCTGGTGAACAAGCTGCTTGATACAAACGAGGATAGTGGATATCTCGAAAACTGGAAAGCTATTCAGCAGAAGTACCTTGGAGAGATAGAGGAGGGTTTTTCGCCTCTTCCGGTAAAAAAACTGAGGATGTATGAACAGGAGATTGTTGGCCTTCAGTCACTTGAGCTGTTCGCAAAGGATATGTATGGTGACTCCGATCCATCAGATATGATGTATGACGAGCCACCGATCAAGTTTGTGAGGAACAAGGATGTTTATGAGGTGCAGTTAAAACTTATGTTTGCCAACCCTGTTGATATTGATGTATGGGTAACCGGGGATGAATTGTTTGTGCAGATCGGTAATCAGCGTAAGATTATTACGCTCCCCATCAGCCTCACCGGTCTTGAGCCTGGTAGTGCGGTCTTCAAGGATAGATGGCTTCATATTCCGTTTGATCTTAACCGAAATAATCACAGTCGTTCGCCACAGGATCAGAAGATGCATAAGGGGTATGATCGGGGGTAGTCAACCCGAGCTGGTCAATTTGTTTTGAACGATATTTATGACTAAATTTTACGAGAGTAGTATATTCAACAGGTGAAAACAATAACAGAGGTATTCCCGTGGATGCCTCACTATCAAGGGAGAAAAGATATGTCGGAATCGTACCAGAAATTGCGTAAGGATTTCAAGGAGCTTGAATTTACAGATCGCCTTACATTTCTTGCAGAGAGTGTTCTTTTGACCGGGCAAAGTGCTGTTGTGGGTGGTCTTAATCTGGCGGGTAGCCTTGTTGACACAGTAACAGGCACAGTTGGTGCTGTTCTTGACGCAACCGGTATTGGAAATCTGCTTGGCAATACAGGCGGCGTTGTTGGAGAGACCATTGATCGGGTAGCCATTACTGTCAAGGATGCATCAAGAACAGCTAACGAGTTGTATGCAACTGCTGTGGAAACTGTTGAAAATGCTACAGGAAATGCTGCGACTGCTGTTGGTGACGCTGGTGTTTCTGCTTCTGAAGTGGTTAAGAATTTTGCTGGTTCCTTTCAGAAGGGACAGTTAAGAAAATAAAAGAGCCCACTCTATTGTCGGAGGGTGCTCCGTTCAAAAGAGAAATTTTTTTGTTTTGTTTTTTTTGTTAATTACTGTAGATTAGAAAAAGGTTGACTGTTCTGAAATTTTAAGCTTTCCAATAATTTAAATTCCAAGGGGGACTTATGAGTGGTGGAGGTGTATTTACCGATATCCTGGCCGCAACTGGTCGAATTTTTGAAGTGATGGTTGAAGGGCACTGGGAGACTGTCGGAATGCTTTTTGATTCTCTCGGCAAAGGTACGATGAGAATCAATCGCAATGCTTACGGTAGCATGGGCGGGGGCACAAGCCTTCGTGGTTCTTCACCTGAGGTGACAGGTTATGCTGTCCCAACCAAGGCTGTAGAATCAAAGTTCGCGAAATAAGCGTATTTATGACGCTCTTTTCATGGGCAGTGAAAAGCTTTAACAGCTTTCACTGCCTTTTTTTTTGTTAAAACGATCAATCAAGGGTTGATATTGCCCGGGTAAGCGAGTAATTTCTGTTTATTGTAAAAATTTCATAGATTTGGCTTCGAGCTTTTGAAAAGTGTTAAGCTGAACAGGTATGGTCAATGGTTAATGTATCGTTGTACGTTTCGGGGCAGACCGAACAGGGTGATGTGAATGAATTTTTTCAGAAGGGCCTCATGAGTGCCGGAGAGAATCCGATTGCATTTTTTGAAGGAGTGTTTTATGAGTCGCATCAGGAGCGTGTCGGGAATATTGCCTTTCAGGATTATCTCATTTATACCGACAAGGCAGTTTACCTGTGGGCTAGAGGGTCGAATAAAGATTATCTCGACAGATTTAATCTTGGTGCTGTCTCTGTTAACAGCCGCAATAAAGATCATGATTTCGCAACGCTGAATATCAAAGTGCGTCGTGAAGAAAAAGAGTCTGTTTATGTGATTTTTGACATGGTTGAGTTACATGAAGCTGAATTGATTACCAGGCTCCACACGCTTGTTGAGTCTCTTATTGAAGAGAACCTCGGTCTTAATTACCGCAAGAATCTTCCTGATCAGGTCTCTCTGCTTATTTTACAGGCCTCCCGGGGTGTTTGTGCGCCTCAATCTTTTCCCATTCAATTTGATGCTCCAGCTCATTCTCAGCAGGAGAGCAATATAGGGTATGGTCAGGATCTTCTTGAACAATACAAGGCGAGTCTGGGCTATCCTCCATCCGACGAACGCCCCCGTCAACAGGGCGGAGAGCAGAAACCGGAAGGGTTTTCTCCTGCCGATGCATTGCGCGGAATTGAAAACCTTCTTCCCACGGATCCAGCCGCATTGAAACGGGTTGCTGAATCCATAAAGGATATGATTGGAGATGCGCCTTTCAAGATTCGTGATCAGATCAAGAGTGACCTTCAACATGTTCCGGGTATGCTCTCAGCGCTCAATGAGCTGCTCAACAGCATAGCAGATAATCCGCAAGCAGAGCGATTTGTCATTAATATTGTTAAAACCGCCGTCAGAAATGATGGTGTTATCGGCTCTGTGGGTAAACTGCTGCGTCTCTCTAACAGTTTTGGCGAAAATCAAAAGAGGAGGCGGCAAAGGTCAGCAGCAAAGACTGGAAATTCAGAATCAAGAACGGACCCTTCGCAATCCAGTCAGCGGGATTTCAGTGATGATGATGACTTTTCTGGAAAAAAGAAAATCAAGATAAACTGTGATGATGATGCGACGCAGAACGATGATTGTTTCAGCGGCACGGATCGAGGTTTTGAAAAAAAGAGGAGCTCCGAGGCCTCCTCGAAGATGACTTTACCGGTAGATGACCTTCAAGAGTCCAATATTCCTGCACGCAAAAGCATTTCAATTCAAACTTCTGATGAAGAGGTTTCTGCTCTGATGAAAAATATGATGAGTATGGATGACTTTTCAGAGAGTGGTTTGGAGGCTATGGAACCGCGTGCTGGAGGAGGTGCGCCAAGAAAAAAAATTATGATCAAATCGGATCCCGAGGAGAGTGCTCATTCACAAGATGCGGGTGTTTCGGCGGCGCAGTCAGAAGATGGTGACGATAACCAGGATGCACCTCGTCGATAACCAGCGTTCAGTCAAGATCAAGTTTACTCAATAGTTTTATTATCAACATGAGAATTATTCTTTACCTGGGTAAAGGAGGGGTAGGTAAAACTACCGTTTCAGCTTCGTCTGCTACAGCAATTGCCCGAAGAGGGCAACGGGTTTTGATTATGAGCACGGATGTTGCTCACAGTCTTGCCGACGCTTTGAATGCCGAGCTATCTTCTACTCCTGTGGAGGTTGAAAAGAATCTTTTTGCCATGGAGGTGAATGTTCTTGCGGAGATCAGGGAGAACTGGACGGAGCTCTATTCCTATTTTTCAGCTATCTTGATGCATGATGGGGCTAATGAAGTTGTTGCAGAAGAGTTGGCTATTATGCCTGGAATGGAGGAGATGATCAGTCTTCGCTACATCTGGAAGGCTGCCAAGTCAGGCAATTACGATGTTGTTGTTGTTGATGCCGCTCCAACGGGTGAGACGATGCGTTTGCTTGGAATGCCAGAATCTTACGGCTGGTATGCCGACAAAATTGGTGGATGGCACTCAAAAGCAATTGGTTTTGCGGCTCCTCTGCTGAATAAACTCATGCCGAAGAAAAACATCTTCAAGCTGATGCCGGAGGTGAACGATCACATGAAAGAGCTTCATGCCATGCTTCAGGATAAATCCATAACCACCTTCAGGGTTGTTCTGAATCCGGAAAATATGGTTATAAAAGAGGCCTTGCGGGTACAGACCTATCTCAACCTCTTTGGCTACAAGCTTGATGCTGCTATTGTCAACAAGATTCTTCCTCCAAGCTCCACCGATAGTTATCTGCAGAGTCTTATTGATATTCAAAGCAAATATCTCAAGGTGATTGACAACTGTTTCTATCCTGTTCCCATTTTTAGGGTAAAGCAGTCAACGGCAGAGATTATTAATACTGATCGACTCTATGACCTGAGCAAGGAGATGTTTGGCGATAAAAACCCGTCGGATATTCTTTACACGAGCGATAAAACCCAGCGCCTTGAAAAAATCAACGGAAAATATGTGCTGAGTCTCTATTTGCCTAATGTTGAGGTCAAGAAGCTTAATGTGAATATCAAGGGCGATGAGTTACTTGTGGATATTAATAATTTCCGCAAGAGTATTATTTTGCCGAACGTTCTTGTGGGACGGAAGACCGAGGGGGCAGATTTTGACGAAGGAAACCTGAACATCACGTTTACAAACTGAGTGGTCTCCTCAGTTTATTCTATATAACCTTGCAGTTACATGGCGGAGTGCTTTAATCGGTATTCTGCCTTTTTTTTGTCATAATCTTCTCTTTTGTCCGTATCAATACTGACGGGTCTTTGCAGCACTCCAGCAGTTGACGGATACTTTTTCCTGTTTCTGGATGCAGAGTATTGGCGATATCAAGCAAGGGAACAAGAACAAATTTCCGGTGCTGCAGCTCAGGGTGGGGTATTGAGAGGCTTTCAGTGCGCAGGCAGAGGTCATCATAGAGCAGAATGTCGAGATCAATTACCCTTGGACTCCAGCGGGGATAGCTGTGAGGTCGTCCAAGATTTTGTTCGATCGTTTTGCACCCTCGACGAAGCTCTTCAGGTGAAAGGGAGGTTTCAAGCAAGAGAACCCCATTATAGAAACGATGTTGTTCAGTATCACCAATTGGTTCGGTTATATAGATGGCTGATACGGCACAGACCGACGTATCATCAAGCTCCATCAGCAAATCAATGGCTTCTTGCAGATGGACGAGACGATTTCCGATGTTGGAGCCTATTCCAATAAATACCTTATGCATGGGCGTATTTCAGAGACGGGTGGTGGAGTAATCAGCCTCTGCATAGTCGCAGATGCCATCAACAGGAGGGTTGCGTTTGCGTACTCTGATTGAGACCTGGTCGAGAATGGGAAAATCACGGAGAAGGTCGTGAGCAATCTCACAGGCAACAGCCTCAATCAGAAAATATTTTTTAAGGGTCAGCGCTTCCAGTATCTTTTTGTACACCGAGCCGTAATCAACAGTTTTTGTAATGTCGTCGTTTTTTGCGGCATTGGTGAAATCGAAGGTAAGCTCAGCATCGACCTCATATTTGGCACCGACAGTATGTTCTTCTTTAAGTACTCCGTGATGCGCATAGAAGACCATGTTAACCAGTCGGACGCATGAGTGAGCGTGTTGTGTCATTGTTACCTTGATGGTGATTAATTTGTCTTGAGAGCCAATATAGTAATTCTCTCTTTTCTTGTGTTGACCATAAATCAGCAAAATCTCAAAATGAACTACCTGAATAATAATGAAACTTTACAGCGAGAAACGCAATCACCTGAAACCTGAGCAGTTTGGGATAAGCGGCAGGGAGGTATAGGCACACCCGAATGGCTTCGGCTTACTGCTACCATAATGGTTGATAGAATAACTGCCTGCATTCGGGACTGAGTACTCAGTGAATGGATATCAATCATGGTGGAGTGGAAGAAATATGGAATATCACTACTGTCCGGTTATAAG
>SZYA01000103.1 GCA_005843815.1 Chlorobium sp.
CATGAACGATGTGGTAAATCTTTGGATTGGCAGGTGCTCTCATGACATGATTTCATTCACTTTGGTGGGTTTTGGAGCGTCGCCCTCTCGCATTCGTTCCAGACAAGGTTCAGGTTGTTGATGTAGCTCTCGTAACTCTCGTGAAAGCCGATCTGCTTCTCCGTCCCGTAGTCCTTGAGCTGCCAGTAGGGTGGCGAAGTGACAACAAGATGCACCCGACCGGTCAGCGAGGAGGTTCATCTCTCGGCTGTCGCCGTGGATTATGGTGTGGTGGCTCTTCAAGGGGCTGGTGGGTGTATGGGTTGTCTTGTTGGTGGAGCGGTTTCGGATGCTTGAGTGAAGTAGAGGGAATTTCTTTTGATTTACACTGAATGGGGGGCGATGAAATAATCTGCCAAGTGCAAATTTTGTAACCACGTGATTAGCAACAGGATTGACTGTATTGCAACTGCGATAATTGCTGTGTTCCGTGTAGCTTGAAAGTATTTATCATGACTGAGCATCCTTTGCTGAAAAATATCGCTTCTTTGGATCGTAGGCACTTTTTCCGATTGCGACGATGAGACCCGCTTTACTCATGCCTGCAAGCCGCTCTCGCATGGAACGAGTGCTGATACCCACTGCCTGACTCAAATATTGGGTAGATGCTCCTCCGTCCGCCTCACAAGCTTGAATCAATTCCATAATCTTCCTTTCAACATCACCCATCTGAACTCTGGTTGCCACTCGAAGCAAACTGAAGGTTATACGAAACCGAAAAGCCACCTCTTCCATCTTTGGCTCCGGCAAATCTAACGCACGGCATGATGCCGACATCCGCTGAAAACCGCTCCCCCATTGCTCAATCAGTTTAAGCTCCTTGAAAACCCTGCCAATCACTCGATTTCGTAACTTCGACACCCCTTCACGAATATCGCTGAGCGTCATTCCTCCAGAAAGCAAACCAGGATTTTCAATCTCAATTCTGTCATCAAAAATTGACACACGGATAGGGGCACCAGTCTGCGAATAATCTGCATGAACAATCGCATTGGTCAAGGCTTCACGAACGGCTTCAAGTGGCACATTCCAGAAATCTTTCCGTCGCAACTCCCCAAACTCTGCCGAACGTGACGCATGTTTTTTGACAAACTCGATGGCATCATTCAGAGCCAGAGGAAGGTGGTCACGAATCTCCTGTTGATCAAGAATGCTGGCTTTGTCGGTTCCTCCAAAACGACCACACTGAATCCATGCATCCGGAAAATAGCGTTCTCGATCGATGCCAAAAAGGAGTACACCCCCAACCGTGGGAGCTAACCGGCCTTGATTGCGAAGAACCAAACGCAAGGTCTCAGGCATGCTCTCATTCCATTCACGCAACCCGGCGAACAACCCGGAGGCAACCCGGAGGTCCAGTGCCTCCGGGTTGATTTCAGGCATCAATTCCTCATCGTAGGAGAGGTTCAGGGCTGAACGCCGCATTTCCGCTGTCAACGGCCCATCAGCCTGCCGATTGGTGGATCCCACCCGAACGAATACACCGCTCGCAATGCCCTGCGATTTCAGCCAATGGGGACGTAAAGCACTTGGATAAACCTCCACCATCAGTAATGAGTTGCCCTTCCAGTTAACCAACTCAACACTCGGCGCCAAGCGCGGTTCAATGGAGTCGGAGATCAAGTTGCAGAGTCGTTCCTCTTCATCCAAAGGATTTTCCACACCAAGCACCGCTTTGCTGCCATCCTCAATCCCGATCAATAGCACCCCTCCCGCAGTATTGGCAAAGGCTATCAGTGTCTTGAGAATATTCTTCGGCGACGACAAATCCTGCTTAAACTCAAGTGTTTTTCCTTCTGGTAGCGTCAGAAGCTCTTCAATTTTCATATTTCAGAAATCTTGACACTGTTGATCGCGTAATTTTTCTTCATCTCTCGGCTGTCGCCGTGGATTATGGTGTGATGGCTCTTCAAGGTGCTGCTTGGGTGTATGGGTTGTCTTGTTGGTGGAGTGGTTTTGGATGCTTGTGTGACTACCGTGTCAACTGATTTTCGCCTCCTGTTTGATAACTTTGATGCATTTGGCAATTTGTTCAAGTGAGCGATTGTTTTCATTCTCTGATAACATCGTGGTCCATTTCTGATAGTTTTTTGGGTCTGCTTCCACCAAATTCAGCTTACTGATGTTGTTCAGCAATTGCTCCCTATCCCCGCCTTCACTTATGATATCTACCCTGTTGGCGACAGAACGAATAGCGGAACGGTATTTTATCCGCGACAATTCATTACTGTTAATATTCATTTTCAGCCTCCATACTGGTTTGTTGCGTGTCAATAATTACATTTGAAACCCATTGCTGAGCACTCCGCCACCAAGCACGTTTACCAACAAAACACGCACTAACCTGGAAAATTGTAATTGCTCCCAGGTTAACAGCAATTTCATCTCTTGCCTCCTCTCCCGGTTCTAATTGGGCATAATCATCACCGATTACACTTTCCCAAGGCAAAACTTGAAGGTCTTCAATTTCCTCACGTGTTAAATCTATGCGCCGAAATGGTCGGCGGCTCTTGTCGTCCGTCCAATTATCACTGGATGTACAAATGATAGTAAAACTCTCCTTCTTGACCTGCGTTTTACCCATATTTTTTGCTTTTATCGACAAAATAGCCGCATTCACTCTATTTACGTCAACTCTTGATTTTAATTTTACCTCGATCACAATATTAGCCGCAAAATTCCGGCCTAAACCAAACACAAAAATTGACCAAACAGCAGCGCCTACTATCCCGACAGAGGTAAGCAAACCCTGCACAATGTCCACCAATATCTTTATTTCGCTCATTTCCATTGTTGCCTTATGGAATAATGATCATTCATGAAATGAATTTACTTGCCACTTACTGCATAACGAAGTAACATAACACAAATTGACGTAAAATAAAGATACTATTCTTATAACAAGTCAGATTACCCGCTTTTCCTCAACTTTCAAATCGGGCTCAAATGCTCAAGCCAACCTTTTTTTGACAGCACATCAACGGCAAGAATAATCTGACGTTTGGAGAACTGTCTCTTTTTCTCATTCCAGGCATAGACACCGGCAATGACATCTTCAACGGTCTGAACTTGTTCATTCTTTACCACCCAATGCACTGTCGCCAAAAGCTCAAGACCGAACGGTGACTCGAAACCTTCAACAAGACGGCAAACCCTGTCAAAATATTCCTGAGTGTTGGAGGTATCTTTCTCCTTGAGAAACAAAAGAGCATCATCAAGAGCGCCAGGCACCAACGTCAACTGCTTGTCTGGCCTGTCCCCACCATCATCATAACCA
>SZYA01000108.1 GCA_005843815.1 Chlorobium sp.
TCTACCAAGTCCTGACGCTATCGCTGAACGGCTTCGGTTGTGGGATGTGGGGGAGACTGGCGAATGAAGGCGGGATGGGAAATGAAGAGGCTGGGGGATGTGTGCGAAGTCATAAACGGAGGCACTCCTAAAACAGGAGTTAATGAATATTGGGATGGCTGGCATTTGTGGATTACTCCAGCCGAGATGGGTAAACGTCAAAGCCCCTTCGTAGGGGATACTGAACGAAAGATTACGGACTTGGGTCTTCGCAACAGCTCTGCAAGAATGTTGCCTCCTTACTCAGTGATTCTTTCTTCACGTGCTCCAATCGGGCATCTGGTTATCAATACTGATCCGATGGCGACGAATCAGGGCTGTAAAGGTTTGATTCCGGCCAAGAATCTCAATTACAAGTTTCTGTATTATTATTGCGTTAGTATTGTCGATCTGCTGAACTTGCTCGGAACAGGGGCGACCTTTAAAGAGTTGTCTGGAAGCAAACTTAAAGAAGTTATAATCCCCATTCCCCCACTCCCCGAGCAGCAGCGCATCGTCGCTCTGCTCGACGAAGCATTCGCGGCGATTGCCACCGCCAAAGCGAACGCTGAAAAGAATCTCAAAAATGCCCGTGCGCTTTTTGACTCGTATCTGAATGCCGTTTTCGCCAAGCGTGGTGATGGGTGGGTGGAGGGCCGGCTTGGAGAAATTTATGATGTTCGTGATGGTACACATGATTCTCCACAATATCAGGTGAGCGGTTATCCGCTGGTCACGTCAAAGAATCTGAAGCGAAACGGACTTTTCTTTGATGATGTCAGGTTAATAAGTGAAGAAGACTATAAGAAGATCAATGTACGGAGTGCGGTCAATAAGGGTGACGTACTACTGGCTATGATTGGTACCATTGGTAATCCCACACTTGTCACCATAGAACCAAATTTTGCTATTAAAAATGTTGCATTGTTCAAGATCCCTTATGGGCAGTGTGGCGCTTTTTTGAAGTATTATTTGTCGTCTGAATGGGTCATTTCTAAAATGATGAACGAGGCCAAAGGTACGACACAAAAATTTGTTGGTCTGGGTTATCTCCGTAATTTTTCGATTAATATACCTTCGCTTACTACTCAGTATGAAATTGTTGAAAGGCTTGACGATTTGTTGGTCGAATGCAATCGTCTCGAAGCGATTTATCGGCAAAAGCTTGTGGCGCTCGATGAACTGAAAAAGTCCATGCTGCACCAGGCATTCACGGGGGAGTTGTGAGACTGTTAGACTCTCAAGCTCATGAATCTCCATAATGTCATCGAGCAGAGATCACAAAGACAGTGACAATGTTTTCAGTGATTTCGTAAACAATACGGTTTTGCTTGTTTACTCTCCTCGACCAGCATCCCGACATGTTTCCTCTCAAAGCTTCAGGTTTACCTGTGCCGGTGGATGGACGAAGAGCCAACTCCTGAAAAATGCAATCTATTTTTCGAAGGATAGATTTATCGCCAACTTTTTGCCAATGCCGGAGGTCTTCCTTTGCCTCTTTAGAGATTACGACAGAATACTGTCCCATATATTATTGGGGTCAGTGATTGTTGTGACTCTCCCAGCTTTGATATCAGCCCTGCCACGCTCAATGGCTTCCATAACCTTGGGGTTGGCAAAGTACTTATCCGTGTCGCTTGCCTTTTTTACGGGTAATGAATTAGTCTTGTTTTTCTGTTTTAAATATTCTGCAAAATCAAGCACTTCAAGAAGCATCGGTTCAGGAAGTTTTTTCACTACCTGGTATATTTTCTCCGCTGTTGTCATTGGTTCGCCTTGTGCAAAAGGTCGTAAAAGAAAATTTTGTATTTTAATGTAATGAAATTTCAACAGATTTTTTTTGTGCCGAAGCTTGTTGATGACAGGGGGCGTTGACGGGATTGCTGAAGAATACTCATCCAGAGATTATTTATTGCCAGGGGATTAGCTTCTCGGGAACATGCCCGCGCTACCGGCGAGTAGATTGCCGCAGATGAGGTGTTGAGTAAGCTGCACAACTCTCTTCTCAGTGCCAAAAAGAAGAT
Organism: Chlorobium sp.; assembly: GCA_005843815.1. GTDB lineage: Bacteria > Bacteroidota > Chlorobiia > Chlorobiales > Chlorobiaceae > Chlorobium. The sequence goes on from SZYA01000108.1 coordinate 2,043, forward strand.
GCCGTGAATTTTACCATTCGCATTACCCCTGATGCGAAGGAGGACTATTATTGAGTATGTTGCTTTGAATAAACCCTGCACCTCAACAAAACCATCATGAAACGCGATACAAAAGCCTCCTGCACCCGACTCTGGATCATCTTGATGCTCACCTGCCTGAGCACCCTGAGCACTACAGCACTCGCCTCTGCGGCGATGCCAAACATTGGTGAGAGCTATGGCGGGGGAGTTGTGTTTTATGTTGATGGTACTGGTCAGCATGGTCTTATTGCCGCCAAAACAGATATGCCGGGTCACTCTTTTAAGAAGGAGGAGTTTTTTTTCAACTGGTATGGCGCTAAAGATGCGGCCAATGCTTTTGTGGAGGGTTTCAGCGACTGGATGTTGCCGAACAGGGAGCAGTTGCATAAGCTTTATATCAGTCGTGGCGCTGTAGCGGGTATGGCGACCACTGTTTACTGGAGCGCCTCCGAGTCCGATGCTGAAAGCGCATGGGCTGAGAATTTTGCCAGTGGGGAACAGCTTGTTGGCAACAAAACGAATGGCAGCCGTGTTCGGGCTGTGCGGTTGTTTTAGTCAACACTTTATTATCAACTGATGAACGAAGCCGAAACGAGAGCGGAGCTGATTGACCCGCAACTGAAAGCAAGCGGCTGGGGAGTTGTTGCTGGTACCAAAGTGCAGCGGGAGTACCCTATTACTGCTGGCCGAATTCAGGCTGGCGGCATTCGGGGCACCTCGCTGATGGCTGATTACGTGCTGGTTTATCATGGCCGCAAGCTGGCGGTTGTCGAAGCCAAAAGCAGTGACCGGGAGGTGGGCGAAGGGGTAGCGCAGGCAAAGAACTATGCCGAAAAGCTTCAACTTGCAACCACGTTTGCCACCAATGGTCGGGAGATTTACCAGATCAGTATGACAAGCGGCGCGGAGGGTTTGATCGACACCTTTCCTTCGCCTGACGAGCTTTGGCAGAAAACCTTTGTGGTGCCAAACCGGTGGGAAGAGCGTTTTAACCGTGTGCCCTTTGAGGAGATTGGCGGCACAAAAACGGTGCGCTACTATCAGGAGCTTGCGGCCAACAAGGCGCTGGAGGCCATAGCCCAGGGGAAGCAGCGTATTCTGCTGACGCTTGCCACCGGCACAGGAAAAACCTTTATCGCCTTCCAGATTGTCTGGAAGCTGTTTCAGAGCCGATGGAACCTCAACCGCGACGGCAAGCGGAGGCCGAGGGTGCTCTTTCTTGCTGACCGGAATATTCTCGCCAACCAGGCCTTCAACGACTTTTCTCCCTTTCCTGCCGATGCGCTTGCCCGTATCAAGCCGGATGAGATTCGCAAGAACGGGCGCGTGCCAACCAATGGCAGTGTCTTCTTTACCATCTTTCAGACCTTTATGACTGGTAAGGAGAGCACCCCTTGTTTTGGCGATTATCCGTCTGACTACTTCGACCTGATTATTATCGATGAGTGCCATCGGGGCGGAGCCAATAATGAAGGGAACTGGCGCGGTATTCTTGACTATTTTGCTCCGGCAGTGCAGATAGGCCTTACCGCCACCCCAAAACGCAGCGACAACGTTGATACCTACCACTATTTTGGTGATCCGCTCTTTATCTATTCGCTCAAGGAGGGGATCAACGACGGCTTTCTCACCCCCTTCAAGGTCAAACGTATCAAGACCACCCTCGATGATTATATTTACACCTCTGATGATCAGGTCATAGAGGGGGAGGTGGAGCAGGGGCGGCTCTATACCGAACCTGACTTCAATAACCTCATTGAAATCAGGGAGCGTGAAGCCAAACGGGTGCAGATTTTGCTCTCTGAAATCAACCAGCAGGAGAAGACGATTGTTTTCTGTGCCAATCAGGCTCATGCGGCGATGGTGCGCGACCTGATCAATCAGTACAAGCGCAATCCCGACACTGGCTATTGTGTGCGGGTGACGGCCAATGATGGAGAGTTGGGTGAGCAGTCACTGCGGGATTTTAAGGACAACGAAAAGACTATTCCGACCATTCTTACAACGTCGCAGAAACTCTCGACCGGCGTTGACGCACGAAACATCCGCAACATTGTCCTTCTTCGGCAGATCAAAACGATTATCGAGTTCAAGCAGATCATCGGGCGCGGCACCCGCCTCTTTGACGGCAAGGAGTACTTTACCATCTACGACTTTGTTGATGCATGCCACCACTTTCAGGATGTTGAGTGGGATGGTGAGCCGGTTGAGCAGAGCACCATAAGCGAGACTGACTCTCAAATCGGAAGGGAAGAGCCTGAGCCTTATCAGCCGGAAACGAAACAACCTCCCGCCGAGCCTCGCCAAAAGCTGAAGATAAAGCTGAGTGATGGCAAGGAGCGTGAAATACAGCATACGATTGCCACCTCCTTCTGGAGTGCTGATGGCAGGGTGATCTCCGCCCAGGAGTTCATGCAGGGGATGTTCGGCTTGCTGTTGCCGGAGTACTTCAAAAACGAGGAGGAGTTGAGGGAGTTGTGGTCGAATCCCCAGACACGCAAAGCGCTGCTTGCCAGGCTGGCCGAGGCTGGTTACGGAAAAGGGGAGCTGGAGGCTATCCAGAAGCTGATCAATGCAGAAAAAAGTGACCTCTTTGATGTCCTTGAATTTGTCTCTTTTGCCCAGCCGCCAATAAGTCGTGCAGCAAGGGTGGCCGAAGCACAAGAGAGCATTTATGACGGACTGGAAGACAGGCAGCGAGAGTTTGTGGAGTTTGTCCTTGCCAAATACATTGAAACCGGTGTTGGTGAGCTTGATCAGGAGAAGCTGCCGCATCTGCTGCAACTCAAATATCATGCGCTTTCGGATGCTACCGCCTTTCTTGGGAGCACGGAGAAGATTTTATCGACCTTTATTGCGTTTCAGAAGCACCTGTATCAGCGGCCTGCGGCGTGATGGATGAAGAACGTGTGCGGCCAAAAACAAAAGGAATGGCTTCACTCAACAATGGAACTGATCATTGGAATAACTATTTTGGCTGTCATCCGAATCATGAACCATCCTGACAAACATGCTGCAACGATTATACGTCCATAACTACAAATGCCTTGAAAACTTTGAGCTGAGTTTCAAAGGGATTCCCTCGGCATTATTGATAGGAAAAAATGGCTCGGGGAAAACAACGATTTCCAGGGTGTTGCAGATTTTCCAGAGTATTGCACGAGGTGTCAACAGAATGGGGGAGCTCGCAAAAATGAATCTGGTCAGCCAAAAAGATTTCTCTCGAGGAAGGGCAGATGTTCCAATTCGTTTCGAACTTGAAGTATTACTTGAAGATAAACTCTATAGTTACACCCTTGCGTTGGATCTGCCAGAAAAATTCAAGGAACTTCGGGTTTTTGAAGAGCAATTGCTTGTTGCTGGAGAGCCGATTTATTCCCGGAAAGAGGCAAGTGTCACCCTTTTCAAGAGCCAGCAAAACCGTGAAGCTCTCTTTTTGGTTGACTGGCATCTTGTTGCCTTGCCGGTCATTCAGGAACAATCCGAGGCTGATCCGCTTCATGTTTTCAGAACATGGCTTGCCCATACAATAATTTTAGCGCCAATACCTGCCTTGATGGTTGGCTCATCGAGCGGAGAGACGTTGATGCCTGATTGGGCAGGCACAAATTTTGGCGAATGGTTTACTGGATTACTCAGCCAATATCCAGCGGCTTACACTCAGTTTGATGAGTATATTCGCAATATTATTCCTGATATGAGGGATGTCCAGAATGAGCGGGTTTGAAAAGATTCCAAAAATATGACTGTTCGGTTTGAGGTTGATCATGCACAGTTGAGTGTGGACTTCAGTGAGTTATCTGATGGAGAGAAGTGCTTCTTTTTGTGTGCGTTAGTTGTTGCGGCAAACCGATGCTACGGGCCTCTCTTTTGTTTCTGGGATGAGCCAGACAACTATATTTCCTTGTCAGAGGTAGGGTTTTTTCTTGCATCATTGCGGCAATCATTTCAGGGGAGTGGCCAGATTCTGGTAACATCGCACAATCCTGAAGCTATCCGAAAGTTTTCCAACGAAAATACTTTTGTTCTCGACAGAAAAAGTCATCTGGAACCAACTTTGGTCAGGTTACTTGCTGAGTTGCCGGTGAGTGGCGATCTTGTTAGTGCCTTGATTCGTGGGGACATAGAGTTATGAGCATCAACAAATATAAACCACACTTGCTCGTTCTTCCCGAAGACGATGCTACTCGACAGATTGCCAACGGCTTCATTTTTGCTCAAGGCTTTGGGCTTGATAACCGGGTAATTCAAATTTTACCATACGTGGGTGGATGGAAAAAAGTTCTTGAAGATTTCATCGGGAGTCATTTTTATGAGATGCACAAGTATCCCGATAGAATGATGGTACTGTTGATTGATTTCGATAACAACCCGGAAACGCGATTGTTGTTTATTAAAAAAATGATCCCGACTGATATACAGGCAAGGGTTTTTGTGCTTGGTGTATGGTCTGAACCCGAAAACTTAAGGAGTGCTTTGGGTTCTGCAGGGTTTGAAAAGATTGGGGTGGATCTTGCACAAGATTGTTATGACAACACGAATAATTTATGGGGGCATGAGCTTCTCAAGCACAACGAGGGTGAATTGCGCCGGATGATTTTGTCGGTGAGGCCATTTCTCTTTGCTTAATCGCTGTACTGGTGTTGGTTATGTTTTGATACGGTGTATATCCTGTCCTGCAAATCATTGCCAGCTCACCCAAGCGCATCAAGGTTCATCAAGTATCTGCCACTTCCGTCAACTCTCAGTAATTTAATTTCCAGCAGCTTTTTCAGATTATAGATGCTGATTCACTCAAAATTTTATCTTAGAATAAGATAAGAAAATTATTGTGTGATTTTTGATAATCGTATTGTAACCGATTGTTACAACGGCAAACAAACAATCCGTTCTGCTCAATGCCGTGATGGCAACGATATAGGGGGCAACGCACGGGTGAGTGAGAAAATTATTCCTGGGAGCGCCGAGCTCCAGCTCGGCATTGCAGAAAAACATTGCAGTAGAAATTGGTATTTGGCGTAAAATATCGTTTGATTGC
>SZYA01000115.1 GCA_005843815.1 Chlorobium sp.
CATCATTATTCTTTGATTTTTCCCGCCGTTTCAGATCCAGAGCAGAACCCCGTTCGTACATGGTTATCGCTCAATGGAACCAGTGAAAATGGTGACTGCTTGCTAACTCAAGGGTTTCAAAGTGGATGGGTTATGTTCTCTCGTTGGATCAGATGCCGCTTCCGTCTTCCTGAATCTCTTCAGCCTCTTTTCTGATCCGGCCAGCCTCTTTGTGAACCAGATCAAACGCTTCAAAAAGCTTTTTTCTGTAGTGGTCGAAATGCTTGTCGGTACGGTCTCTCGGATAGGGCAGGTCAATGGTGATGTTGTTTTCAAATCTCCCCGGATTTGGCGCCATCAACACAATCCTTTCGCCGAGATACACCGCTTCCTCAAGATCATGGGTAACGAAGATAATCGTTATTTTTCTTTTTTTTCGTAATTCGAGAAGTTCCTCCTGCAGGTGAAGCCTCGTGAAAGCATCAAGGGCGGCAAAAGGCTCATCCATGAAGAGGACGCTTGGTTCAACCGCCAGGGCGCGGGCCAGAGCGACGCGCTGTTTCATTCCACCCGAGAGTTCGTGGGGGTGGCGTTGAGCCCAGGCGCTGAGTCCAACCCCGGAAAGGGCGGCGAGGGCTCGTTTTTTTGCTTCAGTCTTGCTGACACCCCGGCATTTCAAACCGAAAAGAATATTATCAAGTGCTGTCTTCCAGGGAAAGAGTCCATAGTCCTGGAAGATCATGATTCTGTCAGGGTCTGGTTTCAGGACAGGTTTTCCGTCAATCAGTACTGAGCCTTCGGTTGGTTGTTCGAACCCGGCCATGAGGTTGATGACGGTTGATTTTCCGCAGCCGCTTGGCCCTACAAGGCAGACAAACTCCCCTTCATAAATATCAAGATTGCCTGCTGCAAGGGCAACATGAGCACCCTCGGAAGAGGTGTGAAAAGATTTTCCTGCATTCAGCAGTCTGATTTTTGGTGTTCGACCGTTGACCATTTGTTCTTACCGTTGACCGTTTATTCCCCACTGTTTGTTGATGACCTGTTCGCCTATAGTGATAAGCTTGTTGAGCAACAGTCCCAGTATTCCGACCAGTAACATGCCAGCCATGATCTGATCTGTCCGCAGGAAGTTTCTTGCATCAATGATCAGGTATCCGAGCCCTGAGTCAGCGCCGAGCATCTCACCGGCAACAAGATGTATCCATGCGGTGCCAAGGGCAATGTGCAGGCCTGTCATGATACCGGGAAATGCAGCCGGAATGATAATGCCAAGAAAAACCAGTGCGGGTTTCGCTCCGAAATTGTTTGCCACTTTGTAGTTGATGGCAGGGATAGAGCGCACTGCGCTGATAGTTGCCAGCAACATGGGGAAAAAAGCGGCCATGAAAATAATGAATATGGCCGGTGTGTTGCCAATGCCAAACCAGAGTACCGCCAGAGGAAACCAGGCGATCGGTGAAATCGGGCGCAAGAGCTGCACAACCGGGTCAATTGCCCGGAGGCAGGAGCGGCATCGTCCAAGAAACAGCCCCAGTGGTATGGCGCAAGTGACGGCAATAGAGTATGCGATGCTGAAGCGCGTCAGACTGATCGTGATATCCTTCCACAGACGTCCCTCCTTGATAAGTTCAAGAATTGCCTGGAAAACATGCGTTGGACCTGGGAAAAGTTCCGGCGTATAGTGCGATGCGGCGTATTGCCAGATCATCAGGAATAGGCCGACTGCAAGAGTTGGCAAGAGGAACTTCTGGATCTTTTCAGCCATGCAGAGCCCTTTTTGCGAATGAGTTGTCGAGATAAGTTTTCAGGTCAACACTGGAACCGGGAAGGCCAAAGCTCTTCATATATCGTTGGGTTGCGCTGAAATCGGCCAGATCAGGCACAAGGTTATTGAAGGTCAGGCGGTCGGCAGGAGTGGTGAGCACTCTTTCGATAATCTCCTGTTTCTGCCCAAGCAGGCTGACTGACTCTTTGGCTGCCTGGAGTGGATTTGCCTCAATGAACTTTGCAGTTCTTGAAAGTCCGGAGACCAGCTCCTGAACCACCTCCGGGTATTTGTTGATGACGCTCTCCCTGAGATTCAGAACACAGCAGATATGGTTTGGCCAGATATCTTTTGAAAGCATCAGCACCTTGCCGATTTTCTGGCTTTCTGCCTGAACGCCGAATGGTTCTGCGACAATGTAACCATGGATTCTGCCTGTTGCAAGCGCGACGACCATTTCAGGTGGCGGCATATCAATAATTTTTACATCACGGGCAGCATCAAGCCCGTTTTCTGCAACTATTTTACGCAGAAGGATATTATGGGTTGAAAACTGGCTGGGTACTGCAATGGTCTTTCCCTTGAGATCTTTTATGGTGTTGATTTCGCCGTTGTTTTTTACGGTGATAGCGCTTCCGTTTCTGTGGCCAAGAAGTACAACCTTGACAGGCGCACCTCTCTCCCGTAGGGTAAGGCTCATTGGTGTAAGGAGAAATGAGCCGTCAACAGCGCCAGCCTTGAGCGCCTCGGCATTTTCCGGCCACGATGAAAACTTTACTGGCTGGATGACCAGATTTTTGAACTTTTCGCGGAAGGCGGCAATCAGTAGCAGGTGATCGGTAAGGGGAAGGTAGCCGATTTTAAGAGTCACCTTGCTTGCCCCGGCGATGGCCGTAGCAAAATTCCCGGTGCCAGTGAGAACTCCAGGAAGTTGGGCAGCCAGCAGCGCCGCGCCGGTTTTCAGCAGAAAGTTTCGTCTATCCATGATGGTGCTCTCCTGTTTGATGATTATGAGTGTGTGTGGCTGTATGTTGCTCCAGTGATAATCTTTTGTGTGTCGGGACGCCAGCATTGTTCCATCCAGTCCTTGCGCGCCGGCTATCGAAATCAGCGATGATTTTTTGAGCCAGAGCAACGGGATCGGGGTCAACAACCATCACTGCGCCCAGCAGATCGGCAGTCTCCTCATAGAAAAAGCGGGTGACCTCTTCAGAGCCTTCGATGGGAGGAGCAATGCAGTGGTATGAGTTCAGACCGAGCAGTCTGAATCCCATGGAGGCTCCGATCCCTTTTTCATTTGACCACTCCGGGCTCGAAAAAGCCAGTGGCAAAGAGGGAAGGGGGATGCCGGATGTTGTTGAAATGTTTCTGAAAAGCGCTGATGCACGGGCGTTGTCGAGGCACTCTCCCATGTGCCAGACGGGAGGGAGCTGAAGAGGAGCAAGAGCTTCATTCAGTCCGGGCCCGGCGCAACTCAGCCCTTCGGGAAGGCAGAAGCCAAGCTTGAGCAGGGCGTAAGCGGCGCAGCCGTTGGTCAGCGCCAGAACGTCATGTGCAATCAGTTCATCGGCAACCTTGACGATCGCCTCTTCGTACACAATTTTTGGGTTGTTGCAGCCGACAAGATTGACAATACCCCGTATACGGCCCGATTTGAGATGTTCGACCAGTTTCTCCATGCCGCTGAAGGTGGTGGTGATGTTCTCGACAGAAAAGCCAACTTCCGCATCCATCCGTGCCTGGGGAATGAATACTTTGCCTTGCACCCGTTCACTGAAAGCATGAATGCCCCGGCGGATGATGAGCACAGCCATAACGTCAGCCTGGTCAAGGTTGGAGTGATGATGATCGAAAGCAATGTGCTCAGCTCCCGGCAGTCGAGCAGAATCGCTTGTCGTGATCACTCTGGTGTGGAAACATGCCGCAACATCCATGATGCCGGGGAAGACATCCTGCACATCGGCGACCCAGAGATCAAGCGCCCCGGTTGCCAGAGCAAGTTCTGCACCGGCGGCATTGGTCAGCGGATGGATATCTCCGAACTTTGCCAGTGCCGAGTGTCCCGAACAGCAGATGCCATAGAGACGAATACCATCAGCGCCAATCTTTTGTGCCTCTGCAATGAGCTGTTCACTTCGGGCAGCCTTGACAATAGAAGCCACCAGCAGAGGTGAATGTCCATGGACGGCAACATTGACACTCTTCACTTGTATTGAGCCGAGGTTGGTTGTAATCCGGCTTCGCTTTGGCAGACCAAAAAGGCAGTCCATGGCAATGGATGATCCAACAACGCTGCTCCAGGCAAAAGCAAGTCCGCAGCGGAGCATCTGTTGGGTGACATTGCGCCAGTCGCCATCGGTGCCTGTTGAGGTGCGGTGCAGCGCTTCAAAAACTTCGTGATAGGCCCCGATGGGGAGGATATCAAGCTCTTTCCAGACGGCAAGCCGGTCGGGCGGAGCAAGAGTTTCCATTGTTGTGAATGGGCCCGGTATTGTCCTGCAGAGATCTTCAAGCAAGATCATGGCTATCTCACCGGCAAGTTGCTCTACCGTTTTCTCTTCATCGAAAATGCCGAAAGCCTGTGCGGTGGCAATCACTTTTTCGGGACCGAGAATGGGGAATGTTTCCGAGCCTTCTGCGGCATGTTTGAGCGCCAGCATCACCTCGCGGCCTCTTGCGCCATGGGCGGCTACACCTGCGGCTGTCCAGCGGAGAATGTTGCGGGCAACAATAAGGTGCGCATCTGCCCCGCAACTTCCTCGTGGGCTTTTAGGGGTGATTTTGCAAGGACCGATATGGCAGTTTTTGCAGCATGTACCATCAAGCCCGAACCCGCAAAGCGGCTTTTGGGCATCAAAACGGTCGAATGTTGTCTCAATGCCCGCTTTCTCCGCATGGATGAGCATCTCTCTCACGGCCGTGTCGGGGGTACGCTCAATGACCTCTGATTTTTTTGCAAAGTTCTGCTTTGTTTTCATCTCCTCTGAATATGGTTAATGACATCGGCAAGCCGGTCGATCTCCTCCCTGGTGTTGTAGAACGCCAGAGATGGACGTACCGTTCCCTCAACCCCAAATCGGCGTAATGAAGGCTGGGAGCAATGGTGTCCCGTACGGACGGCAATGCCTTCGCGGTCAAGAAGTTTACCCACCTCATCGTTGGGCAGGTTGTTCAGCACAAAGGAGAGGACACCCACCTTGTTTTGTGCAGTGCCGATAAGGCGCAAACCGGGAATCCGGACCAACTGTCCGGTACCGTATTCGGTCAGCTCGTGCTCGTACCGTGCAATGTTGTCAAGGCCGATTTTTCGCACATAGTCGAGCGCAGCGCCAAGGCCGATGGCATCGCCGATTGAGGGCGTTCCGGCCTCAAATTTTGCCGGTGCTTCGTTGTAAATGGTCTCTTCGAAACGTACATCCTTGATCATGTTTCCGCCGCCCTGCCATGGAGGCATCACCTCAAGCAGCTCTTTTTTACCATAGACCACACCGATACCCGTCGGAGCAAATATTTTATGGCCTGAAAAGACGAAGAAATCCGCATCAAGATCCTGCACGTTGATCGGTATATGAGCAACAGACTGTGCGCCGTCGACAAGCACTCTTGCATCATACCGCTTGGCCAGTTTAATCATCTCCTTGACAGGCAGAATGGTTCCAAGCCCGTTCGAGGCCTGTGTCAGTGAAACAAGGCGGGTACGTGGCCCGAGCAGTTTTGTGTACTCTTCAAGAATGATTTCGCCCCTGTCATTGACCGGCACCACCTTGATGCGAGCCCCTTTTTCCTGGGCAACCATCTGCCATGGAACGATGTTAGCATGATGCTCCAGGATGGAGAGGACGATTTCATCACCTGGCTGGAGAAACTTTCTTCCCCAGGTTTGTGCCACAAGGTTGATTCCCTCGGTAGTTCCCCGGACGTAGATAATCTCTGATGTGGAACCGGCGCCGATAAACTGGCGGATCTTTTCGCGAGCCCCTTCATAAGCGTCAGTGGCGCGAGCGGCAAGGGTGTGCGCCCCGCGATGAATGTTCGAGTTATCCGTTGCGTAGAATTGCGCCATTGCGTTGATAACGCTCAATGGTTTTTGGGTTGTGGCTGCATTGTCGAACCAGACAAGCGGTTTGCCATGAACTTTCTGGTGAAGAACTGGAAAGTCCTTCCGAATGGTGGCGACATTAAACCCTTCAGGCTGATGGATCGGCTGTTGTGGCTCCCGCAGGAAATAGTAGTGTTCAGCAGAACCACCAGGTATGCTGAATGGCAATGGGCTGGCCCCCAGTGTTTCTGGATTACCAGTTGGCCAGACTGGCGAGGGCGATTTTCCGGGAAGTTCCGGACGAGTTCCAAATGACTGGCCAAAACTCCCC
>SZYA01000054.1 GCA_005843815.1 Chlorobium sp.
GGCTTCAGCTACTCCCATGAGAGTATTGAAAAGCTCACCGAATACGAAAAGTATCAACTCTCCTTTCACCCCGAACGCCCCAGACACCTCGATTACCTTACTGTATTTGATGAACCGGAAGAGTGCTTGCAGAATGAGCTGCACGGCAGTTGCATTATCCAGACCCATCGGGCAGTGCTGCGTGATGGTGAGAATGGCTGTTGGCCTGTTATGCTCATTGGGCAGCAGTCCTCGCCAACCTCAGATTTTGGTGTTATGCGTAACCTGATGAAAAATCCTGATGAGATTGCCAAGTGGAATCAGGGTATGCCAACACCAGCCGCATTTGAAAAGGCGATCAAGGCAATTCAGATTGCCGAGCAAGAGAAGAGGATTATTATTACGGTTATTGATACTGCCGGTGCCGACCCTACTGAACAATCCGAAGGAGGAGGCATTGCCTGGAAGATTGGTCGATGTATGCAGTCCCTGGCCGAAGCAACCGTTCCAACGCTCTCGGTCATCATCAACCGGGGTTGCAGCGGCGGCGCCATAGCGCTGACAGGATGCGACGTGGTTCTGGCTATGGAATACTCCACCTACATGGTTATCTCCCCTGAAGCTTGTTCATCCATTCTCTTCCGTACCAGGGAGAAGGCAAGCCTCGCCGCAGAGATTTCGCAGATAACGGCTCAGGAGGGGTTAAAAAACGGCATTATCGACGACATTATCGTCGAGTATGACGGACCGGCTCACCACTTTCCGGAATCGGCCTTTCGGTCATTCAAAAGCTCACTGGTAAAATGGATCGGAGAGCTCAGCACCATCCCTTCAGAGGAGATCTTTGCACGAAGAATGGAGCGATGGGCAAAGATTGGTCAGTGGGATACGATCACGGAAGAGGAGATAAAAACATTCGAAAAGCCTGTCTCCTCCTTTATTCCCCATCCGGAAAAAATTCTTTTTGTTGCCCGTCATAAAAACTGCAAGGATAATGCCGGCAAAAAGCTTCTGGATCCGATACTCTACAAAAAACTGCTGGCAGACAATTTTGTGTGTGAGAGCTGTGGCCATCGCTACGTCAGGCTGGCCGCTCACGACTATATGAATTTTATTCTTGATGCCGGTTCGTTCAGTGAGCATCAGGATACTCGCTACATTGTTGACAAAGACATTCTTGAGTTCCCGGATTATCGGAAAAAAATTGGTGAAGCACAACAGAAAACCGGTGCTGCCGCCTCGGTTATAACCGGTGATGGCACCATCGATGGTGAACCAGTGGTCTTCTGCGCAACCAATTTCCACTTTCTTGGTGGCTCATTCTGTATGACAACCGCCGAAAAAATCTGGCGTGCCAGCAAAACCGCGATTAAACGCGGAGTGCCACTAATTTTTCAGGCTACGGGTGGCGGCGCAAGAATGCACGAGGGGTGTTCGTCAATGGTTGGCCTCCCAAAGCTGCATGTTGCCATATCAAGTGTGGAAAAAGCTGGACTTCCGGTTATTACCATTATTACCGATCCAACGCTTGGCGGTGTTGCCATCGGCATCGGCTCAAGGGGGATCAAACTCTTTGAACATAATGCCGGTAACATCGGATTTTCCGGCAAGCGCGTTATTGAACAGTACACCGGCAAACCAACAACCAAAGATTTCCAGACAACCGGATGGCTGCAGCAAAAGGGATTTGTTGAAAGAACTGCACTTCCATCACAAATGAAAGAGGAAATTCTGAACATCATCCACGAGCAGAGATCACAAAAACAACAGAACGCATAGTTATGACACAAGACTCCCGGCCTGATTCGCTCTTTCATGAGTTCCCGGCAATCAGCCGGGCTGAGTGGAAAAAAAAGGCAATTGCCGAACTCAAAGATAGACCTTACGACACTCTTGTCTGGAATACACCGGAGGGCTTTGATCTGGAACCCTGGCACTCTTCCGAAGGAAAAGAGGAGCATCTTGCCATACCGACAACAAAATCGGTCAACAGATGGAATAATTGCCACCGCATTACCGTTGACAACCCTGTCGCGGCAAACAAGGCCGCACTGAAATGCTTCGAGCTTGATGCTGCCGCTCTTGAGTTTGTGATAACTGATCCTGCACATTGCTCTCCAGCAAATCTCAGCCAACTTCTAACAGGAGTCAAAACCGCTGCGGTTGCCATCCATTTTTCAGGCAACCTCCCCCCCACTGCTGAACTGCTCACCTCCCTGGCAACCATCCCTGGCTTCACGGAAAACCTGGGCGGGCTTCTTGTGGCCGCAAGTACGGAAGCAAAAGAGCTGGATACGAAACTTTTTGAAGCTGCCAAGTCCATTCCTCACTTCAGATTTCTTGCAGTCGATACTCTGCCCGCGCATCTGCATGGCTCCACTTCAACAGAGGAAATTGCCCTGGCGCTCTCTGGAGCAAGCAACTATCTGCGCCGTTTTGCTGAGGCAGGAGTTCCGGCAGAGAGTATTGTTGCTGCGATGGAGATTGTCCTGCCAGTTACCTCAAGCCATTTTATCGAGCTTGCCAAGCCGAGAGCCCTGCGCTATCTCCTCGCTCATCTGCTCAAAGCTTATGGTGCATCGGGGGCAACTCTGCCCCGCCTCTTTGCCAGAACATCAGCACGCAACTGTTCAGCCACTGAACCCTATACCAATCTCCTCCGTTTTACCACTGAGGCGGTTTCTGCCATTCTTGGCGGTTACGACACACTACAGATCAGCGCGTTCGACAGTGGCGATTCGGTCAATCCCGACATTGCAGCTCGCATCTCCGGCAACATTCACCTTGTTCTCAGGGAGGAGGGGTCACTCAACCAGGTTGTTGACCCGGCCCGTGGCTCAAACTACATTGAAACCCTGACCAGAAAACTTGCTGAATCGGCATGGAACAGCTTCATGCAAATTGAAGCGGGAAATTCAAACACAGCAACCGTAGAGAGGCCAAACTTTTCAGCCATCGACATTTTTTCTCCTGTTGCTGCCCCCAATGGTACTGAAGCTCAGAGGGAAAGCTGGACAACCGCTGAGGGAATCGAGATCAAATCGACCTATTTCGCATCTGATGTCGACCGGTTCGACCATTTGAACTTTGCGCCTGGGTTCCCCCCCTATATTGGCGGCCCCTACACCATGATGTACGCCACCCAGCCGTGGACAATTCGGCAGTACGCCGGATTCTCAACCGCTGAGGAGTCAAATAACTTTTATCGCAAAAACCTGGCGGCAGGCCAGAAGGGGCTCTCCGTCGCTTTTGACCTTCCTACCCACCGTGGATACGATTCAGACCACGAACGGGTTATCGGGGATGTCGGCAAGGCCGGTGTAGCCGTGGATTCAGTTGAGGATATGAAGGTACTCTTCGACCAGATTCCGCTGGGCGATATCTCGGTCTCCATGACCATGAATGGAGCCGTACTGCCCATCATGGCCTTTTACATTGTGGCGGGTGAAGAGCAGGGTGTGCCACCTGAAAAACTGAGCGGCACCATCCAGAACGATATCCTCAAAGAGTTCATGGTTCGCAACACCTACATCTACCCGCCGGAACCCTCCATGAAGATCATCGCCGACATCTTCCGCTACACCAGCGAAAAGATGGCTAAGTTCAACTCCATCAGCATCTCGGGCTACCATATCCAGGAGGCTGGTGCCACCGCCGATCTTGAGCTGGCCTTCACCCTTGCCGATGGCCTTGAGTACATCCGCACCGGCCTGAAAGCCGGGCTCGATATTGATGCCTTTGCCCCTCGCCTCTCCTTCTTCTGGGGAATAGGGATGAACTATTTTATGGAAATTGCCAAGCTGCGGGCCGCAAGAATGCTCTGGGCAAAAATTGTGAAGCAGTTCAATCCGAAAAATCCGAAATCGCTGATGCTTCGCTCCCACTGCCAGACCTCCGGCTGGAGCCTCACCGAGCAGGATCCTTTCAACAATATCACCCGCACCTGCCTTGAGGCATTGGCGGCAACACTTGGGCATACACAGTCGCTGCATACCAATGCCCTTGACGAAGCAATTGCACTCCCCACCCCCTTTTCTGCAAAAATAGCTCGCGACACCCAGCTCTATTTGCAGAAGGAGAGCGATATCACCAGAAGCATCGACCCTTGGGCAGGCTCATCATTCGTTGAGTACCTGACGGGAGAGCTGGCGGCAAAAGCGTGGAAGATTATCTGTGATATTGAAGAGGCGGGCGGTATGGTCAAAGCAATTGAGAAGGGGCTCCCCAAATTGCAGATCGAGGAGGCTGCGACCCGCAAGCAGGCACGCATTGACAGTGGTAAAGAGATTATTGTCGGGGTTAACGGATACAAAACCAACAGCAAAACCGACATTGAGCTGCTTGAGGTGGACAACACCAAAGTGCTGGAGCAGCAACTTCGCCAACTTGAAAAGATCAAGGCTGAGCGCGATAACAAAGCATGTGCTGAGGCGCTTCGGGCCATTGAGGAGAGCGCCGCTTCGGGAGAGGGCAATCTGCTGGCGCTGGCCGTCGATGCCGCAAGAAAACGGGCAACCCTCGGGGAGATATCTTCAGCCTGCGAAAAGACCTTTGGCCGCTACCGTGCCATCACCAGACTCAACAGCAGTATCTACAGGACGCAGATGCAGGATAACACTCTTTTTCAGGAGGCACAGCAGCTCGCCGACACCTTTGCGGCCCAAGAAGGACGCCGACCAAGAATTATGGTCTCGAAAGTGGGGCAGGATGGCCATGACCGTGGTGCCAAAGTGATTGCCGCCGGGTTTGCCGATGTCGGCTTTGATGTTGATATCAGCCCGCTTTTTCAGACACCGGAGGAGGTGGTGCAGCAGGCGCTCGACAACGATGTGCATATTATTGGCATATCAAGCCTTGCCGCTGGTCACAAGACCCTGATTCCCAGGATTGTTGAGGAACTGAAAACGCATGGACGGGAAGATATTCTCGTTATCGCTGGCGGGATTATTCCTGAGCGCGATCACGCTTTTCTCTACGAAAAGGGAGTTGCCGGTATTTTTGGCCCCGGCACGGTGATTGCCGAGGCGGCCATCACAATTTTGAGGAAATTAATCGGATAGGGGGTTCGGGGGAGGGGCACGGCATGCCGTGCCCCAACGACGTGCCCCAACGCCGTGCCCCAACGACGTGCCCCAACGACGTGCCCCAACGACGTGCCCCAATGAAGATCCCAACCATTCCCCAACGACACCGTTGGAAATTTCACGTAAAACGTTCATATTGACGTTGTAGGAAAAGATATAGTGGCCTGACAACCATACGATTAATCCAATTATTCAAAAAACATCCAGAAAGCTGTATTAGAAAGTGAATCAGTATCAGATCTGAAATTATGACTTGATCTGGCAAAAAAGCTTGGGATAAAATCAAAAATTTTATCCATGGATGAAGTTGAGGAAATTGGTATGGCCAATGCTATAAAAATTGGTCGAACCAATGAGTATATTGACTACAGATGAATTTCTCAAAAAAATTTCATAATGATTATTCTTATTGATAGAAAATTTGAAAAAGATACAAATAAAATTTACGATAAATCTCTTCTAAAAAAAATTGCAACCTGTATTAGATATCAGATGGTAGCAACATTTCTCACGTGCAATACAGCAGCTCTTGCAGAAAGTCACCTGAACTTGATTTACAGAAACTCTCATTCTTATTGAAACAATAAAAGGAGCTTGCAGTGCCTACCATTTCCATGTTCTACGGTATCTTAATTATGATGTATTTTTACGATAACAAAAAACATCACTCCCCGCATATTCACGCAGAATTTGGAGATAGCGAAGCAACCATTGCAATTGAAGATGGCTCGATTCTTGGTGGAAGTTTACCACCATCCAAAATGAAATTAGTGCAAGCATGGATTGAAATCCACAAAGAAGATTTACTTGCGAATTGGAGGTTAGCTGTTTCTGGAGAACCAGTTTTCAAAATTGACCCACTGCGATAGGAGATTATATGGATAACATTATTAAAGCAATCCCTCTCGATAACTATCAAATTGAGATACTGACAAGTAGCGGAATATCCGGTATTTTTAATGTTAAACCTTATTTACAAGGAAGTGCATTTAAAGAGCTTCTTAATGAATCATATTTTCGTATGGTTCGCCCAAGACACCACGGAATTGCATGGCCAAATGAACAAGATTTCAGTGCCGATACCATTATATTTGACATTGAAAATGCTTAAATAGATGCGATCAAACGAGTAAAAATAGAGTCTTATCTGAAGGAATGAGAGTACGACAATATTTGCTAAATCATGCCTTTAAGATTGATGTTATCCCGATTTTAAACCCGTCGAATTCGAGGGGTTTAGAAAGCAAGCAGGGTTAAATATTTTTTTTAAACACCAAAACGCTGGATAGAAACCACGAATGCCACCGTCATCCCTTTGCCTGAAGTCACTGAAAATTAATAATGCAACCCCATGATCAGACACCTTGAACCTGATGTGGAGAGCATCGTCAGCGGCATCATGCAGGGCAACCGCCATACGCTGAGCCGCGCAATAACTCTTGTCGAGTCGCAACGACCAGAGCATCAGCAGAAGGCGCATGAGATTCTTGACCGCTGCCTTGCAAAAAAGAGCAACGCCATCCGCATCGGCATTACCGGATCGCCCGGCGCAGGGAAAAGTACCTTTATTGAAGCGCTTGGCGAGGAGATTATCAGGCAAGGACTCACGCTTGCCGTTCTGGCCATAGACCCCAGCAGCCAGCAATCGCGAGGCAGCATCCTCGGCGACAAGGCTCGCATGGAGAGACTTGCCGCAAGGAAAGAGGCTTTCATCCGACCGACAGCTTCATCCGGCTATCTCGGCGGCACCTCGCCGAAAACCCATGAAGCCATTGTGCTGTGCGAAGCTGCGGGCTACGATGTGATTCTGGTGGAGACGGTGGGGGTCGGGCAGTCGGAGGTGCTGGTTGACACCATGGTTGACTTTATCCTGCTGTTGATGCTGCCCGGCTCCGGTGACGAGTTGCAGGGCATTAAACGCGGCATCATGGAGATTGCTGATGCCGTAGCGATCACGAAAACGGATGGCGACCAGTCGGGTATTGCCTCCATCTCAAAAGCTGAATTTGAGGCTGCACTCAGAATGCTTCCACCAAAACACCCTTTCTGGCAACCACAGGTTATACTCACCTCGGCCATCTCCGGCACAGGCATTGGCGAAGTATGGCAGAACATCTCCGATTTTTTTGTACGGATGCGTGAGCAAAACCGGCTGCAAGAGCGCCGCAGCCAGCAACTCAAACACCTCCTCTCAACCGTGCTGGAGGAGATGCTGAAAAAAGAGTTTTTCGCCCATCCCGAAGTGATCAACACAAAAAAGCAGGTGGAACAACAGGTGCTATCCGGCGAGCTGAGTCCCTTCAGCGGCGCAACCATCCTGATGGAGGCCTTCAATCGTCGCGGATAAACTTAACGTGATACCCCTGAAAAGCTGTCGTTTTTGACGATTGTCATCACGATTGTTTTCTGCCCATTTTCAAGAGCAAAACGCTACTCCACCATTATTCTGGTCACAAATCATTTTTTTGGCCATTTATAACACCTCTATCTGGCCAAAATCGAGATTTTATACTATCTTTGGCCAGATAGAGAAGAAAACTCTTGCCAATATCATCATCATGAGCAAAAAAAATATCTCTGGCAGAAAAGAGGAACTCGCGATATTAGAGCGGGTTTTAACCTCTGCTGACCCTGAATTTATAGCAGTTTATGGACGACGGCGGGTTGGAAAAACCTGGCTGGTCAGGGAGTTCTTTGGTGATCGGATCTGCTTTGAGGTAACAGGTATGCACAACGTGACACTCCAGGAGCAGTTATTCAATTTTGCGCAATCACTTCAAAAATATGGAGATATAGTCGATCAGACTCAGAGGCCATCCACATGGTCAGAAGCGTTTGCCCAATTGGAGCAGTTATTTGAATCTTTACAGCAGAGCGGAAAAAACAGGAAACAGGTTGTCTTTCTGGATGAGTTGCCTTGGCTAAACACACCCCGCTCAAAGTTTCTGTCGGCTCTGGAGCATTTCTGGAATAGTTATGGATCACGCAGGAGTAATCTGATATTTGTGGTTTGCGGTTCTGCTGCCTCATGGATGTTACAGAATATTGTCCGTGCAAGGGGTGGATTGCATAATCGACTCACCCGTCAAATCCGTCTTCTTCCGTTTACCCTTGCTGAAACAGAGGAATTTCTGTTGAAAAGAGGAGTTTGCCTTACTCGCTATCAAATCATTGAAATTTATATGGTTATGGGTGGCGTTCCATTCTACCTTATGCAGGCGGAACCAGGCCTGTCGTCAGCACAGATTGTTGACAAGGTCTGTTTTTCTACAACCGGCCTGCTCCGCACAGAGTATGAAAAGCTTTATGCATCTCTCTTTGAAGAGAGTGAACTCCATCTGAAAATTGTGGCCTTGCTGACGAAAAAAAGAATGGGTCTTGGCAGAAATGAGATCGCAAACGCAACAAAAATAACCACTGGCGGCAGACTTACCCGACTTCTTGAAGAGCTTGAGGAGTCAGGATTTCTTGAATCGCGAATTCCATTCGGCAAAAAGGTGCATGATGCACTCTACCGACTTGTTGACGAATTTACCCTTTTCTACTTCGCATGGATTAAACCTCTGGGAAAGAAAATCCCGGATGAGGGATATTGGATAATGCGACAAAGTGATCCAAGACGCAAAGCGTGGTCAGGTTTTGCTTTTGAAACACTCTGTATTAAACATATTCGCTCTTTGAAAGCCGCACTGGGAATTTCAATGGTGGAAACAGATGATGCCCCGTGGCGTTATCTGGCAGATAAAGACTCGGCATCCACTATCGGAGGAGCACAAATTGATCTGTTGATTGACCGGCGAGATGCAACCATCAACATCTGTGAAATGAAGTTCGCACAAGCGGAATTTACCCTTGATGCCTCTTATGCTAAAGAACTGCGACAAAAAATTGAGGTTTTTCGTCACGTAACCGGCACACGAAAAAATATTTTCCTGACCATGATCACAACCTATGGAGTCACCAACAACGCTTATCGTAAAGAACTGGTTGCAAGCGTTGTAACGCTGGATGCACTGTTCTGAGCAACTGATGGCTCGGCAAAATCAGCACGATATTGTCACTCCTCACCGATAAACTCCCTCTCCTCTGCCTTCACAATCAGCACCGGGCAGTTGGCCTTGCGGACAACCGTCTCGGCCACACTGCCCATAATGAGGCGGCTCAGCCCTTTCTTGCTATGAGAACCCATGATGAGGAGATTCACATCCAGATCTTGTGACTTGTCGAGAATCACATCAGAGGGATTGCCAATCTCAATCGAAGACTCTACTTTCAAGCCAGCAAGCTGGAACTCCTGAACAATAATCTGAAGATCCTCCTCGGCCGCATGTTCAAGATCCTCTTCAAGCGGCACATAGTTGAGGGTAATATCAACCGCCATAGGGCGCGGCTCCACAACATTCAGCAAATGAACAACAGAGCCCATACTTGTGGCAAACTCCTTTGCATACTGCACTGCCTTGCTGGACGCGTCAGAAAAGTCGACGGGACAAAGAATGGTATGAATCTTGAACATGATCGTAATCGTTTAGGTTGCCTGAGATGATGACGACGGCCTTCCATCAAAAAATGGTTTGAGCAGATCAATCGGTAACGGGAAGATAATCGTGGAGTTGTTCTCGGCTGAGATGTCTTTCAATGTCTGCAAATAGCGAAGCTGCAGGGCCGAAGGGCTGGCGGCAATAATGGTCGCAGCATCTGCAAGGCGTTGTGCCGCCTGGTACTCCCCTTCCGCATTGATAACGGTCGAGCGCCGCTCACGCTCAGCTTCAGCCTGTTTGGCCATCGCCCGGCGCATCTCCTCAGGAAGATCAATCTCTTTCACCTCTACCTTGGCCACCTTGACACCCCAGGGCTCTGTATCCTTGTCAAGTATTGACTGGATTCGGTCATTGATTTCATCCCGTTCAGCAAGCAGATTATCAAGTTCACCCTGCCCACAGACGCTCCGTAGCGTGGTCTGCGCCAACTGTAACGTTGCAAAATGAAAATCCGCCACCTCAACAATAGCCTTTATAGGATCAACAACACGGAAATAAACCACGGCACTCACCTTTACTGAGACGTTATCGCGAGTAATAATATCCTGCGGAGGCACATCAAGCGTCACCGTCCGGAGGTCAACCTTCACCATTTTATCGATCCCGGGAATAAGAATAATCAGACCCGGCCCTTTGGCAGCAATAATCCGCCCAAGACGAAAAATAACCCCTCGCTCATACTCCCTGAGTATCTTCAGCGCCGAAGCCAGAAAGGCTCCAAGCAGAATAAGAACGGTCATTACATTAAACGGCATCATATCATCCACTCCTGTTATATCCTTACACCAACCACCTGCCGTGTGGCAGAACCATCACAATGGAACAAGATAAGAATAAATGAAGTAAAGCGAATTTTCCGTTGTTTAATAACTCACAAAAAAACGGCCTCGCAGCATAACTGCGGGGCCGTTTTTGATAGAGGTTGACGCCACTGGCTTCGACGTGCCAGTTTACCAATACAGACGAAAGCC
>SZYA01000119.1 GCA_005843815.1 Chlorobium sp.
GCTGCTTCTTGAGCATCCTCGCCGCCGCATACCCGGCAAATTCAATAAGCCATCGTAATGCCAAATGCTCATGTATGGCAAACGCCAAGTTTCAGTATAATACAGTTGGCTTACTGTAACGACCCGGGCAAAAATAAACAATAATAAACAAAGACAGAAACAATGGGGCTTAACCGCCTGAACCAATGCTTATAAAGCGAATGTTATCGCGCAAAGAGTTGCCGGCCAGGTACTGAGGTCATTGAGAGATTCTCCAGAACCCTGTAACCATAATGATAATTCGCAAAATATCACTATTCTGCAGGCAAAGCCAAAGGTTGTAATCGGGAGACCCGTGCTAAGGTAACTTGTCATTTTTGTCTGGAATTTGGATGCCATCTTCATGAAACTAAAGAGAGTCAGTACAACATGCAGAAGAAACAACCAGTAAAGAAAAACCAGAAAAGCATTGAAGAAACCCTGTGGGATTCCGCTGATAAACTGCGCGGCAGCGTTGAATCATCCGAATACAAACACGTCGTTCTGGCGCTCATCTTTCTCAAATTCGCCAGCGACTGTTTTGAACACCGCCGGGCAGAATTGATCGGAGAAGGCAAAGAAAAATTCATTGACATGGTAGAATTCTATACCATGAGAAATGTCTTTTTCCTGCCGGAAGAATCCCGCTGGACCTACCTCATCAAAAATGCAAAGCAAAACGATATAGCCGTCAAAATCGACAACGCCCTGCACACTGCAGAAAAAACCAATAAAGCCCTGCAAGGCGCACTGCCCGACAATTACTTCTCCCGCCTGAATCTCGATGTCAGCAAACTGGCAGCCCTGCTCGACACCATCAACAATATCCATACCCTCAAAGACAAAGAGCAGGATATTATTGGCCGCATCTACGAATATTTTTTACGGAAATTTGCGATCAAGGAAGGCAAAGGAAAAGGCGAATTCTACACACCAAAGAGCATCGTCAATCTCATTGCAGAAGTGATCGAGCCATACCAGGGCATCATCTACGATCCATGTTGCGGGTCAGGCGGAATGTTTGTTCAGTCCATGAAGTTTGTTGAGTCACATCAGGGCAATACCAAAAACATCTCCATCTATGGTCAGGAAGCCACATCCACCACCTACAAACTCGGGAAAATGAACCTCGCCATCCGGGGTATCTCCTGCAATTTGGGCGATGTCGCCGCCGACACCTTTTCGCGCGATCAGCATCCCGACCTCAAGGCCGACTTCATCATGGCCAATCCGCCATTTAACCTCAAAGACTGGCGGGCGGCAGATGAATTGACCAACGACCACCGCTGGTCAGGGTACGACGTACCACCAGTCAGCAACGCCAACTACGGCTGGATTCTGCACATGATCTCCAAGCTCTCCGATAATGGCGTTGCCGGGTTTATCCTTGCCAACGGCGCACTATCAGGCGGGGGAGAAGAGTACAAAATTCGGCGCAAGATGATTCAAAATGACCTGGTCGAAGCCATCATCGTTCTGCCCAGGAATATGTTCTACACCACCGACATAAGCGTAACGCTCTGGATTCTCAACAAGAACAAAAAGAGACGGACAGCAAAGCTCAATGGTATCACCAAAGAGTATCGCGACAGAAGCGGGGAAACTCTCTTTGTTGATCTCCGCCAGCGTGGCTCTGAGTATGAAAAGATGTTCATTGAGCTTACCACTGAAGAGATCGGCCCCATTGCCGCAAACCTCCATAACTGGCAGCAGGTTGATTGCGATAAAACATACAAGGATATTCCCGAATACTGCTATGCCGCCACAGCCGCAGAAATCGAGGCCAACAACTACTCGCTTGTGCCCAGCAAGTACATCCGGTTTGTTGATCGTGATAGCGGCATTGACTTCGACACAGAAATGAAACGCATCCAGCACACCTTCAAAGCCATTCTCGCCGAAGAGGCTGAATCACAGTCAGAACTCAAGCAAGCATTCAAAGGACTCGGCTATGAAATCTGACTATAAGCGCCTTGGCGACTACATACAACTGGTTGATTTTCGGAATAGAGATTTGTCGATCACTTTTCTTCGAGGAATAGCAACGTCTAAACAATTAATCGAGTCAAACGCTAACATGACAGGCGTAAGTCTTTCGAACTATAAGATTGTAGGCAACCGCCAGTTTGTTTATACCTCTGATACGTCTCGTCGTGGCGATAGAATTGCATTGGCGTTAAATACAGGGGTAAATTGCGTTGTATCAAGCATCTATACCGTTTTTAAAGTTGTGGATGAAAACGCCCTCTTGCCCGAGTTTCTTTTTCTTTGGTTTCAACGCACTGAATTTGATCGTTATACCCGATTTCACTCTTGGGGCAGCGCACGGGAAACGTTCGATTGGGCAGACATGTGCGATGTCAGTCTTCCCATCCCCGATATCGACGAACAGCGGAAATATGTGACCTTGTACAAGGCATTGCAAAAGAACCAGCAAGCCTACGAAAAGACCATTGACGATCTCCAACTGATTTGTGACACGTTTCTGGAGGCGTTGAAAAACTCAGAACCCAACAAACTGCTTGGTGATTACATCTACCAGTCAGATGAACGTAACGGGGACTTGAATAATGATAATCTGCGTGCAATCAGCGTAGACAAGAAGTTTATGGCTTCAAAATCCGACAAGAACAAACTTAATCTGGCCAGTTACAAACTGATCCATCCACGCCAGTTTGGCTATGTTACTGTTACTTCACGCAATGGTGAGAAAATTTCTATTGCAATATTGGAAGGTAAGGACTGTATTGTTTCAAGTACTTACTGCGTGTTTGGTGTTACTGACACATCAGTACTATTGCCTGAATATCTTTTCCTCTGGTTCAAGCGTACCGAGTTTGATCGTTATGCTCGATTCCATTCTTCAGGGAGTGCAAGGGAAACGTTCGACTGGGCGGATATGTGCAACGTAACTCTTCCCATTCCTGGCATTGAAATTCAGGAAAGCATTGTTGCTATCCATCATACTCTGGAAACCCGCAAACGCCTGAACATTCAATTGAAATCACAAATCCAAAAACTCTGCCCCATCCTGATGCGTGGCGTAGTGGAGAATATGGCATGAGCACCTTTACAGAAGGCCGTCTCGAACATGCAATTCTGGAACTCTTGGCCAAAGAGAACTATCCCCATATACTTGGGGAAACCATCCTTCGCTCAACCGCTGATGTTCTGATAAGAGAAGACCTTCGCAACTATCTTTCCCGCCGCTATGCCTGTGATGGCATTACCGAAAGTGAAATAGACCACATTTTCCGCAGGCTCGATGCCTACTCAGCGGCTGATCTTTATGTGTCGAACAAAGCCATCATGGAGATGGTGTCGGACGGTTTCTTGCTGAAACGTGAAGATCGCAGCCAAAAAGACCTCTATATTAAGTTGATAGACTATCGTGGCATTGATGTGCAGCAGTGCTCTACAACCGGACAATGGCCCTTGGTGTTGACTGAAGACTCTGAACCGTACAATGCTTCATGCAACATTTTCAAGGCCGTCAACCAGCTCGAAATCACCGGCGCGGAAAAGCGAATCCCTGATTGTATTATCTATATCAACGGCCTGCCGCTCGTGGTGTTTGAATTCAAAAGCGCCATTCGTGAAGATGCAACCATCCACGACGCCTATCTTCAACTCACAATCCGCTACAGGCGCGACATACCGGAGCTGTTCAAATACAACGCCCTATGCATTATCAGCGACGGCGTAAACAATAAGGCAGGCTCACTCTTTGCTGCCTACGAATTCTACTATGCCTGGCGAAAAATTGATGGCAACGACCTGATCGAAAAGGATGGTATTGATTCGCTCTACACCATGATTGCCGGTTTGTTCAACCAGAACCGCCTGCGCGACATCATCAAAAACTTCATCTATTTTCCCGACACATCCAGTCACGATGTAAAGCTCCTCTGCCGCTATCCGCAGTATTACGCGGCTCGCAAACTCTATGACAATATTAAAATCCATCGCCGTCCCGACGGCGACGGCAAAGGCGGAACCTACTTTGGTGCGACCGGCTGCGGGAAAAGCTACACCATGCTCTTCCTTGCCCGGCTTCTGATGAAAAGTCTCGATTTTTCAAACCCCACCCTTGTGTTAATTACCGACCGTACCGACCTGGACGATCAACTCACCGGGCAATTCATCAATGCCAAAGGTTTTATTGGTGATGATGCCGTCGTCAGCGTGGAAGACCGGGAACACTTGCGGCATTTGCTCAAAGGCAGGCAGAGCGGAGGAGTCTTTTTGACCACCGTTCATAAATTCACCGAAAACACCAGCTTGCTTACGGATCGTGCCAATGTTATCTGCATATCCGATGAAGCTCACCGCAGCCAGGTTAATCTTGACCAGAAGTTACGCATTACGGAGAGCGGCGTGCAGCGTACCTACGGGTTTGCCAAATATCTGCACGACTCACTGCCCAACGCCACCTATGTCGGTTTCACCGGCACACCCATTGACGCAACGCTCGATGTCTTTGGTGCTGTTATAGATGCGTATACCATGACCGAGTCCGTAAAGGACGAAATCACCGTCAGAATTGTCTACGAAGGACGTGCCGCCAAAGTACTCCTCAACAACAGTAAGCTGCAAGAAATTGAAACCTATTATGCGCAGTGCCTCGAAGAAGGCTCCAGTGAATACGCCATCGAAGAGAGCAAGAAAGCCAACGCACAGATGAACTCTATCCTTGGCAACCCGGATCGTCTGAAGGCGATTGCCAAAGATTTTGTCAACCATTATGAAAAGCGTGTCAGTGAAGGCGCGACGGTAAAAGGCAAGGCCATGTTCGTCTGCAATAGCCGCCCAATTGCGTTCGAGCTCTACAAGGAGATCATTGCATTGCGCCTGGAATGGGCAGAAGCAAAAATCTGCGAAGATGGTGCTGTTCTGACGGATAAGGAACGCCGTGAAATCAAGCCGATGGAACGCATCAAGATGGTGATGACTCGTGACCCGGATGACCCGAAAATCCTTTTCGACCTGCTCGGCAACAAAGACTACCGCAAAGAATTGGATCGGCAGTTCAAGAACGAAAAATCCAATTTCAAAATCGCCATAATAGTTGACATGTGGCTCACAGGTTTCGATATACCATGC
>SZYA01000031.1 GCA_005843815.1 Chlorobium sp.
TGTACTGCCCGGATAAAGGCGATTACTTTTTCAGAATCCTTGAATCCGGGCTTGCTTTCGACTCCGCTTGCCGTATCGACTCCGTATGGCCGAGTGCTCAGGATTGCCTCTCTGACGTTTGTTGCATTCAATCCGCCCGCAAGGATGGCAAAGCATGAAGTTCCCAATTGCCTGAAGATGCGTCTTGCCAGTGGAGCCATGATCCCCTCTCCAGTTCCACCAGCCATATCGTGCCGGTAAGTGTCGAACAGAAAGGTGTTTGTTCCGCTGTTTCGGGTGAACTCAATAACCTCCTGTACCGAAAAATCCTCTTCTGGTCGAAATACTTTGATGACTTTTGCTTCCGTAATGGCTTGTGCGTGTTCTGGACGGTATTGTTCACTGTGCAGTTGTGCCACCTGCAGCTTGCACAGTCGGCAGATGGTATTGATCTCTTGAGGGGAATGCTCTACAAAGATTCCGACAGAGTGAACAAAGGGTGGCAGTTTGTTGATGATAGCTTGAGCCTTTTCATGCGTAATCTGCCTTGGGCTCGTACTGCTGAAATTGAAGCCAATGGCATCGGCCCCGGCGAGACACGCATCAAGAGCATCCTCAAGACGGGTGATTCCGCAGATTTTGATTTTTGTCATAAGCCAATAATTGATGTAAAGAAAGCTGATGGTGAAGATACTGTATCCATTGAGCGCCTTCAAAGCAAAGGGCTTGTGTCATCAGGCTTTGCCAGTATGGTTAAGCAAGAGACAGTCCGCAAGATACAACCTTTTGTGATTCTCCCTTACTCTACGTATATTCCGACCTTAATTTGTTGTTGAGCGATAATGGGGCGTCGCCAAGTGGTAAGGCATCGGCCTTTGGAGCCGACATCCGCAGGTTCGAATCCTGCCGCCCCAGCAGAGCAGACAAAAAAAAGGCAGCCTTTTCAAGCTGCCTTTTTTACTATCGTCCCGTAATCACTACGAACTCAATAACGGTAATGGTCAGGTTTGTAGGGACCATCCAGTGGTACACCGATATACTCAGACTGTTCCTTGGTAAGCCTGGTGAGTCTTACTCCGAGCTGTTCAAGGTGCAGCCTTGCTACCTCTTCATCAAGCTCTTTCGGCAGCCGGTAGACGCCAATGAGATAATCTTTTGTCCAGAGTTCAATCTGTGCAAGTGTCTGGTTGGTGAAGGAGTTACTCATCACGAATGACGGGTGGCCAGTTGCGCATCCAAGGTTGACAAGGCGCCCCTCAGCAAGCAGATAAATACAGTTGCCATTTTCAAAAGTGTACTTGTCGACCTGGGGCTTGATGTTGAGCCTTTTTGCTCCGGCATCGGCATAGAGCTGCTCAACCTGGATTTCGTTGTCGAAGTGGCCGATGTTGCAGACAATAGCTTCATCTTTCATCTGCCTGATATGTTCAAGGGTGATCACATCCTTGTTGCCAGTTGTGGTGACAAAAATGTTTCCCTCCTTGACCGCCTCATCCATGGTGGAGACCTCGTATCCCTCCATCGCCGCCTGCAGTGCGCAGATTGGATCGATTTCGGTAACAATCACTCTTGCGCCATAAGCACGCATTGACCTTGCGGATCCTTTGCCCACATCACCATAACCAAGTACAACCACAACTTTGCCTGCAACCATGACGTCAGTTGCCCGCTTGATGCCGTCAGCCAGTGACTCGCGGCAACCATAAAGGTTGTCAAACTTCGATTTGGTGACTGAGTCGTTGACGTTGATGGCAGGGAAGAGCAGATCACCCTTCTCCATCATCTGGTAGAGGCGGTGAACGCCGGTGGTGGTCTCTTCCGAAACACCTTTCATCTCTGCTGCAACCTTGTGCCAGCGCTGCTTGTCTACTGCAAAGACATCCTTGAGCTGCTGGTAGAGCGCTTTTTCTTCGGCATTTCCAGGAGTTTTGTCAAGCATCTCCGGATTGTTCTCAATTTTGTAACCGAGGATGATCATCAGGGTTGCATCACCGCCGTCATCGACGATGAGATTTGGGCCTAGTCCGCCTTTAAATTCAAGAATCTGGCGGGTACACCACCAGTACTCCTCAAGGCTCTCGCCTTTCCACGCAAAAACCGGAACACCGGTTACTGCGATGGCGGCAGCAGCATGATCCTGGGTAGAAAAAATGTTGCAACTTGCCCACCGAACCTCGGCACCGAGTTCCACAAGGGTCTCAATCAGCACAGCGGTCTGGATGGTCATGTGCAGGGATCCAGAAATACGGGCGCCTTTCAGCGGATATTTACCGGCATACTTGCGCCTGGTAGCCATAAGGCCCGGCATCTCCTTTTCAGCGACCTCAATCTCCTTACGTCCCCATTCGGCAAGTGAGATATCCGCTACTTTATAATCAAGCGCTTTCGCAGCTATTGTCATTGTCTCTTTCTGATTTTAAGATTTTATAATGGTTCAAGCTATATTGAGGGCTTTTTTAAGCTCTGCAACCTTTTCGGTTTTTTCCCAAGGGAAGATGTCACGACCAAAATGACCGTAAGCTGCCGTCTCTTGATAGCTCCAGCCTTGGGGTTTGTCGAGGCTGAACCTCTTGATGATTGCTGCTGGGCGAAGATCGAAGATCACTTCAGCCTTTTCCTGAATTTTGGCATCATCGAGGCCATGCTTTGCTGTTTCGTGTGTATTGATATAGATCGATACTGGACGTGCAACACCGATGGCATAAGAGACCTGAACGGTGCATTTGTCGGCAAGGCCTGCGGCGACAATGTTTTTGGCAACGTGACGTGCGGCATAAGCGGCGCTGCGGTCAACCTTTGAAGGATCTTTGCCGCTAAATGCACCACCGCCATGAGGAGCTGCGCCGCCGTAGGTATCGACAATGATCTTGCGGCCCGTCAAACCGGTGTCGCCGTGTGGTCCACCGATGACAAATCGGCCTGTGGGGTTGATATGAAACTTTGTGTTTTCGTCGATCAGGGAGGCGGGGATAACAACCTTGACAACATTTGCAATGATGTCGTTTTTGATCACCTCCTGCCACGCAGCTTCGCTGACACCTACCGGCTCTGGATCGTGCTGGGTTGAGACTACAACGGCATCAACACGCTTGACGGTATCATTTTCATATTCAAGGGTGACCTGGCTTTTT
>SZYA01000005.1 GCA_005843815.1 Chlorobium sp.
GCCTCCCTGGCCGCCAGTTGCTCGGCATCCTTTTTACGGAAAGCAGTTCCTCTACCAAGAAGCTCTTCATTGCAGCTCACCGTAACCGTAAAGCTCTTGGCATGTTCCGCCCCGGCTTCGGCAAGCACCGTATAGAGGGGTGGCGGCAGATGGTGCAACTGGGTGTACTCGATGAGGCGGCTTTTGTAGTTGTGCTCAGCGGCGACGATGGCGTTGAAGTTGCCATGCTCAATGATATGGCGAACCACAAAATCATAGGCCTTCTGCAGCCCTTTGTCGAGATAAATGGCACCAATGAGCGATTCGAAAGCATCAGCCAGGGCCGACTCACTGCCCCTGATGTTCTGGTGATCGGTCGATTCACCCAGGCGAATATGGTCGCCAAGCGCAATGGTGCGGGCAAATCCGGCGAGCGAGCGGCTGTTGACAATTTTGGCACGGGTACTCGACAGCTCACCCTCGGCGCTCTCGGGAAAGTGTCTGAAAAGGTAGTCAGAGATCAAAAGCCCAAGCACCGAGTCGCCAAGAAACTCAAGACGCTGGTTCGACTCTACAGGCTCTGAGGTAGCAGGGTTATGCACAAAAGAGCGGTGAGTCAACGCGGTCTGGTAGAGCATCATCGTGCAGCCAGCCTCTCCCAAAAGATCTGTCAGATACGCAACCGTTCCGGCTGAAAGGTCGCAACCGCTGTCGAAAGCGCCAACACTATCTTCAGGAGCTCCTCCAAAACTACCGGAACTCCCAAAAGCCAGAAGCTTTTGCCACAACTGATCCAAAACGGGCAATTCTCCTCCTCAGAGCGAAGCGCCGTTCCTGAAAATGATAGAGCCGTTGTGTCCGCCAAACCCGAAACCATTGTTCAGTGCATACTCTATGGTGCGATTTTTCGGCGTGTTCGGTGTCACATCCAGGTCAACCATCGGGTCAAGATTGTCGAGGTTGATGGTTGGCGGAACCGTCTGGTGCTGCAAGGCAAGAAGGCAGGCAATCGACTCAACAACTCCGGCGGCACCCAACAGGTGCCCCGTCATCGATTTTGTTGCGCTGATACTCAACTTGTAGGCGTGCTTGCCAAAGAGCGTCTTTATCGCAGCCACTTCGGCCAGGTCACCGAGCGGAGTCGAGGTGCCGTGGGTATTGATGTAGTCGATCTGTTCGGGCACAATACCAGCCATCGTGACGGCGGTTCTCATGGCATTGACCGCGCCAAGTCCCTCGGGATGGGGGGCCGTCAGGTGGTAAGCGTCGGCGGTTGCGCCAACTCCAACGATTTCAGCATAGATTTTTGCCCCACGAGCCTTTGCTGACTCCAGCGATTCAAGAATCAGCGAGCCCCCACCTTCGCCCATCACAAAGCCGTCACGATCGCGGTCGTAAGGGCGGGAAGCCTGCTGTGGCCGGTCGTTGGCCGTCGAGAGCGCTCTGGCTGAGTTAAAGCCACCAACACTCATCTGTGTTATTGGTGCCTCTGAGCCGCCGCAAACCATATAGTCGGCCATACCTGCCTGAATCAGCAGGTAAGCATCCATGATGGCATGGAGTGATGTTGCGCAGGCGGAAGAGGTTGCATAGTTTGGCCCCATGAGCCCATGCCGGATAGAGATCTGTCCGGCTGCGATGTCAGGAATGAGCATGGGGATAAAGAAGGGGCTGATGCGTCTCGGCCCTTTTTCAAGGAAGGTCTTGAACTGCTGCTCGTAGGTGGTCATTCCGCCAATGCCCGAACCGTGCACCACTCCGATTCTGAGCGGATCAATCTCCTTCAGATCAAGCCCGGAATCGGTCAGAGCCTGACCTGCGGCGATAACAGCATACTGACAGTAGGGATCCATCCGGTCGGCAGATTTTCTGTCGATATAATCAGCAGCAACAAATCCCTTCAGCTCGCAGGCAAAGGTTGTCGCAAAATCAGTGGTATCGAAATAGGTAATTGGCGCAGCGCCACTTTTTCCCTGAGAGAGGGAGCTCCAGAACTCCTCTTTGGAAAGACCCACAGGAGTTAAAACTCCTATCCCGGTAATAACAATTCTTTTGCGATCCTGAGCCATAGCTTCTGCTTTTAACCTGTTTGCTGTTTACATCTCTTCCTGCAATGGCAGATTACTTTTTGCTGACGATGTAATCAATAGCCTGCTGCACCGTGCCGATCTTCTCTGCATCCTCATCAGGAATCTGTACGCCGAACTCGTTTTCAAGCTCCATGATCAGCTCAACCGTATCGAGCGAATCTGCGCCAAGATCATCTGAAAACTTCGATTCCATCTTGATCTGATCCTTGTTGACGCCCATCTTGCTGACGATAATATCGTATACTTTATCCTTGATTTCTGCCTGGGTCATGGTGAGATCTCCTGATTAAACGTTTGTTGTTGTAATGAAAATTTTAAAAAAGCTTGTCAATATACAAAGAAAAGATGCTTACCCAAATCACATAACCATACCGCCATTGACGCTGATAACCTGGCCGGTGATGTAGGAGGATTGGTCGCTGGCAAGGAATGCCACCGCATTGGCTACATCCTCAGGAGTACCGAAACTGGCGAGCGGGATAGCTTCCAGCATTTTCTGGCGCACCTCATCGGAGAGGGCGTCGGTCATTTTCGAGGAGATAAATCCCGGAGCGACGGCGTTTGCCCTGATGTTGCGGGAAGCGAGCTCCTTGGCAACGGATTTGGTGAAGGCGATGACCCCCCCTTTTGAGGCGGCATAGTTGGCCTGGCCAGCATTGCCCATAAGTCCGACGACCGAAGCGATGTTGATGATTGAGCCCGAGCGCTGCTTCATCATAATGCGGCTGACCGCTTTGGTGCAGGCAAAAGTCCCCTTCAGGTTTACGGTGAGCACCGCATCCCAATCCTCTTCGCTCATTCTCATCAGCAGACCGTCCCTGGTAATACCGGCATTGTTGACGAGAATATCAATTCTTCCAGTCTCGGCAGCAATGTCATTAAAGGCACTCTGCACCGCGGTGGCGTTGGTGACGTCAAGCTCAAAACAGTAAGCCTTTCTGCCAAGTTTTTTTACCCCCTCAGCACTCTCTGAAAGCCACTCAGCCTTAATGTCGCACAGCACGATATCGGCCCCTCTGGCGGCAAGGTTATAGGCAATAGCCTGCCCGATACCTCTGGCCGATCCAGTAACAACAGCAATTTTTCCTTCAAACATAGTTTCAGTCGGTTGATGTTAATTCGTAAAGGGTGCCAATTACAATTTAGTGTGTGCAATGATAGAGTTACCGATATATCGCCCCTACAGCGCTTTGAGAGCCTCAATATCTGCGGCGGTATCAATGCCTCTGGTAGCGACACCTTTGTCAATTCGTTTGATCAGCCCCTGCAACACCTTCTGCGGGCCCACTTCAATAAATTCTGTTATGCCACTTTGCACCATTGCCTCAATCGACTGCGACCACAGCACAGAGCTGGTCAGTTGCAGAATAAGATTACGGTGGATCTCTGCGGCATCAGTTATCGGACGGGCTACAGCGTTCATGCAGACCGGAATTCCGGCATCTTTTATCT
Organism: Chlorobium sp.; assembly: GCA_005843815.1. Classification (GTDB taxonomy): domain Bacteria; phylum Bacteroidota; class Chlorobiia; order Chlorobiales; family Chlorobiaceae; genus Chlorobium. The sequence continues at coordinate 3,522 of SZYA01000005.1, forward strand.
CAATACCATCAAGCGCCACCGCAAGCTCCTCTTCAGCAGGCTTCATGAGAGGGGAGTGAAATGCGCCCGATACCACCAGCTCTTTGGCCATACGAGCCCCTTTGGAGGGGGCCAGCGCCACCGCTTTTTTAACGGCGGCAATATCACCGGAGAGCACAATCTGCCCGGGCGAATTAAAGTTGGCCGCCTGAACAATACCCTCCGACCGGGCCTCTTCGAGCAGCCCTTCGAGCGCGCTGTCGGGCATACCGATAATGGCGGCCATGGTACCGGGGTTTTCCTGGCCAGCATGCTGCATCAGCTCACCACGCTTTGCCACAATGCGCACGGCATCGTCAAAGCTGATGGCTCCGGCAAAGCAGAGCGCGGTATATTCGCCGAGGCTGTGGCCAGCGGTCATGGTGACATCATTCCGCCTGATCAGTGTGGCCGCTGCGATGCTGTGCAGAAAAATCGCTGGCTGCGTAAACTTGGTCTGGCGCAACTCCTCCTCACTACCCGTAAACATGATATCGGTTATAGAATAGCCGAGCAATTCATTGGCTCTCTCCATCATAACGCGAGCAGCAGGAAAAATCTCGAAGATATCCCGGCCCATACCACAGTACTGGGAACCCTGTCCCGGAAAAACAAAAGCTTTCATGATCTCCTTATTGCCATTTTACGTAGATGCCACCCCAGGTATACCCTGCGCCAAAACTGACCAGAACCAGGTTGGAACCCCTCTGCAGCTTCTGCTGCTCATCAAGCTCAGCCAGACAGATTGGAATGGTTCCTGCCGTTGTGTTGCCGTAACGGGCGACGTTTGAAACCACTTTTTTCTTGTCAACACCCATTCGCTCGGCCGTGGCATCAATAATGCGCTGATTGGCCTGGTGAGGAACGAGGTAATCAATATCTTCAGCCCGAAGGTTGTTACGACTCATCATCTCTTCGGCAACCTGAGCCATGGCAATCACGGCTGCCTTGAAAACCTGCTTCCCATCCTGATGGATGTAGTGCATTCTCTTGTCGATGCTCTCGTGTGTTGCCGGATGAAGGCTGCCGCCGCCCCTCATCAGCAGATGATCTTTGCCGTTTGCGCCGTCGGAGTACATGCGAACATCAAGAATGCCGTACCCCTCCTCTTTTGCCGGTTCAAGAATAACTCCACCAGCGCCATCTCCAAAAAGAATGGCGGTTGAGCGATCAGTATAGTCCGTGACCGACGACATCTTGTCGGCACCAATGACCATCACCTTGTTGTGTGCCCCGCTCTCGACAAGGCGCGCTCCAATGTTGAGTGCATAAAGAAATCCGGAACAGGCAGCGTTGATATCAAAGGCCCAGGCATTGGTGGCTCCGATAATACTCTGGGTGAAACATGCCGTGGAAGGGAAGAGCATATCGGGGGTCATGGTGGCGACAATAATCACCTCAATCTCATCGGCCTTTACTCCTCTTTTTTCAAGAAGCTGCCGCGCAACCTCTCCGCACATGAAGGAAGTGGCTTTTGCTGGATCCCTGAGTATTCTGCGTTCGCTTATGCCGGTCCTCGAACGAATCCATTCGTCGTTGGTCTCCAGCATAATTTCAAGCTCATGATTGGTAAGAATATCGGGAGGTAAATAGTTGGCCGTGGCCGTAATTGCAGCTTTCATGCGTTCTATGCAGTTGTACTAATTTTCAGATAAAACTTCCGCGATATGCTCATTGACTCTTCTTTCAATCATGTGCTCAGCCATGTAGATCATGTTCTTTATCGCTCTTGAAGAGGAGCGTCCGTGGCCGACGATAGAGATGCCATCAACCCCGAGGAATGGTACGCCACCAAATTTTTCAACATCAAATGGTTCAAAGATCCCTTTGAACATACCGGTCGTCAAGGCTGCAATTTCGGGAGTGAACTGGCCGGAGGTCAAAAGTTTTTGGAGCGATTGGCTGAAGAGAGTTCCCAGAAATTCAGGAATGCTTTCGCCGAATTTCAGGATGGTGTTGCCGACAAGCCCGTCGCAAACAACGATGGTCGCCTCCCCCTTCAGTATATCGTGCCCCTCAATGTTGCCGATAAAGGTTATTTTTCCCTTGCTCTCGGCCTCTTTCAGAAGACGGTATGTCTGTTTGAGTACCTCTGATCCCTTCCCCTCCTCCTCGCCGATATTGAGCAGGCCGGTAACGGGTTTTTCAATTCCAGCGCCATAACGCTGGTAGATGGTGAGCATTTCAGCGAACTGCACCAGGTGATCAGGCTTGCAGTCGACATTGGCCCCAACATCGACAATATTGGTCAACCCCTCCCCGATGCGAGGAAAATAGGCGTAAATGGTGGGGCGAAGCACACCCGGAAGCCGGCCAAGCACAAAGAGTGAGGCCGCCATCTGTGCGCCGGTATTGCCCGCGCTGACAAAAGCATCCGCCTGTTTGGCCTTGCAGAGCTGCAACCCCTTCACCAGTGATGAATGCTGCTTTGTTTTGACAGCAGTGGCCGGAATATCCTCCATGGTAACCACCTCCGGCGCATGCAGAAACTTCAGGTTGAGCCCACCGATCTCATAATCGGCAAGCAGGGGTTCCACCCTCTCCGATTGACCGATAAGCAGAATCTCAAACCTGTTGCCACTCTCCTGTAACGCCTGAACAGTCCCCTCTATCACACAGGAGGGGGCATGGTCTCCGCCCATGGCGTCAACAACAATCGTCAACATGATGGGGTTTTTGCCTTGTTATTGGTTACTCAGCTCTTGGCCAGTTTATTGACGACACATCTGCCACGGTAGTGGCCGCAATGGCGGCATGCGCGGTGCGGAAGGGTTGGCTCGCCACAATTCGGACAGTTGACCGTTGTTGCTGGTTTTGTGCGGGCATTGAACTGGGCTCGTCTTTTATCCCTGCGGGATTTCGACATTTTGGCTTTAGGATTGGCCATGGTGCTGCTCTCTCTTTATAAATTCAGTTAACAATATTTGTTTTCAGCTTTTCAAGCGACTTTTGCCAAGCGCTTGTCTCTCCGGGTTCAGACTCCTGATAACCAGAAATTTCCCCTCTCCCCTTACTGCTCTCGTAGAGTCTGCAGTCAGGATTATCTCTGCAAATCACCTTCATCGGTCGCGACAAAATCAGTGCATCGCGCACATCTCCGGTAATGTCAATATATTCACTACTCTTTGCTATCTGACGGTGCTCCTCAACTCCACTCAGCTCTCCTTCAAGAGTTGTGCTGAAGGTATAAAGGAGATCAAGCGAACCATCAAGAGCTCTTGAGAGCAGTGCGAGACAGCGGTCGCAGGTAACATCAGCAACTGCCGATGTGCTGATGGCGACAGCAATCTCTTCATCACTCTTTTGTACCACAACACAAACCTCAATCTCCCCGGAAAAATCGGCTATCGCGAAGTGCCGATCCTCAAAATCACTCGCCAGGCAGGTGAAATGAAGCTCATTGATCCCCTCCACAAGGGCACTTGTACGAATTTCTATCAGCGGTTTCTCTTTATGCATGGGAGCATCTTTTTCAATAAAAGAGAACCAATGTACAAAAATTATTATGGAAAATGAAAGGTGTCAATTAATCAGCGATCTATAGAATGGGCAAAAAAACCATTTTTGCGATTTGTATTTAAAAAAAACCGGTGTATATTAGCCGACGCAGATTCCGTGGTAGCTCAATGGTAGAGCATGCGACTGTTAATCGCAGGGTTGCAGGTTCGAGTCCTGCCCGCGGAGCAAAAAAAGAGAGGATTGCAAGTTCATCTTTTGTTAAGCCACCACTCCTTCTATGGGTCGGTGGCTTTTTTAATATAGGGGCAAAAGGAGCAATGACTATGAAGAACTATAAAAAATATGCACCATACCCGCTGGTTCCCCTTTCAGGAAGGAGCTGGCCCGACAAGAGTATCACCAAAGCGCCGATATGGTGCAGTGTCGATCTTCGCGACGGCAACCAGGCGCTGCCTGTACCGATGAGTGTTGAAGAGAAGGTTGCCATGTTTCAGCTTCTTGTCTCCATTGGCTTTAAGGAGATTGAGGTTGGCTTTCCTTCAGCATCAGCAACAGAATACGCCTTTACGCGACGGTTGATTGAAGGCAACCTTATTCCCGACGATGTCACCATTCAGGTGCTGACCCAGGCGCGGGAGCACCTGATTCGCAAGAGCTTTGATGCCATAGCCGGCGCGAAACATGCCATTGTCCATCTCTACAATTCCACCTCAACCCTGCAGCGGAATGTGGTGTTCCGCAAAAACAGGGAGGAGATCAAGGCCATTGCCATTGAGGGAACGGCGCTGGTTCGTCGTCTCAAGGATGCAGCAGGCGGTACGGTGATCCGTTACGAGTACAGTCCTGAAAGTTTTACCGGCACTGAGCTCGACTATGCGCTTGATGTCTGTCATGCGGTGATGGAGAGCTGGGGCGCCTCCGTGGATGATAAAATTATCCTCAATCTCCCCTCGACGGTTGAGATGTCGCAGCCCAATATCTATGCAGATCGCATTGAGTGGTTCTGCCGAAATCTCAAGGATCGCGGTGCTGCCCTGATCAGTGTTCATGCCCATAATGATCGTGGTACGGCTGTGGCAACCGCTGAATTAGCCGTGATGGCCGGTGCTGACCGTGTTGAGGGGGCGCTGTTTGGTAATGGTGAGCGATGCGGGAATATGGATATAGTCACCATGGCGCTCAATCTCTTTACACAGGGAGTTGATCCTGAACTCGACTTTTCTGATTTGCCCCGTATAAGGGAGGTTTACCAGCGCTCTACCCGTATGGATATTCACTCCCGTCAACCCTATTCAGGAGAGCTGGTCTACACCGCCTTTTCCGGTTCGCACCAGGATGCCATCAGTAAAGGGATGAAGGCGCAACCTTCGTCGGAGGGTGGTTTGTGGGCGGTACCCTATCTTCCCATTGACCCACAGGATGTTGGCTGCAACTATGAGGCTATTGTTCGTATCAACAGCCAGTCCGGAAAGGGGGGTGTTGCCTGGGTGCTTGAGAAGGATTACGGGATACAGATTCCCAAGTGGATGCAGCCCGACTTTGCCGAAGCGGTGCAGGGTGTTGCCGATACCACGGGCAATGAACTCTCGCCGGATCAGATTCATGAGCTCTTTCATTCAGAGTATATAAAGCTCAAAGAGCCGTTTGCCATCAAAAAATGCCAGATCAGATGGGATGACAAGGATCTTGAGCGTCATGACGAAGAGGCTACAATCATCACCTCTGTGGTGCAGTCCAGAGAGAGAGAGTTCAGTTTTGAGGAGCTGGGCAATGGCCCGCTTGATGCCTTCGTCAAGGGATTTGTCAAAGAGAGCGGGCTTGATTTCAGTATTGATGAGTTCAGCGAGCACTCCATTGGAAAAAGCGCCAAAGCACTCGCAGCGGCTTACATCAAAATCAGTTGTGCCGATGGGCGAATCTCCTTTGGCGCTGGAATCGACTCAAACAGCAGTCTTGCCTCAATCAAGGCCACCGTCAGCGCACTGAACAGGCTTCAGTAATCGTTTTTGTGCTTCAGCGTCAGGCAACTGCCTGGCGCTTCTCCTGCACTATCAGAAAAATCGCAAAAGCTACCCCCGGCAGCCAGCCGAACAGGGTCAGCGCTCCGGTCAGCATCACGGTGCCAGCCTCCTTGTTGGTCACTGCGGCGGGTGGAAGAATACATGCCAGAATCCATCTCCGAATATCCATTACTCTCTCCGGTTTTTATGGTGAAACAATGACGAATTTAGTATTAAACCGGGAATAAGCAATGCAAAAACGCTTTTCAGAACTCTGCAACAGGCCGTTTCTTCCCGCTGCAGATTCTTCACGCTATTGCTTGCATTTTGATTCTAAAAATGTAAATTATTCTCCCTTCGGAAATAATCCTGAGTGAACGTGCTCTTGATTTATGAACATAAATTGAAATAACTTGCTTAAGATAGTTCATCCCGACGAGGTTTTGGATGATGTTGAGGTCATTGACGAGCCGAATTTCAATAACCACAATACCTCTCCAGACCCGCCCAGTCCTTATGCCGACCTTGAAAAAAAGTATCGCAAAAACCGTTACAACAAAAGCAAAGCCAAAAGCCCTTCCGGCTATTTCAGTGTAAATGGCGGGGGTGTTCATCCTCCCTCAAAAGCCGCTGATGGAAACAAACCGCAAAAGAGAAAGCCGAAGAAAAAGGGTTTTTCAAAACCATCCCGACCTGCAACAGGCAAACGCACTCCAAATTCATAACCGACCGGGAGGGCGAGCGTGTGGCTTTTGAAATTCAGGCCCATCGGGGAGCAAGAGCCCTCTTCCCTGAAAATACCATCCCGGCATTCTGTTGTGCCGCATCTCTGGGGGCAAGAGTGGTTGAGCTTGATCTGATGGTCTCAAAAGATCATCAAATTGTGGTCTCTCACGATCCCTGGCTTCCAGCGCCACCTCGCTCCGAAGAGCAGCGAGAGCCATTGAAGGGGGATTGCGGGCGCTCCATGCTTTATGCGATGCCCTATGCTGACATAGCGCTCTTTGATTGCGCTCGACCTCACCCCTCGTTTCCCCAACAGGCGCGGATGGTCACCTGCAAGCCCCTTCTCTCCACCGTTTTCAGAGAGGTTGATGCCTTTATGGCTGATGCCGGCCTGGGCGGGAGTATGCTCTATAATCTTGAAATAAAGTCATGGCCCGACAAGGATGGTTTACTTCATCCGCCTCCGGCGCAGTATGCCGAGCTGGTGGTGCAGCTTGTCGAGGTGGCCGCTCTCTCCGATCGTGTCAGGATACAGTCATTCGACGAGCGGGTGGTGCGCGAAGCGTGGAAGCTCAATCCAGAGCTCTGCTACGGATTGCTGATTGATTATGATCATGGTCATGGCAACCACCATGCCGGAGCTGCCGGAGCTGTGAGGCGATTGTTATCCCGGGCCGGCTTTTTGCCCGCCTATCTCAATCCACACCACTCTCTTGTTGACCGAGAGTTGACCGATCTCCTGCATGAACGGGGTATAAGGATGATCCCCTGGACGGTCAATGATCCCGGGGAGATGCTGGCGATGCATCATATTGGCGCTGACGGAATTATCACCGATTATCCGGATCGTGCCATTGCTCTTTTCAGCCGGAACGCTTCATCTTTTTCAGGAGAGTCAGGAGATCATTGACCTTGGCAACAATCGAAACAGGGATGGTCTCCGCATTTTTCCCGGATGGGCTGTAGAGCATTTTGTCGAGGGAGTCAAGCACTGCGGAGAGTTCCAATCGGCTTTCCACAGGGATGGTGAAATCCTGCAATGCCCGATCCAGCTCTTTTCGTCTCAGAGCTCCAGGGTTCGGGATTCCGGCCGCTTCGAGCAGGGTGAAAAGCTGCTGTTTCATCTTTTCCGCCGATACACTCTCTTCAGGCTCCCCTCCTGATACTGTTGCACTGGAACGTTGCTGCCCTTTTCTCCTTTTCAGCACCAGGCCGATGATGGTGAGGAGTAATACGATGGTGACGACTATCCCTGCAACCAATGTTGCGCTGCTGCTCTTCACTCTTTCGACGCTCGCAGGCTCTCTCCCCTCACTCATCCTGCCCGGGAGTGGCCCCTCTTCAACGCTGATGGTCACAGCTTTTGTAACAAGAGTGGTGTAGACTCTTGTTTCGGGATTGAACACCGTGAGGCGCAATGCAGGGATGTGAAACAATCCGGTCACTTGAGGCCAGGCGGTGATGGTTGAGGTGATGGAGCCGGAGGAGGAGGAGCGTTCGGGTGGATTGTGGCGGAAGCTCTCCGGGAGGATGAGTCGGGGAAGCTGAAGGGTGTGGAGGCTGCCCCTGCCAGTGACGATCAGCTTCAGTCTCAATGGCTCACCGATGCGGATCTGAGGATGGTCGGTGTTAAGGTCGAGCGTAAAGCTGCCTACGCCACCGGAGAAGCTTTCCGGCACCGGCTCCGGCAGGGCGAGGGAAAAGAGGGTGACGGGTGGGGCTGTTACTCGAAGAGTTGTTTCAGGGCTCTCTTTGAGGGTTGTGCCACTCTGCTGTTGCGGCAGCAGGCACTGCATCACGTATCCTTCTATGGTAAAGGTGCCACTCTGGAGAGGCACCACTCTGAACTGCTTGACCACCGCGCTTCTGAACTCATTCCCATTCACTTTTTTCGGCACGCTTTTCATAAAGCGCTCAGGGAGGCTCTCTTTGGCCCACAGTCCCTTAAAGGATGGGTTGGTTTCGCTTGATATTTTTGGGGCAACATCCCTGAAAGAGAGGGTGTAGGTCAACACTATCTCCTGGCCTGCAAAAGGGTGGGTGTTGCTGGCTGATGCGGTGAGAAAGAGTCTGTTGCCCGGCTTTTCCGATGCGGCTGCAACTGCGGGGGTGGAACAGGGTGCAAGAGACACCACTGCCAGCAGGGAGAGGAGGAGGGATCGGGCAAAGCGTCTCATCATCATGGGTTACTTCATAAGTTCCCTGGATCGGGTTGCTGCGGCAGCCACCGTCTCGACCAGAATCTGACGGATCCCTTTAGCCTCCATAATGTTCAACCCCGCCTCTGTCGTTCCTCCAGGCGTGGTAACATCCCGTGTGAGCTCATCAGGCTTTTTGCCGCCGGAGAGTGCCATTGTTGCAGCGCCGAGCATGGTTTGGGCGGCGAGGAGCAGCGCCTCGTCGTACGAAAGGCCGCAGAGCTTTCCACCCTCCGCCAGTGCATCAAGCATATAAAACATATAGGCCGGTCCGCTTCCGGAGAGGGCCGTTGCGGCATCCATCTGCGACTCATCCAGAATTGCTACTCGACCAATCGAACGGAAGAGGTCGCAGGCAAGGGTGAGATCGTTGTCTGAAGCCATATTGCCCCGGCAGAGAGCGGTCATCCCTTCACCTACAAAGGCGGGGGTATTGGGCATAACTCTGATCACTTTCAATGCTGGCACTGCCCTGCTTCGGATAAACTCTGTGGAGATACCCGCAGCAACACTAATCAGCAGGTGCTCGGGCTTGAGCAGTGGCTTCAGTTCACCCAGCAGCTCAGCCACCTGGTATGGTTTGACGGCAAGGATGATCACCTCGGCCTTTTGAGCAATTTCGGCAACTGACTGCACTGGCTGCACCGGGTAATCTGCCGCAATTGCTTGCAGTGTGGCCGGGTCGCGGTCAAAACCTGAAAGAAGAGTTTTTTCCCTGCTGCTGAGGCCGGCAATAAGGGCACGGGCAATTCGACCGGTTCCAATAAAGCCAAGATGAAGAGCGTTCATGGTATAAAATCTATTTTGGCAAGTATTTGGGTATCTCTCCAGTGGAGAGTGGTGGGAAAAGGCAAAAGGCGGGACAACAACCCCGCCTTTTCACCAAAAAAAGCGTTTACTTGGCCTGCTTTACCATGTAAGCAACGGCGTTTTCTACCTCTGCATTGGTCAGCTTGGCATTGCCACCCTTTGGCAACATTGCGCCCACTTTGCCCTTGAATCCGTTGACGGCATTATTCACAAGTACTTTATTTCCCTGGGCGATACGGGGTGCCCATGCTGCCTTCTCACCTAATTTAGGTGCTCCCATGAGGCCTGCTTTGTGGCATGCTACACAACTGGCATCGTAAACGGCCTGGCCTTTAGCGGCATCCGGAGCTGCCGTTGCTGCGGTTGCTGCGGTTGCACAGACAGAGCTAACAAAAAGCGCACAAAGTGCGGCGGAAAGAAAACGGTTCATCGCGGATTCTCCTGATTTAATTGGTGGTGTGAGTTGGGTTGTTACTGTTCGTTATAGAACATAACCCTATTGATACAATTTTATTGGAAGCTATCCAAATATCGGCAACATTATTCTGTCGATGAGCCAGATTTTCGCGTATAAACGGGAGCTGTATCGGTCAGCTCCCGCAAAAAACGCAGAACAATGGTGAATCTACTTCGACTTGTCTGCCATAAAGGCAACGGCATTGGTTATCTCTTCGTTTGTCAAGCTTGCATTGCCCCCTTTTGCCGGCATTGCGCCCGCTTTTCCGGTGAATCCATCAATCGATTTCTTTGTCATCACCTCAACGCCCTGGGCGATACGAGCGCTCCAGGCAGCCTTGTCCCCTGGTTTTGGAGCTCCCATCATGCCCGCTTCGTGACAGGCACCGCAGTTTGCATCATAGATGGTTTTACCAGCGGCCAATTTTGGATCTGCCGGAGCAGCCGAATCCGCCGCTGCCGGCGCAGCCGCAGCAGGAGCTGCAGCCTTCGGCTCTTCAGGAAACTTGAGCGATGCTGGCGGTTTTTCAAGGCCACAAGCGCTCAGGAACAAAAGACCAACGGTCAGGAAAGGGATAAAGGGCTTCATAGTCATCATTGCTACAGTTTTAGATTGTTGTGTCGGCTGCGGTATAAATTCTCGATAAACAGTTTAAAAATTAATCGGCATAAGGCAAAATGGTTTTTTATTTCCCCCTCTTTTTCCACTGATGCTGAAGGTCGTGACGGGAGAGAGCGTAGAGATGCGTATAAAAGAGATTGAAGAGCATCACGGCGCTTTTGGCTCTCGGAGCCGACAAGCCTCTCACAACCGCATTTTTTACAGTGAACAGCTCTTGCGTCAGGGCGGAGTAGCTCTCCACAAAGGCATCAAGCGACATATTTTTTGGTCTGTAGAGCATCTCCTGACCAAATGAGTATCGGTACGAGGTGATATCAAGAGGGTCAAAGAGCAGTCGCCCCTCCTCCCTCAGCCGTTCAAAAACCTGGGTGCCCGGGGTAGGCCGCAGAATATTGATTCCCGGAACGTCAAGCTTGGTTGCGCGCACAAAATCAAGAATGGCCGCCGGAGTATCCAGTGTATCGCCGTCAAGGCCATAAATAAAGCTTCCGTAGAGGCTTATTCCCGCCTCCCTGATCGTGGTAATGGCTTTGACAAGTTCACCCGCCCGGTTCTGGTTTTTTTTGTGGGCGCTTCGACTGGCCGGTTCAATGCTCTCAATACCAACGAGGAGCGCCTGGCACCCCGAATCGGCAAATGTTTGAAGCAGTTCACGCTGCTGGCCAAGAGTTGTGGTTGCCTGACCAAACCAGCGGATCTTGAGAGGAACAAGTTTTTCGAAGAGCTCCCGGGCATAGAGCGGGTCGGCGTTGATTGAGTCGTCGACAAAAAAGAATATTCTGCGATCATGCTCATGAAATCGGGCAACTTCGCTGACGACATCGCTGATTGCTCTCCGGCGCAGGGCGCGGCCATTGAGGAGATGGACATTGCAGAAATCACAACTGTACTGGCACCCTCTCCCGGTCTGAATCAGGTTTGTGGTAAAATAGCGGCTTTTGATGAGCGCTCTTTTCTGTACAGGCCGTGACTGGCCCAGATCGGGAAAGCTCTCTGAGTGGTAGTCTGGCTTGATGCTGCCTGATGCAAGGTCGGTGAGCAGCTCTTTCCAGAGGTCATCAGCCTCTCCATGCACCAGAACATCAGCATGCGGGCGGCACGACTCGGGAAAGAGGGTGACATGGGCACCTCCCAGCACCACCGATATACCCCTGGCTCGAAGCTGGTCAGCCAGTTCAAACGCTTTTTTTGCCATGCCGGTCTGAACGCTGATACCCACCAGATCCCACGCGTTTTTTTCATGAACAAGTTCAAGGTGCGTGTGCGGTAACCGGTCGGATACGGAAGGCTCAAAGGGAAACTCTTCAAACCGCATATCACAGATTGACTGCTCAACTCCCGGCACATCCACCGAGCTGAGTATCATCAAAGAGAGCGGCGGGATGGCGAACTGACTCTGTTTGATGATGGCTCTCAGCGACCGATTAAACCAACTGAAAAAAGGGTTCTCCTCTTTTTCACCGTAGAGTGACCTCGCTCCGTCAACGCCACTCTCGGAAGGGAGAAAGACAAGGAGCACTTTTTTGATCATCTCTTGTTCAGCCATGGGGTATTACCAGTCTTTCTCATTGTGGTTGCCACGATTCGCCGGTGCTTTTATCCGGGGAGGCCGTTGCATGATTGAGGATTCATCCTGTCGGGCATTATCCAGCAGGCGATCCGTTATGTTGTTACTGATGCCGGAGAGTGGTTGGGGAGATGATTTTTTTTCCGGTGTCTCAAGTTCGCGGAGGTAACGGGAGACAATTTCATAATTGATTTTTGCATCCCCGTCGCCAGGCTGGGTCAAGAGTACGGTTTTGAAGCGATTGAGCGATTGACGGAACAAAATCGTTTTCCGCGCTTTTGAGCTCTCTCCCATTGCCATCATCGCCAACGCATCGCCTTCGTTAAAAATAGAGGCGATAGAGGTGGTGGGGGTGGTGGCTCGCAGTTGCATGCTCCTGTTCTGGCTTCCCGGTTTGGCGCTTCTGGCAAAAAGGGTGGCTGCTTCGCCGAATTTCCCCTGCATATAGAGTGCACATCCAAGATTATAGGCTGCTGTGGCTCGCTCTTTTTCCTCCCTGGCAACGGCGCTGATACCCTCAAAAGCAACCTGTGCCTCGCTGTAGGCGTGCTGCTCATAGAGCGCATAGGCTTTCAGTTGCATCCGGTACGCCCTGAACCTCTCCTGCATTGATGTCAACAGTGCAACAGCAAGCAGGAGAGTGTGGAGGAATATCATGGTCAGAGCACTCCCGCAGGCTTCAGTTGCCGAGGAATGCTTTCTGAACAGCGCTGACCCCGGCGCCGATCTCAAAGGCGAAGCCGATCTCTTTCAACGCCCGCTCAATGCCGCCGATAACGGTCAACATATCAAGCTCATCGTAGTAGCCGAGATGCGAGATACGGAATATTTTGTCTTTGTACTCATCCTGGCCGGCAGCAACCGTGATGCCGTTGCTGCTCTTCAGCGCCTTGTTGAATGCAGACCATTTCACCCCTTCAGGGAGCCAGACGGGGGTCACCGCAAAGGAGGGGGAGTTGCTGAAGAGCTTCATGCCAAGAGCGTTACACCCCTGGCGGCAGGCGTTCGAGAGGCTTTCGTGCCGTTTCCAGATATGTTCAATGCCTTCAGCCTTGACCATCTGCAACGCTTCGTCAAGCCCGATCACCAGCGACACGGCCGGTGTAAAGGGGGTATCATCGCCGGCGTGTGACTTCAGCGCCTTTTTCAGACTCAGGTAGTAGTGCGGCATACCGCTGTTGCCCTTGATCACCCCCTGGGCCCGCTCGGAGATGGCGACGAGAGCAAGTCCCGGAGGCATCATCAGCCCTTTCTGGGAGCCGGTAATGCAGATATCAACGCCCCACTCATCAAACTGGAACTCGTGAGCGCCGACCGCAGTAATACCATCAACAAGCACCAGGGCCTCTGACTTCTCCCGAATCAGGGCGCTGAGTCTTTTAATATCAGCGGCGGTGCCGGTTGAGGTTTCAGAGTGGGTCAAACAGACACCCTTGGCATCCGGGTGCTCCTTGAGCAGCTCCGCCAGCCGTTCCGGTTGAATTGCCCTCCCCCAGGCAACCTTCTCCTCAACACAGTTACCAGTAAAAACCCGTACCAGCTCCCCCCACCGCTCACCAAATTTTCCGGCGTTCACGGTAATCACCTTGTCGCCCTGCCTGAAGAGGCTGGAAATGGTGGCCTCCATGCCGCCCGTTCCGGAGCAACTGAGCACCACAACCGGCTGGGTTGTTCTGAACAGGTACTTGAGGTCGGCGTGAACCCTGGTCAAAATCTCCATGAACTCAGGGTTCCTGTGGTGGATAATTGGCGCCGCCATGCGGAGCATCACATTTTCTGGTACCGGGGTTGGCCCGGGAGTGAATAATCTTTTTTTCATCTCTTCAGCAAAGTTGGTTGAGTTAAATCCATAAGCGAGGTGAACTCATCAAAGAGGTAGAGGGAGTCATGCGGCCCTGGCGCAGCTTCGGGGTGGTACTGCACCGAAAAGCAGGGCAGTGTTTGATGCTTGACACCTTCAACAGTATTGTCGTAGAGGTTGAGGTGCGTCAAGGCAAGCTCTTCAGGCAGCGACTCCAGTACCACCGCAAAACCGTGGTTCTGGGAGGTTATCTCAATCTGTCCGGTGGCGAGGTTTTTGACCGGATGGTTGCCTCCATGGTGGCCAAATTTCAACTTGAATGTTTCAGCGCCAAAAGCGAGTGAAAGCAACTGGTGGCCAAGGCAGATACCAAACATCGGCAGTGCCCTGGTGGTGCGGTTATAGTCAACAAGCTCTTTGATGCTCTCAATGGCGTAGCCGACAGCCGCAGGGTCGCCAGGACCATTCGACAGAAACACCCCGTCGGGGTTGAGCGCAATCACCTCTTCAGCCGTTGTGGCAGCCGTCACCACCGTCACCCGGCATCCAGCCTGCTGCAGCATCCGCAGGATATTGCTCTTGATGCCGAAATCATACGCCACAACATGGTAGCGGCCATTTTCTCGCTCAACGGTATAGTTGCTGCCGGTGGTCACGGTTGTAACGAGGTCACGCCCCGACATTGCCGGGCTCTGGCGGGCTCTCTCTGCCAACGCATCATCGCTCTCATCGCTGAGGGAGATAATGCCCCTCATGGCCCCCTTCTCCCGAATCTCGCGCACCAGCCGCCGGGTATCAATACCGGCCAGACCCACCACCCCAGCCTCCTTGAGGCGGGAGTCAAGACTCTGCGATGCCTCAAAATTACTGTGGATGCGCGATACCTCATGAACAATAAAGGCCGAGGGCCATAGCTTGCCCGATTCGTTATCGGCCGGGTTGATGCCATAGTTCCCTATTAAAGGGTAGGTCATCATCACCATCTGCCCCGCATAAGAGGGGTCGCTCAAAATCTCCTGGTATCCGGTCAGTGAGGTGTTGAAGACAACCTCACCGGTCGCCTCCCCCAGATGGCCATAAGCGGTTCCCCTGTAGAGGGAGCCGTTCTCCAGCACCAGTCGTGCACGTGTTTGCTGCATTATCTCCTGTTACTCTTTGGTCGTAAGTTTATCGCCTGCATCCTGTTTGTCAATATTGGCAATGGCAGTACGGTCGAAGGTGATTTTTGTGGTGTCGCTTACCTGAACAAGAACGGTTTTCTTCTCTGTATCAATGCCTGCAACCGTGCCGTGGGCTCCACCGATGGTGATAACCTTGTCCCCTCTTTTCAGGCTGTCGAGCACCTTCTCCCGATCCTTCTGCTTTTTCTGCTGGGGACGGATCATAAAGAAATAAAAGACAACAAAGATAAGCACTAACGGCACAATCTGAATCAAAGGGTTTGGTGCCGCTCCGCCAACTCCTGCAGGAGGGGAGAAAAGAAAAAGCGAAAGAAGAGTATTATACATGGTAACATCAATTTTTATTAGAGTGAGAGTGAATGTAATCTATTTCTTGCACTATTTCAATCACGTCGGCTGGCGGCGGCAAAGCTTGCATAGGGGGCTATATTATAAAGGTACTCCGCTCTCATGCCGCGCGAGAGTTTCAGGTGGGCCAGCGACGCAATCATTGCGGCGTTGTCGGTAGAGTAGAGCGGTTTTGGCAGGTAGAGCCTCACCCCCTCGCGGTCGCATGCCTGTTGCATGGCTCTGCGCAGGGCGCTGTTGGCGCTCACCCCGCCGGCGATGGAGAGAGCCCGGATGCCCCGGCTGCGCACGACGGCCATGCTCTTTTCCACCAGCACCCCCACAATGGCCGACTGGATTGAGGCGGCAATATCCCCCTTATGGAGCTCAATGAATGGTGGTGTCTGTTTTTGCAGCCAGGTGAGCACCGAGGTTTTCAGGCCCGAAAAGCTGAAATCGAAATTTCCCTGCCAGCTTTTACTGCTTTGCGACTGCGAGGTGAGGGCTCTGGGAAAGAGGTGAAAGGAGGGGTCGCCCTCTTCGGCCAGTTTGTCAATGATCGGCCCTGCCGGGTAGGGAAGGCCGAGCATCTTGCCGGTTTTGTCGAATGCCTCGCCTGCGGCATCATCCAGTGTTCGGCCAACCACCGTGTAGGAGAGATCGGGTTCGACCACCGACAGCAGGGTATGGCCGCCGGAGACGGTGAGCGATACAAAGCTCCCCTCAGGGGTGCGGCGGCTCGCCTCTTCGCTGATAAATGGTGAAAAGATGTGCGCTTCAATATGGTTGACCGGTACAAATGGCAGATCAAGCGCATAGGCGAGCCCCTGGGCAAACGAGAGCCCCACCATAACGGCACCGATCAACCCCGGGCCAGCGGTCGCCGCTATGGCATCCAGTTCATTTTTTGTTATATTGGCCTCGGTCAGGGCCGCATCGACAATGGAGACGATCAGCCGTTCATGCTCTCGTGAGGCCAGTTCCGGCACCACGCCACCAAACGAGGTGTGGCAGAGTTGCGAACTGATAATGCTGGAGCAGACCTCTCCGTTGCAAAGGAGGGCGCTTGATGTTTCGTCACAACTTGTCTCTATGCCCAGAATATTCATTGATTATATAACACTCTTTAAAAGATTTTATGGGTAGCGATGAAAAGTCGGCCAAGTTAGCCAAATCGGCCAAATCTGCCAACTCCACCAAGAGAGGCAAAGGGCCAGCCAAGGTAAGCATTTTTCATCTGCTTTTGGTTCTGGTTGGCGCAAATCTTCTGATGCTGCTCACGCCTGAAGTGGGGATGCTTCACAGTTTTCTCTATCTCCCGGATATCTACTCGTGGTCTGGGCTGGTTATGGGTGTTGGGCTGCTCTTCACGGGTTTTCATGGTCTCTACAAAAATCTTTAGTCCGGGATGGTCCCGCAGTGGCGAAGTAACGGTAGCAGCGGGCGCAAGCCCCAGGAAAAGAGGGGAGAATGGCTATGCAACATGATGTGGAACTGGAGGAGCTGGGCAGCCGGATCATTGAGGCATCCCGATTTCTTGAACTGGCTGAGGAGCAGCTTGCCCATCGGGTTGTCGGCCAGCTTGAGGTGATCAGGCGTGTGTTTATTGCTATGCTGGTCAATGGCCATATTCTGCTGGAGGGGGTGCCTGGTCTTGCCAAAACGCTCATTATCAGCACGGTGGCTTCGGTGATGAATCTGAAGTTTCAGCGCATCCAGTTTACCCCCGATATGCTGCCGGCCGATCTGGTCGGCACCATGATCTACAACCCCAAGGATATGGAGTTCTATCCTCGCAAGGGGCCGGTTTTTGCCAATGTCATTCTTGCGGATGAGATTAACCGCTCTCCGGCCAAAGTGCAGTCGGCGCTGCTTGAGGCGATGCAGGAGCGGCAGGTGACCATCGGCAGCGAAACCTTTCCCCTGCAGGAGCCCTTTATGGTGCTCGCCACCCAGAACCCGGTCGAGCATGAGGGTACCTACCTTCTTCCTGAAGCGCAGGTTGACCGCTTTATGATGAAGGTGATTGTCGATTACCCCTCTTATGAGGAGGAGCTGGAAATTATGCTTCGTTCGGCCATGACTGCCAGCAAGAGCCCCATCAGCGTGGTTGTACAGCCGGGCGACATTGTGCGTGCCCGGGCCCTTATCGACCGTATTTATGTTGACCCCAGAGTGCAGCGATATATTGTGGATCTGGTTGTTGCCACCAGAAATCCGGGGCTCTATGGCATGGTGGAGCTGGCCTCGATGATTGAGTATGGCGCATCGCCCAGAGCCTCAATCTTTCTGTTGCTGGCTGCCAAAGCCCACGCTTTTTTGCAGCATCGGCCATACATTACTCCGGAGGATGTCAAGGCTATTGCCTGCGACACGCTTCGCCACCGGATAAGGCCTGGATACGAAGCCGAAGCCGACAATATCAAGCCTGATGATATTATTCGACAGATTCTGCAAAATGTGCAGGTGCCGTGATGATGGTGGCCGATAAAAAGCGGGGAGGTTGCCGTGGAGCGATATAATGAGCAACTGAAGGATCTTCAGCGTATTATTCGGCGGGTTGAGATTCGCTCAAAACGGATGGCCAGTGAGCTCTTCAGTGGCGAGTATCACTCCTCCTTCAAGGGCAAGGGGATTGAGTTCAGCCATGTTCGTGAATATCAGTATGGTGATGATGTTCGCTCGATCGACTGGAACACCTCTGCCCGCAAAAGTGAACTCTATGTCAAGCTTTTTACCGAGGAGCGGGAGCGCAGTCTCCTGCTTGTGGTGGATGCTTCAGCCTCCATGCTTTTTGGCAGCCGTGAGCGGAGCAAGAGAGCGCTGGCGCTTGAGGTGAGCGCGGTGCTTGCCTTCAGCGCTCTGCAGAATAATGACAAGGTGGGGCTGCTGCTCTTTACCGATCAGGTTGAGCGCTATATTCCGCCGCGTAAAGGGCGCCATCATCTGCTGATGATTCTTGAGGAGCTGTTGCGTATGAAGCCCTCAAGCCATAAAACTGATATCAACGCCGCGCTCTCTTTTATCCGTTACACCCGCAAACGGCAGGAGATTATCTTTCTTTTGACCGACCTGGTGGACAGTGATTATGAACGGGGGATGAAGCTGCTCAATAATCGCCACGATTTTATTCTGGTCCACCTCAGCGACCCGCTCGACAAGGCGCTTCCGCTCAGCGCATTGCTTGATCTTGAAGATCCTGAAACGGGGGTGCGATTGACGGTTGATGGTGCCAGCCGTCGCTCTCTTGCCCGATACCGGGAGGAGCAGGGGCGATTGCACGATGAGCTTCGCCAGCGACTGCGTCGTATGCGGATCGACTCACTCTTTCTCCAGACCGATCGCTCCTTTATCGGCGACCTCAACAGCTTTTTTCGCTATCGTGAACGCAAGGTGTAACATATTGGCTGCCGGGTGGGTCAAGAGGCTTCTGTGGCTGCTCTTGCTTGCCATTTTGCCTCCTTTTGCTGTCGTGGAGGGGGTGCAGCAACCGATGGTGAAGGTGACGGTGATGCCCGACACGCTGCTGGTTGGCGACCGTATCCACTGTACCATCGCTGTTCAGCATGAGAAGGGGGTGGCGGTCTCGCTTGAAGGGATCGATGCGGTTGCCCTGAAGCCCTTTGAGCTGCTGAGCAGCCGGCACAGCTCTTCGGTGGCTGCTTCAGCTTCTGTTGAGGATCTTTTTGAGCTGGAGCTTGCCCTTTTTGTGTCGGGAAAACAGGCGTTGCCCCCATTCAGTGTGGTGTTTCGTGAGGCGAGTGGAGGGGTGAGGGGCAGGGTGAGCTACAAGCCCTCTTCATCGGTTGTTGTGCGTGAGCTTACCGATGCCTCCATGCGCGACATCAGGCCAATCAAGCCGCCTCTTTCGCCGTCGATACCCTATCTTCTGCTGATGCCCCTGCTGCTGGGAGCTTTTGGCGTGGGTGTTCTGGTGCTGCTGTTGATCTATTTTTTGAAACGGACGGTGCGCTCAAGTGCAGAAAGGGTCGATTCGAGCCAGGTTGCCCAGCGGAAGCTTCGTAAACTTGGCTCCAGTCTTTCGGCTGGAATGCCTCCGCATGAGTGTTATGAGGAGCTGAGCAACATCATGCGCTCTTTTCTTGAGACCCATTATCGCATCAGCGCTCTTGAGGCGGTGACGCAGGAGATTGAGCGCGACCTTAAAAAGCTTGGTGTTGCGGGTTTTGAAAGTATCATGAATTTGTTGAAACAGGCCGACCTTGTCAAATTTGCCGATAGTCGTCCTGATGTTGAAGAGTCGCGCCAGTCGCTCAACAAAGCCACCGAGGTGATTCGCTCTACCCGCAAGTCACCTCCCCCGTCGGTTGAGTGATGAGGGGATGGCGGATACATCTCTTGACATTATATCTATGACCACTCCAACTGTGACAGAGGCAGCCATCTTCGCCACCCTTCGCAAGGTTTTTGGTTTTCATGAGTTTCGCCCTAACCAGGAGCAGGTTGTCCGCGCCATTCTCGACAGGCGGGATGTTTTTGCGGTTATGCCTACGGGTGGGGGTAAGTCGCTCTGCTACCAGTTGCCTGCTCTCCTGTTGCCGGGTATCTGCATGGTGATCAGTCCGTTGATTGCTCTGATGAAAGATCAGGTGGATGGTGCGCGGGCCAACGGTATTCGGGCGGCCTTTTTGAACAGCTCCCAGTCGCCGGAGGAGCGCGACCAGGTGATGCGTGACCTCTATGCTCATCAGCTTGATCTGCTCTATGTTGCTCCTGAACGTTTCAGCCTCGACCATTTTCGCCAGATGCTTGCTCGTTTGCCGATCAGTATGGCGGTGATTGATGAGGCGCATTGTGTTTCGGAGTGGGGCCACGATTTCCGTCCCGACTATCTCTCGCTCTCGGCGCTGGTCACCATCTTTCCCCACCTGCCGGTCGCCGCCTTTACGGCTACGGCGACGAACCGGGTACAGCAGGATATTCTGGATAAACTTGCTTTGCGCAACCCTCTGGTGGTGAGGGCATCGTTTGATCGCCCGAATCTGCTGTATGATGTTCGTTTCAAGGATAGTGTTGAGGCTCAGATTGTGGCGTTGGTGAGGAGCAACCCCGGCAAGGCTGGTATTGTCTATCGGACGAGTCGCAAGAGTGTGAACGACACTGCAGCGATGTTGCAGTCGAAGGGGTTCCGGGCGTTGCCTTACCATGCGGGGTTGAGTGATGGTGATCGGAGTGGTAACCAGGAGGCTTTTATTCGTGATGAAGCGGATGTGATTGTGGCGACCATCGCTTTTGGGATGGGTATCGACAAGTCAAATATCCGGTATGTTGTTCATGCTGATTTGCCGAAGAGTATTGAGAACTATTATCAGGAGACGGGCCGGGCTGGACGTGATGGTGAGCCTGCGCAGTGTACGTTGTTGTTTGCGCAGGGTGATATTCCGAAGGTGCGTTTTTTTATTGATGCTATGGTGGATGAGGTTGAGCGGGCAAAGGCGTTGGGTGCGCTCTCCAAGGTGATTGCTTTTGCGGCCAATTCGGTTTGCCGTCGCCGAACGTTGCTCGATTATTTCGGGGAGATCTATCCTCATGCTAATTGCAATTCGTGTGATATCTGTCTTGGGTCGCGTGAGGTGGTTGATTGTACTCGTGAGGCTCAGATGTTGCTTTCGGCCATGGTGCGTACGGAGGAGCGGTTTGGTGCGACGCATATTGTTGATATTGTGACGGGGAGCGTGAGTAAAAAAATTCGTGATTTGGGTCATGATCGTCTGAAGACCTACGGGGTGGGGAGGGAGCATGATAAAAGGTATTGGCGGCAGCTTCTTGATGAGTTGCTGGCGCAGAGGGTGGTTGAAAGGTCGGAGGGGTTGTATCCGACGCTTTGTCTTCTCCCGAAGGCTGTTTTGTTGTTGAGGGGTGAGGAGCGGATTGAGATGGTGCGGCTGCTGGAGAAGCAAAAGGCTTTGGCAACGCCGGCGGTGAGGGCTGAGTTGGCCTTCAGCCAGGAGTTGTTTGAGTTGATGAGGACGTTGCGGAAGCAGATTGCGGATGAGCAGGGGATTCCCCCTTATGTTGTCTTTTCGGATCGTACGCTCCGCGATATGGCTCGCCTCTCTCCGCGTGATGCGGAGGGGATGTTGTTGGTCTCTGGTGTTGGTGAGGTCAAGCTTGAGCGTTATGGGCGTCAGTTCCTCGGGCTGATTGATCGGTTTTGCAGTGATGCGCGGTGAAGTTGTTTGGCGAGCGATGCGCTGGAGATGAGAAAAAGTTGCTATTATTTTATTGATGGACAATAAGAGTTCTTTTATTTTTTTTATATTTTGATATGCTCGTAAGTGGCTTGTGTTGAATTAGTGTTTTTTTCGACCGTAGAAGAGTGTGAGCATCAGGAGATGATGCTGGTTGTGCTGAGAAATATGTGTAAATGAGTACTCTTAACCTTAAAACCCTGAATAAAATGATGCGTAAAAAAGCGAGTTATCTTATACCAGCGATGTTCGGCATGTTGGCCCTTCATTCCCCCGATGCCGTTGCCGCGCCGTACACTGCAGTTGTTGCCAGATCAAATAATAACGGAAAGTCGGTCACGACACCGGTTGCTTGGGGAGCGGCAAATAATGTGGTCTTTATGGGTGTTGGTGGAACATCCCCTTCGCCTTATACCAAACAGAGTGATGGTGCTGCTGTGCTTGGTGTTGGTATTGGTGACCCAAAGGAGATTGGGGTGCAGGTTTCTCTGATTTCGCTTGATGTTTCGGCATGGGGAGAATATTCTACATCGATTCATCTCTTCAGGCAGCTCCAGGATGGTGATGCCATTGCGGTAGGTGTTGAAAATGTGATGCTCACCGATGGTGGAGATTCTGGCAAGAGCTATTATGTGGTCTACAGCCGGGGTGTGCAGGACGAATCTGTGGTGAACAAGGCCACCAACACCACAAAGCTCCATTACAGCGTGGGCGCTGGCTCTGGACGTTTTGGAGACAAGAGCGGTCTGGATATTGCTACGGGTAAAGGGCCGCATGGAACGTATCTCTTTGGCAACCTTGCTTATGAGGTGGCTGAGTCGTTCAATGTGGTTACCGACTGGAACGGGCTGAACCTGAATGCTGGTGTCTCAAAGTCTTTCAAGGTGGGCAATATTCCATTTGGCGTGACGATAGGTCTTGCTGATCTTACCGATAACTCCGGTGACGGTGTTCGTGTGATCGGTGCAGCCGGTTTTGGCTTTAAATTGTAACATTTTATCCGGAAAAACATTATGAATAAAAATATTTTCAGGGCAGGCGTATTGACCGCCGCTCTTGTTGGTTATGCGGCATCGCCAGTTTTGGCTGCCAGTAATGCTTCTGATGCCTCATCGACAGGGACTATATCCAATATGTCTGATGCCTCATCAACTGGGACGTTATCGAATATGTCTGATGCCTCCTCTACAGCGACCTTATCCAATATGTCCGATCGCACGGCAACCGCTACGTTATCAGCGACTATCGGTTCAATAATTGGCGGCAGTGTTGGCTCGCTGGTTGGCAGCAGCGTTGGTTCTTCGGTTGGTGGTAACGTAGGTTCCTCAGTTGGGGGAAGTGTTGGTGGCACTGTAGGTGGAACAACTGGTGGCAGCGTTGGCGGAGCAACCGGTGGAAGTGTTGGTGGCGGAACGCAGCAGGGCGGAAGCAGCCAGCAGGGTGGCGGCGACCAGCAGCAGGGTGGAAGCAGCCAGGGTGGCGGCGACCAGAAGCAGGGCGGAAGTGACCAGCAGGGTGGCAGCGACCAGAAACAGGGCGGCAGTGACCAGCAGGGTGAAGGTAACCAGCAGGGCACTGGAAAAAGTGGTAATCAGCGTGACCAGAAGGATAAAAAGTAGGAACATTTTTTCTCTGGCCACATCGATAAGTTCCTTGATGTGGCTAGGGAGATTTTTGTGCGTTTGTCATTACCCACATCTCCCCCCCATCTTTTTTTTGTACATCCTCCTCTCGATTGCTTGCTTCTGTTGAAAAAAACTAATTTTTTAATATATTGTTTCGCAAATTGACCTCGTAATGAGGGCTTAATGCGCAATTATTAATAGGTGTACTCCTTCTTCAGATGTAACTGAAGGGAGCGGAGCTTTTGACTTATTTCGTAGTAACTATCATCTGGATTATGCGTTTCGCCCGTTTTCTTCTTGTTGCACTCTTGATATTCTCGTTTCCGCTGGATGGTCGATCGGCGGAGAGTTCCGGTTCTGGCGCTGGCTCTCTATCCTCAAATGCAGCCACAGCTACCTCCTCATTATCGGCACCACCCTCTGCAGCGGGTCAAGCCTCTATGACCAACGCTCCGTCAGATGCTGTAAAGTTCAATGGCGAAACCGCGAAAGGAAAAGAGGGTCGCGACGCAGTAGCACCATCGGGACTCTCCTCCACCACCGGGAGCTTTCAGTCCTATGTGGCCAACTCCACCGGTGTTGGCCTTGGTATGTTTGGCCGGGAGCTTTTCGGTAATGTGCCGAGCACCTACGCACCACTGGGCGGTGCCCAGGTGAATGCGGAGTATGTTATCGGCGCAGGGGATGCTCTGCAGATTCGTGGCTGGGGGATGGTTGATATTGATCTTACGGTCACAGTGAACCGTAGCGGCGAAGTCTATCTGCCTCGGGTGGGTTCGGTTAATGTGGCCGGGGTTAAATATCGCGATCTGCAGGGGCACCTGAAAAAAGCGATCAGCCGAATATACACCAACTTTGAGCTTACTGCCAGCATAGTGCAGACCCGCAGTGTCCAGATTTATATTCTCGGCCATGCACAGCGCCCAGGCACCTACACCCTCAGCGCCATGAGTACGCTGCTCAATGCCCTGTTTGCCTCCGGTGGCCCATCCGCAACCGGCACCATGCGCGATATTCAGCTCAAACGCGGCACTGCAGCTCCCGTCTCAATCGACCTCTACGATATGCTGCTCCATGGCGATAAAAGCATGGATCAATCGCTTCAGGATGGCGATGTTATCTATATTCCTGAGGTTGGTCCACTCGTTGCGCTCTTTGGCAATGTCAAACGGCCAACCATCTTTGAGTTGAACAAAAAAACATCCCTCTCTGAAATAGTGAACTGGGCTGGCGGCTTTGAATCGGCAGCCGACCTCAAGCATGTCATTGTCGAAAAGAGAGTTGAGAACCGGTACGAAACCATTGCTGAGTTGCAGGCCGAGAAGGAGTCGATAACAAAAGAGCTCTCAACCATCATCTTGACCCCTACAGATATCATTCGGGTGTTTGTGCCTGGCACCATCCCTTTTCAGGTAAAGGTGGTTCGGGCTTTTGCTCTTGTTGATGGCGCGGTGAAACAGCCGGGTGTTTTTCAGATTGAAAAGGGTGAAACACTGAAATCGCTTCTCGTACGAGCAGGAGGGGTTCAAGAGAAAGGGTTGGTTTTTGGCACCGTTTTTACTCGCGAACGGGTGCGCCGTGAGCAGCAGGAGAAGGTTAATGATGCTGTCGATCGCTTCGAAAAAGATCTCGACAGTAATTTCAAAGAGAGGCTTGCCAAGGAGTCTGATCCGGAACAGGCTGTTCTGATTCAGAAACAGGCTGAATTCCAGCGTGGCATTATTACAAAATTACGTAATTTCAAGGCAGATGGGCGCATTATTCTTGGTCTCAAGGGGTTCGAGAGTACAGTTGCTGATCTTCCTGATTTTCCTCTTGAAGACGGCGACAGAATCTTCGTACCCGAAAAGTCCTCTACCGTGAATGTGCTTGGCTCTGTCTTTCAGCAAAATACATTTATCTATCAACGTGACTATAGTGTCAATGACTATATCGAAAAAGCGGGCGGGGTAAGCCCATCAGGGGATAAATCATTGATGTATCGCATCTGTGCGGATGGTTCAGTGCAAAGCAAAAAGCAGGGGGGATGGAGTGGAACCATCAATCCGGGTGATGCTATTGTGGTCCCAGAAAAAATAATAACGAGTGGGCCAAGTTTTGTCTCAATGCTCAAAGACTGGACATCTATTCTCTACCAGTTTGGATTGGGCGCTGCTGGTCTTAAAACCCTGCGCAACTAAATATCCGGCAATAATTCATTAAAATTCAGGAAATTAGTGAATAATAATATTCAAGCACCGGAAGCAAAGGGCAAGGAGTTTGAAATAAACCTGCTTGATGTCGCCATTGTTCTCGCCAGGCATATAAAGCTCATTGTTGTATTGCCTATTGTTCTGGCAGTCGTAGCTTATATCATCGCCCGACAAGCACCAGATGTCTATACTTCGGATACCACATTTATGCCGCCCAAGCAGGCATCAAGCGCATCATCGCTGGTGTCATCGCTTGGCTTGCCCGATGGTTTCCCTGGTATGCCTGGCGGCGGCGGAGTATCAGGAGCAAATGATCTGTATATAGCGGTTCTCAAAAGTCGCACGATGAGGGATGAGATGGTTGATCGCTTTAAACTCTTTCGTGTCTATAAGACCAAATCCAAAGAAGCTGCTCGTAATGCTCTGTCAGGGCTAACTTCTGTGCTGACAACAAAAGAGGGTCTTATTATAGTGAAAGTGACTGACACCAATCCGCAACGAGCGGCGCTGCTCGCTAATGGATACGTTGATGTTTTGCTGAAAAAAAACAATGAGTTAGCGCTTTCAGAGGCATCGCAGCGACGTCTTGTTGCAGAAAACGAGTTTCTTAAAGCAAAAAACAGACTCGGCGATGCTGAAAGTACAGTAAAAAAATTCCAGGAATATACTGGTCTTATTACTGCTGAGCCTGAGATTGCTGCACTTCGGTCTATGATGAAAAATACGGAGCTTCAGCTTGCTGAGATGAGTGTCTACAGTACAGCAAATAATCCTGACTACATTAAGGTGCGTCAAAAACTGCGTAATCTTCAGGCGGAAATTGGCAAGGCTCAAGTGGGTTCAGCCTATGTCAGTAAAGCTCCCGAAAGAATACTTGACTTTACTCGAAAAACAAGAGACCTCAAGTATGCAGAATCGCTCTATCAGTTGGCTTTTCAGCAATTGACAGCGGCAAGGGCAGATGAATCCAACACTAATTTTGCGATTCAGGTTATTGATCGCGCGGTGGTTCCCGAACAGAGATCAGGCCCGAATCGAAAAAATATAGTTATGATTTCTGCTGCTGCAGGTTTGCTTGCTGCAGTTATTATTGCTTTTCTTGTAGAAGCCTTTGAAAGGACTAAAAATAACAAGGAGAGTGTCGAGCAGTTGAAAGTTATCAAAAGCTACTTGCGTTGGCGCTAAGGTGGCGATCATTTTTATCATCAATAAATGATTTTTACAGAACACCTCTCTATCAGCCTGTTTATTCCGGGTGTTATTACTTCCGCACTTTCTGTGTTGCTTGTGATGACCAAACAATGGCATGGTAACCACTCTTTTGATCATCTTGAAGGTGCACAAAAATTTCATGTAGAACCAACCCCTCGTGTTGGTGGAATTGCTATAATTTCAGGCATGGTTGCCGCATGTTTTTTATCTTCGGAGTCAGTATCGAAACTGCTCGTATTAATGTTGATCGCGGCTCTTCCTGCTTTTGTCGCTGGTCTGATGGAAGACCTTACCAAGTGTGTTAAAATTCGGGAGCGACTGTTAGCGACACTGCTCAGCGGCACTCTGGCTTGGTGGCTTACTGGCTACAGTCTTGACCATATCGATATCGCTCCAATCGACTATCTTCTGGCTTATGTGCCGCTTGGTGCGGCTTTTACTGCTTTTGCTGTTGGAGGAGTTGCCAATTCGATTAATATTATCGATGGTTTTAATGGTTTGGCTGCCGGGACAATAATAATCTGTTTTACAGCTTTTGCTCTCATTGCATGGCAGGCAGGGGATGTTGAACTGGCCCAGTTGTGTGTTGTATTTGTTTTTGTTGTGGCGGGCTTTTTTGTTGTAAATTTTCCGTTTGGTAAAATTTTTATGGGTGATGGTGGAGCATATCTTTTGGGTGTTATGGTTGCATGGGTGGCGGTCATGTTACCTTCTCGCAATCCTGCGGTTTCAGTTTGGGCTCCGCTTCTGGTCTGCGCCTATCCAGTGCTCGAAACAGTATTTTCAATGTGGCGCCGACATCATCGTATCGGTCAGCACCCCGGTCAGGCAGACAGTCTCCATCTGCACTCATTGATCTATTGCAGGGTTTCGAGGGTTGTTGTTCGAAAAGCAAGACCGGAACTTAAAAACGGCTTAACCTCGGTTTTGATCTGGCCTTTGCCCTTGTTGTCAGCCGGGGTTGCGACGTTTTTGTTTTCGAATACCATGGTAATGATTGGCGGTATTGTTGTCTGTGCATTTGTTTACCGTCTTGTCTATCTGCGTTTGACACAATTTATCTGGTGTCTGAGGCCTGCGACGCTGAGTCGTAATCAGACATCGGAATAATAGTTGCTATATATTGCATGGCTTTTAATTTAGTGTGTACAAAGATCTAAATTTCTTCTGGTATTGCATCAATCTCAATCCCTAAAAAATCTTCTGTTGCGTCTCTGGCGGCACATTACGCCGAGGCGGAGGGGGCAATTCGGGCTGTTGCTGCTGTTGATGATTGCCGCATCGTTTGCAGAAATTATCAGCATTGGGGCTGTGCTTCCTTTTCTTGCGGTTCTGACGGCACCGGAGAGGATATTTGAGCTTCCGGCAGCCCAGCCGATTATCAAGGCATCGGGAATTATCACGGCCAGCCAGCTTCTACTCCCGCTCACCATTGTATTCGGACTGGCGGCTCTCCTCTCGGGCGGCGTGCGTCTCTTTCTTCTCTGGGCCAGCACTCGCCTCTCTTATGCAACAGGGGCTGACCTCAGTATCAGTATCTATCGGCGCACCCTCTACCAGCCCTATTCGGTGCATGTGGCCCGTAACAGCAGCGAAATTATTAATGGCATATCAAGCAAGACGAACTCGGTCATATATACACTTACCAGTATTCTGAACCTCATCAGCTCAACCATTATTCTGCTGGCTATCCTGATTACTCTGGTTTCAGTTGATCCTGTTATTGCATTGGCGGCTTTTGCCGGTTTTGGATTTCTCTATGGTTTGATTATCAAGATAACCCGGAGCCGGTTGGTGGTGAACAGTCAGCGTATTGCTCATGAGTCTACCCAGGTTATCAAGTCGCTGCAGGAGGGGTTGGGTGGCATACGTGACGTTTTGATTGATGGCACCCAGACTGCTTATTGTCAAATTTATCGTAATGCTGATCTGCCGTTACGTCATGCTCAGGGGAACAACTCATTTATCAGTATGAGTCCCCGTTATGCACTTGAAGCTTTGGGTATGTTGCTTATCTCTGCTCTTGCCTATATGCTTGCCTTGCAACCTAACGGTATTGCCAAGGCCATTCCGGTACTTGGAGTTCTTGCCCTTGGCGCCCAGCGTCTTTTGCCGGTATTGCAGCTTGCTTATTCGTCGTGGTCAAGCATACAAGGTGGTCAAGCCTCGTTGCAGGATGCCATCGAACTGCTTGATCAGCCACTGCCCGATTATGCCGACCAACCTCCAGCGAAGCCGCTGCCGTTCCACAAGCAGATTGAGCTGAACAATCTCTCATTCCGGTACACCGAGCAGACCCCTCTGGTGCTCAACAATCTCAATCTTTCGATATCCAGGGGGAGCCGCACTGGTTTTATCGGGGTTACCGGTAGTGGTAAAAGCACTCTGCTTGATATTGTTATGGGGTTGTTGCAACCTACCGATGGTGCGCTTGCTATTGATGGTCAGCCTGTTACCACAAGCAACAACAGGGCATGGCAGGCGCATATTGCTCATGTGCCCCAGGCAATTTACCTCTCCGATAGCACTATTGAAGAGAACATAGCTTTCGGCATACCTAAAGGTAAAATTGATCATAACCGGGTCAAGAGAGCTGCCCAACAGGCACAGATTGCGGAGATTATTGAAAGCTGGCCTAAAAAGTATAAAACATACGTAGGTGAACGGGGTATCCGTCTCTCTGGAGGGCAGCGGCAGCGCATCGGCATTGCACGTGCACTCTACAAACAGGCTGATGTCATCATTTTCGATGAAGCCACCAGCGCTCTCGATAACGACACTGAGCAGGCGGTTATGGAGGCCATCGAAAGCCTCGGTCATGATTTGACGATTCTCATCATCGCACACCGGCTCACCACGCTGAAAAACTGTTCTCAGGTTGTTGAGCTTGGGGATGGAGGCATAAAGCGTATTGGCAGCTATCGGGAGATAGTTTCATAGTAGTCAAGAGTAGCTCAGGGTACTCATTTTCCTGGTTTACCCGGTTCTCCATCAAATCCACAACACGCATCAAAAGGAAGGGAGTGAGCTGGCTACGAACCGTAGCCAACTGAAAATGCTCTCTGCAGATGGAAAACGCTTATAACCTAACTCCCGTAGTATAATTTGTGAAAAGGTGGTCTTAGTGGAAAAAAGTTATGTGTAAAATAAATCCCCGCGTCGATTTTGCCTTTAAAAAGCTGTTTGGCAGCGAAGAGAACAAGGATCTGTTGATCTCGTTGATCAACGCTATCATCTCCGAGGCTGATCAGGTGGTGGAGGTGGAGCTGAAAAATCCCTATAATTTGGCCGATTACCGCGCTGGAAAAATGTCTATAATCGACATCAAGGCCAAGGCTGAAAATGGGCGCTGGTTCAACATCGAAATGCAGATCAGCGAAGACTACAACTTCGATAAACGTGCCATTTACTACTGGGCAAAACTGGTGACCGAACAGCTCAGCGAGGGGATGATGTTCAAAGAGCTGAAAAAAACCATCAGCATCAACATCCTTGATTACAACTTTATACCCGATACAGCGGAAGTCCATAATTGCTATAAAATCATCAACACCGCAACCGGCAAAGATGACCGCTTGCACGATATCTTTGAACTGCACTACATTGAGCTTAAAAAGTTCAAAAAATCGTACGCCGAAATCCAGAGCGCGTTGGATCGCTGGAGCAGTTTTTTAACGACAGCGCATAAG
Source organism: Chlorobium sp. (assembly GCA_005843815.1). GTDB lineage: Bacteria > Bacteroidota > Chlorobiia > Chlorobiales > Chlorobiaceae > Chlorobium. The sequence continues at coordinate 33,617 of SZYA01000005.1, forward strand.
CTCGACCGGGAGCATACGCCAAAAGAGCTGGCCTCCGATAAAAATATTGTCAAAGCCATTTCTGCCATTGACCGTATGTTTGATGAAGAGGAGCGTCAAGTCTATGATGTTCGTATGCAATCATTGGCCGATGTCGAAAGCAAGATTGCCTCTGCGGCAGAAAAAGGCATGGAACAAGGTGTCGAAATAGGCAGAAAGGAAACAACCAGAATGATAGCTCTAAAACTGATACAACAAGGCACGGCGATTGACATTGTTAAGTCTGTAACAGGGTTAAGTGTTGCAGCGATAGAAGATCTTGTGAAGAGCGCATCATGAACCAGCTTTCCATCCAGTCCACAATACGCGAACAAGCCATGAATTTTATTTTTTGGCTGATGCTGATGCTGATGAGGATATTTATAGCCTGGCCGATGGTAAATGATTGAAATCATGAGAGGTCAAATTGTACTGTTGCTATTTCCGTTTTATGATTTTCAGTTCCAGAAGAGCAACCGGTAAGAATGGCAACGAGGTATCCGTGGGCCGTATTTCCACCTGTTTGGATTCATGCCAACGAATCAGCGGTAAAACAGCATCCTTCATATCGTGCGGCGAAGTCCGGTGACCCCGATGCAGCATATCTCTTGGTAGATGCTCTGTTGAATCCTGTAATTGTCGGACAATTAGCTGATACCTATGCTCGGCAAAAACCAATATTGGTTTCAGCCCATGCTGTTGAAGGGTCAGGGGTAAACGCCATACCGGAAGCATTGGCTGATATGCTTGCCGAACAGTTGGGCTGGCCTACAGATAATGGCATAGTACAGATAAACATTGTGGCGCATACAGGGGCTGATGGATTTTCTCGTTTGGCAAGGCAGGCGAAGTTTGATGGGGATGCATTGGCAGGCAAGCCTTACCTGTTGACTGATGATTTTGTGGGTCAAGGTGGAACACTGGCTAACTTGCGATCGCATATCATGAGTAAAGGTGGTAACGTGCTGGGAGCAATAGTGTTGACAGGAAAGCCTCATTCTGCAATAATAGCCCTGGATGGAGTGACACTTCAAGAATTAAGAGTAAAACATGGACAACAACTCGAAAATTGGTGGAATCAAAGGTTTGGCTTCAGATTTGACTGCCTTACAGAGTCTGAAGCGCGTTATTTGTTTAACACCCCGGATGTTGACCGAATCCGAAATCAAATTATTGCGGCAGTCCAAGGTTGAAATTGCCCAGCGGGTCAGTGAATTGGCAGGTTTACGTGGAGGCACAACCCCGGCGACTGAGAAGGCAATTGGAACGTCGCTTCGGCGCACCGCCAAAGTGGGGACAAGAGAAGATTAAGCGTCGCCCGTCCGCACTATTATGAGAAAAATCTACATCATCACCGGCACCCGTGCTGAATATGGCTTGATAGGGTCATGCAGGGATTGAGGTCATCATTTTCGATGAAGCCACCAGCGCTCTCGATAACGACACTGAACAGGCGGTGATGGAGGCTATCGAAAGCCTCGGTCATGATTTGACGATTCTCATCATCGCACACCGGCTCACCACGCTGAAAAACTGCACACAGATAGTCGAACTCGCCGATGGTGGCCTCAAAAGAATAGGCACCTACGCCGAAATCGTCTCAAAAGAGAACACAAACGGCCATGCATTCCCAGTAAGCAAAGTTCACTGAGCCCTGAAAAATATGAAAGCTGTAATCCTCGCCGGAGGCCTCGGAACCCGTATCTCCGAAGAGTCGCACCTAAAGCCAAAGCCCATGATCGAAATCGGAGGCAAACCCATTCTTTGGCACATCATGAAGCTCTACTCAGCCCACGGTGTGAACGACTTCATCATCTGCTGCGGCTATAAAGGCTATGTCATCAAAGAGTACTTCGCCAACTACTTCCTGCACATGAGTGACGTCACCTTCGACATGCAAAACAACAGCATGGAAGTTCACGAGCAAAAAGCCGAACCATGGAAGGTTACACTGGTAGATACCGGTGAAGATACAGCAACAGGTGGCCGCCTCAAAAGGGTAGCCAACTATCTCGAACCAGATGAGCCCTTCTGCTTTACCTACGGCGACGGAGTTGCCGATATCGACATCACAACAGAAATTGCCTTTCATAAAAAGCATGGTAAACTTGCTACTATCTGCGCGGTTCTTCCCCCCGGTCGATATGGCGCATTACTGCGGGACGGAAATGATGTAAAGGGTTTTCAGGAAAAACCCCCTGGTGACGGTTCATGGATCAATGGCGGCTTTTTTGTGCTTCAACCAGATGTCCTGAACTACATCAAGGGTGACGCATCTTCTTGGGAAGGTGAGCCGTTAACGCAGATTGCAGCAGAGGCCAAGCTCGCTGCCTTTGAACACAGCGGATTCTGGCGACCAATGGACACTCTCCGCGATAAAACGCATCTCGAAGAACTGTGGGACAACCATAAAGCCCCATGGAAAATATGGTGAACAAACAGATGACTGGAATAAATCAGCACTTCTGGGCCAACAAAAAAGTCCTCATTACCGGCCACACCGGCTTTAAAGGCTCATGGCTTGCCCTCTGGCTCAATATGCTTGGTGCCGAAGTTGCTGGCTATGCCCTTGAGCCGCTGACCCTGAATGACAACTTTGTGCTCACAGGCCTCGACAAACAAATCAATCACCAGATTGGTGACATCAGAAACTACGACCTTCTGCAAAAGCTCTTTGAAGCAGTCAACCCCGAGATAGTTTTTCACCTTGCCGCCCAACCGCTGGTACGGGAGTCTTACAACGCCCCCAAGGAAACCTACGATATTAACGTCGGCGGCACCGTCAACCTGCTCGAATGCTGCCGCCAGACGGAGTCGGTAAAGGTGATCGTCAACGTCACCACCGATAAATGTTACGAAAATAAAGAGTGGGTATGGGGCTACCGCGAAAACGACTGTCTTGGCGGCTATGACCCCTACAGCTCAAGCAAGGCGTGCAGTGAACTGGTCACTGAAGGCTACCGCAAATCGTTTTTCAATCCAGAAACCTTCGCCCTGCACGGCAAAAGCCTTGCGTCAGCAAGGGCTGGCAACGTTTTCGGCGGTGGCGACTGGCAAGCCGATCGTATTGTCCCCGATTGCATTCGCGCCCTTGAGCGTGTTGAACCCGTAATTGTGAGAAGCCCTCATGCCGTCAGGCCATGGCAACATGTGCTTGAACCCTTGTCGGGATATCTGCTGCTGGCTCAAAAAATGGCTGAAAACCCCGGAACTTACGCTGAAGCCTGGAATTTCGGGCCCGAAGAGTCAAGCTTTCTCCCGGTCGGCTCACTTGTCGACCGTATGGTCAAAACATGGGGAGAGGGGAGCTGGCAAGACCATTCAAAACCCGGAGCCCTGCACGAAGCAAACCTGCTGAAGCTCGACATCAGCAAAGCAAAGTTGCAACTCGGATGGTCACCCCTGTGGAACATCGACAAGGCAATTGCTGAAACAGTATCCTGGTACCGGCAATACCGCAACAGCGACATGGATGATCTCTGCTGCCGCCAGATCACCGATTATATGAAACTTTCCACTCAGCACACAAAACATGACTGAAGCCGACCTTCTCAAACAGGAAATTCTTAATAAAACAAGGCAGTACTACAACCTTGTCCATAAACCCGCACAGCAGAAACCCTTTGTTGCCAGCGAGTCACGCATACCTTATGCTGGCCGCGTCTTCGACGAAAACGAACTGACAAACCTTGTCGACAGCTCCCTCGAATTCTGGCTCACCACCGGCCGTTATGCCGCACAGTTCGAACATGAGTTTGCCGGATTCATCGGTGTTCCATACTGTTCCCTCACCAACTCCGGTTCTTCAGCCAACCTGCTGGCATTCATGGCACTGACCAGCCCGAAACTGGGCGAGCGACGCATCAAGCCCGGTGATGAAGTGATAACGGTAGCCGCAGGCTTTCCCACCACGGTTGCTCCTATCATCCAGTATGGTGCCGTCCCGGTTTTTGTTGATGTCACCCTGCCAACCTACAATATCGATTGCTCACAACTTCATCAGGCACTCTCTGCAAAAACAAAAGCCGTCATGGTTGCCCACACTCTGGGAAACCCCTTCGACATCGCTTTGGTCAAAGCATTTTGCGACACCCATAACCTTTGGCTGATCGAAGACAACTGCGACGCACTCGGTTCACGATACCTGCACAAGGGAAAATGGCGTTATACCGGTACCAACGGCCATATCGCCACATCAAGTTTCTACCCGCCGCACCACATGACCATGGGTGAAGGAGGAGCCGTCTACACCAGCGATCCGCTGCTGAAACGCCTTGTTGAGTCATTCCGTGACTGGGGTCGTGATTGCTGGTGCCCTTCAGGAAAAGACAATACCTGCTCAAACCGCTTTGGTCAGCAGTTTGGTGAGTTGCCCTGTGGCTACGACCACAAATATGTCTACTCGCATTTTGGCTACAATCTCAAAGTAACCGATATGCAGGCAGCAATCGGTTGTGCACAGTTGCAAAAACTGCCCGGATTTATTGAAGCCCGGAAAAAGAACTGGAAACTCCTGCGTGACGGACTTGCCACCCTTGAAGAATATTTCATCCTGCCTGAAGCGACCGAAAACAGTGATCCCTCCTGGTTTGGCTTTCTGCTCACCGTAAAAGAGGGAGCAGGCTTTACACGCGATCAGATCGTCCATAAACTTGAGTCAAAAGGTATCCAAACCCGTATGCTCTTTGCCGGTAACCTCATCAAACACCCCTGTTTTGACGAGATGCGTCGTGAAGGGAACGGTTACCGGGTTGTTGGTGATCTTGCAACAACTGATCAGATTATGAACAATACCTTCTGGATTGGCGTTTATCCGGGTATGACGGAAGAAATGATTGCATATATGGTTGACTCAATAAAAATGGTTTGACGGTACAACTCTATGCAAGTGAAAGAAACTGCAATACCAGGTTGTTTTGAAATTATTCCGAATATCGTTAGAGATGATCGAGGTTGTTTCATTAAAACTTTTCAAAAGGCTCTTTTTGAAAAGCATGGGCTTGAGACTGCGTGGCGAGAAGAATATTATACTACCTCACACAAAGGGGTTTTGAGGGGGCTTCACTTTCAACTTCCCCCGCATGATCATGCTAAAATGGTCTACTGTACCTTCGGCGAAGTAATGGATGTTGTGCTTGATCTGCGTGTGGGTTCATCAGCATACGGATTGCATCAGACGTTTTCGCTAAGCGCAACGGATGCTCACATAATATATATCCCAAAAGGCTGTGCACATGGATTTTATACCATCAGTGATCAAGCAACAATAATGTACAAGGTAACTACAGAGTATACACCGGCTTCCGATTCCGGGTTGCTCTGGAGTTCTGCAGGTATTATTTGGCCTTTGCAAGAACTATGTATTTCTGATAGAGATAAAAATTTCCAAAGATTTTCAGAGTTCACCTCTCCGTTTAGAATATGAATATTTTTTTAACTGGCGGTACTGGTTTTATTGGTAGCCATTTACTATTGGCTCTTGGAAAACAAAAACACACTGTCATTGCACTCCGCCGAAGCAGAAGCAAACCATGCATTAATATTGGTCAAGAACCCATGTGGTGTGAGAAATCAATGGATAAATTAGAACTGTCAGATTTTTATGGAATAGATGTATTTGTTCACCTCGCGTCTGTGGGAGTAAGTCCAAAAAGCGCCACTTTGAATGAGCTTTATTATTGGAATGTCTTGGTGATGTTAAATTTATTGGTAAAGGCTCACGCGGCTGGCGTGAAGCGTTTTATATTGGCAGGATCTTTTGCTGAATATGGTTTGTCAGCAGATAAGTATGATTATATACCAACCGATGCCCCTTTATTACCAACATCATCTTATGCGGCATCTAAAGCAGCTGGGTTTATTGCAGCAAATGCATTTGCATTTGAAAATAAAATAGAGCTTTGTTATTTGCGTATTTTCTCTGCATATGGAGAAGGTCAGTACATCAATAATTTTTGGCCTTCCCTTCGTGCGGCAGCTTTAAGTGGGGAAGATTTTTTTATGACACCAGGGCAACAAATAAGGGACTTTATTCAAGTCGAGCTTGTTGCAAAATCCATCATCAATTCGATAGAGGACCAGAGCCTAGTCAAAAAGGGGATACCGTATATTGCAAACGTTGGTACAGGTAACCCCGCCACGATGCTTGATTTTGCCGAGAAATGTTGGGCGGATTGGGGGGCTAAAGGTCGAATAATCGCTGGCGCAAAGTCATATCGTGCAAATGAACCGATGAGATTTGTACCGTTAATCGTCAAGGCGGTAATTTAATGCAGCCGAGTACTTCAAAAAAAATACTAATTCTTGGTGCAGGGATAGCAGGAATATCAGCAGCATATCATGCAAAGTTACAGGGCAATCATAATATCTTGATATTGGAAAAAAGCATGAGAGCGGGTGGACTACTTAATAACTTTGAAGTGGAAGGTTTTCGATTTGATCAAGCAATTCACCTTTCGTTTACCAAAGATGAATATGTGAGATCTGTGTTTGACGAGGTCCCACATTATGCACATTATCCCGATGTATATTGTTACGAAACTCCACAT
>SZYA01000007.1 GCA_005843815.1 Chlorobium sp.
GGGCGGAGGAGGATGTCAATGTAAGAATTTTGTGTGCAATGCTCGTTTTGTTATATTTCTGTCATTAACCATGCAAATCATGGAGTGAATATTTATAATTGACAGGATGATTCTCAGGACTCTTCACCATAAGCTCCTTGCCGCCCTTGCCCAGTTTCCGGCAGTGGCACTGCTTGGGCCTCGTCAGGTTGGAAAAACAACCCTGGCGCTCGAAATCGGCCACGCATATCCGAACGCACTCTATCTTGATCTTGAATCGGAAGAGGATCGGGCCAAAATGGCACATCCGGAACTCTATCTCTCTGACCATCAGGATCGGCTTGTGATTCTCGATGAGGTGCATCGTCTTCCCGCCCTTTTTCCCCTTCTTCGAGGTCTTATCGACAACGCCCGCCGTGCAGGCCGTAACAGCGGGCAATACCTGCTTCTGGGCTCGGCCTCCCTCGACCTGCTCAAACAATCTGGCGAGACTCTTGCGGGCCGGATTGCCTATCTGGAGCTTCCCCCTTTTGATGTTCTCGAAACGGGTGCGCTTCCCGTTGATGACTTGTGGGTTCGGGGCGGTTTTCCTGACAGCCTGCTTGCCCAAACCTCTGCCGGAAGTTTTCAGTGGCGAAAGAATTTTATCCGCACCTACCTCGAACGCGATATCCCCCAGTTTGGCCCGCGCATTGCCGCCGAAACGTTACGGAGATTCTGGGTCATGCTCGCCTGGCAACAGGGTGGACTGCTCAATAGCGCCCAGTTTGCCCGAAATCTTGGTGTCGATGTCAAAACCATTAACGGCTATATTGACTTGCTGGTCGATTTGTTGCTTGTTCGCCGTTTGGTTCCTTGGCATAGCAATATTGGCAAGCGTCTGGTCAAGTCACCAAAAGTCTTTGTGCGTGACAGCGGACTTTTACACGCACTGCTCGCCATCCCCGACAAGGAGAGCCTTCTCTCCCATCCTGTTATTGGGCAAAGCTGGGAGTGTTTTGTTATTGAAAACATTCTCGTGGCTGCCACTGATGATGTTCAGGGAGCTTTTTACCGGAGCGCAGGAGGCGCAGAGATTGACCTCCTGCTCTCATGGCCAAACGGAAACCTGTGGGCGATTGAGATAAAACGCAGTATGACCCCAAAATTGGAGCGCGGATTTCATTCGGCCTGCACCGACCTCAACCCTTCCCGAAAAATTGTGGTCTATCCCGGAAAAGAGCGTTACCGGCTTGCCCCTGATGTTGAGGCACTACCGCTGCAACTTATCACACAACAGTTGTTCGATCTGGCCAAAGGGATATGAACTCTACTCTCCCGTTCATTCAGGAACCTGCCTCCCATTCGGCAAAGAGGGCGTTGAGCTCTTTGCAAAGTGCGTGGTAGCCGTCAAGAATTTTGGCGGTCTCATTCTGGCTTTTCTGGTAGAAATCTTCGTTGGCCATGGTGGTTTCGATCGACTCTTTCTTTTGTTCGAGCTGGTTAATTTTATGCTCGACCTCGTCCATCCTCTTTTTGTCTTTTTTGGCTGTGGCGCTCTTTTTTGCCTGCTCTTTCTCTTTTTCAACGGACTTTGCTGGAGCCCCCTGGCTTTTTTGCTTTGCGGCGGCCTCCAGCTTGCGCTCCGCTTCAATCACTTTTTCGGCGGTTTCAAGGTATTCGGCGTAGCTGCCGAGGTGGAGTTGCAGTGAGCCGTTTTTAATTTCAACCACCTTGTTGACCAGGCTGTCGAGGAAGTAGCGGTCGTGGCTGACAATCAGGAGCGTGCCGTCGTAGTACTCCAGCGAGTCGATCAGCATCTCTTTGGAGCGCATGTCGAGATGGTTGGTCGGCTCATCCATAATCAGAAGGTTCGATGCCTGCAGCAGGATTTTTGCCAGGGCAACCCTCGATTTCTCTCCTCCTGAGAGCACTCTTATTTTTTTTTGGACGGCATCTCCGCTGAAGAGAAAACAGCCGAGAATGTCGCGCACTCTTTTCTGTGCTTCGGACGATGGGGCTGAGTCCATCATCTCCATGTAGACGCTTTTATCCTGCGAGAGGTTTTCGGTCTGGTGCTGGGCAAAGTAGTTGAGGGTAACATTGTGCCCCATGGTCAGCTTGCCCTCAAAGTCTATGTCTCCGGCCAAAATTTTGCAGAAGGTGGTTTTGCCTGCACCGTTTGAGCCCACAATGGCAATCCTGTCGCCGCGCATCACCTCGAGATCGATGTTGTTGAGCACCTGTTTTTTTGAGCCGTCGGGAAGCAGGTAGGCTTTTTTGATGCCGTCGAGCCGCATCACCTCACGTCCTGAGGGGTTGGCTTTTGGAAATCGGAAGGAGATGCGCGAATTATCCTCTTCGGGCGAGAACATGTTTTTCTCCATCTTCTCCATCTGCTTGAGGCGGCTCTGTGCCTGCCTTGCCTTGGTGGCCTTGTAGCGGAATCGGTCAACGAAGGCCTTCAGCTCCGCCATTTTTTTCAGGTCATTGGTATATTGGCCCATCATCAGCTCATAGCGCTCAGCCTTCTCCTTTTCGTAATAGGAGTAGTTTCCCTTGTATTCGTTGATGCGCTCAAAGGCGATTTCAAGGGTTTTGGTGGTGAGCTTGTCGAGGAAAAAGCGGTCGTGCGAGACAATGATGTAGCTGTGCTCGTAATTGAGGAGATAGTTTTCGAGCCAGCGAAGCGAGTCGATATCGAGGTGGTTGGTTGGTTCATCAAGCAGGAGCAGCGTCGGGTTCTGGAGCAGCAGCTTGGTGAGGTGCAGGCGCATCTGCCATCCACCGGAGAAGGCTTTAACCTTTTTATGAAAATCTATTTCGCTGAATCCAAGACCGGCGAGCACCTTTTCGGCATTCGACTGCGTTGTGTAACCTCCGAGGTGGTCAAATTCGTGCATGGCGTCAGAAAAGCGTTCAATCAGGCTGTGGTAGGCTTCGCTCTCATAATCCTGCTCGGGCAGGGCGAGTTCGTGCTCCATCTGGGTAATTTTCCCCGACAATTCGAAAAGTCTTGCGTTGGCCTGAAGCGCATATTGCAGGGCGGTTCTCTCAAGGTCGGCATCAAAAGAGATCTCCTGCGGGAGATAACCGATGGTGGTTTCGGCCGATTTGAGAAACTGTCCATCAGTGATGATAGCAGAGTCTTTGGATGGTCCGCTGATGAGGCGCAGCAGTGTTGTTTTCCCAGTGCCGTTAAGGCCTACAAGGCTGACATGGTCTTTGTCGCCGACGCGGAATGAGGTATCGGCAAGGAGTTGTTTGGATCCGACGGTGAGTGAGAGATTACGGGCTTCAAGCATAAAGAGGAAGAACTGGTGAAATGATCGAGATCATCTAAAAATTGAGCAATATAGTGACTCTTGGCAAAAACTGCTACAGGAGAGGGGTGATAAGTGTTTTGCAAGGTGAAATTTTCTTTGTAACTTATCGCTATTTCATGCAATATGCAGGTTGAACTTTAAAATTGCATGAAATGGTTCTGCGCCATCTCAAGTCGGCCCTGCTGAGTTTGTGTTTTCAAGTCAAACTGCCAGAAGCTGACTGACCCTGCTTGAGGCCTCGTATGTTGTCTTTTTGCTCCCTCCGTGGTTTGCCAATATCGGCAAGCGATTGACCAAGTCGCCAAAACTCTATTTTTATGATGTTGCTCTCGTGAAGCCCGTCAAAGCGGGGCGAGTCATTCTGCATCCTGAAATAAATTTCAGTTGCGCAAGTTTTTTGCGATACTGTCGTCGAAGAGGGGACTGGTTGTCAATCAGAAGAGGGGTGAACCGAATGGCTTTGTTTATGAAATCGAAAATATATCTGTTGGCGCTGCTGTTTTCTTTGGTGACTTTGCCGCTGTATGCTGTTGAGTCACTCACTTGGCAGCAGTGTGTCGGTGAGACCAGGAAGGCGCATCCTGATCTTGCTTCTGCTCTTGCGCTGTTGCAGCAGGCGGAAGCTGATAAACGTATTATAGGTGGGGGAGCTCTTCCCAAGCTCAGTCTCGGGTTGAGTTCCCAGGAACGAGGGGTGGCGAATGCTGGCACCTCTTCTCTTTTCGCGTATTCTCTGTCAGCCCAGCAACTTCTGTATGACGGAAGCAAAATTTCAAGCCAGGTTGCCAGTACCAGAGAGGCATTCAAAGCGGCTCAAAACAATTACAGTGCAGTGTCTGCCAATGTCCGTTTTGCTCTGAAATCTGCATTTACTGCGTTGCTCAAGGCACAAAACCTCGTGGGGCTTACCGGTGAGATTGCCGAGCGACGGCAGAAGAATGTCAGGTTAATCACTCTCCGATACCAGGGCGGACGGGAAAATATTGGCTCGTTGCGTCAGGCGGAGGCCGATCTGTCACAGGCTACTTTTGAAGTTGCCCAGGCTGAACGGGGGCTTGAGCTTGCCCGAACAGCACTTGCCTCGGCGCTTGGGCGTGATCTTCATTATCCCATCACGGCGAAGGGCGCTTTTACCTCCAGCATTTTGATCGCTCAAAAACCTGATCTTGCTCCGTTGGCGAAAAATCATCCTCTTTATCAGCAGCTCGACGCAGGCAGCCGAGCGGCGCAGTATGATCTGGATGCTGCCAGAAACGCCTTTTCCCCTCAGCTCTATCTCACCTCATCGGTTGGCAGAAGTACTCCTGATCACTGGGCATTTAACGGGGTAGACTGGAGCGCGGGAGTAACTCTCTCACTGCCGATGTATGAAGGGGGAATTGGTGGCGGTCGGGTGGCGAAGGCCAAAGCTGTTGCGCAGCAGCGCAATGCACAGCTAAAGAGTGGATACCTTCAGATTCTTGATGTTCTGGAGCAGAGCTGGAAAGATTTTCAAGATGCCCGCCAGATGGTTGTGGTGCGCAAAAAATTTCTTGATGCTGCCGTTGAGCGCGCAACCATTGCCACGGCGCAATATTCGAATGGTCTCATCTCTTTCAACGATTGGGTGGTGATTGAGGACAAGCTTGTCAGTACAAAAAAAGAGTATCTCAATGCCGGAGCGGGTATGTTGATTGCCGAGGCTCAATGGATTCAGTCAAAAGGAGGAGGGCTTGATGGTCAAGAAGAGTAAGCTTTTGTGGGGAGGTGTGGTTGTGGTCGCTCTTGCTGCGTTGGGAGTGTTCTTCTTTTTGAAGGGAAACAAAACCACGGAGAAGAGTTTTGAAGCGATTCAGGTGGTTCGGGGTAGCATAAGTTCAGCCGTATCAACAACAGGAGTGGTTGAACCAAAAAATCGCCTCAAAATTCAATCCTCCATCGGGGGACGGGTTGAGGAGATTCTTGTTGCTGAGGGCCAGCATGTGAAGAAAGGGCAGGTGCTTGCCCTGCTCAGTTCAACCGAACGGGCAGCCCTGCTGGATGCTGCCAGGTTACAGGGAAAGAGCGAAGAGAGTTACTGGAAACAGGTCTACAAGGAGACCTCCATCATTGCCCCGCTTGATGGACAGATTATTGTGCGAAGCATTGATCCCGGTCAGGCGGTGACAGCAAGTGATTCACTGTTTGTGCTCTCAGACCACCTGATTGTCAAGGCTTACGTCGATGAGACTGATATAGGCAGGGTAAAAGTGGGCCAAAAGGCAGTTATCGGCCTGGATGCCTATCCCGATATCCGGGTGAATGGGGTGGTGGAGCATATCTACTATGAGTCTCACTATCAGAACAACGTGAACATTTATAATGTCGATGTTATTCCAGAGCGCATTCCTGATGTTTTTCGCTCCGGCATGAGCGCCAATATTGAGATTCTGGTGCAGGAAAAGCAAGGTGCGCTGCTTTTACCAATTGGCGCAGTACAGAGCAGGAACGGTAAAACAGTGGTGCTTCAGAAAAAAAGCGGCACAGAGAAAGGTGTTCGTTACAGAGCGGTGCGTACGGGTTTGCAGGATGGCCGGAATATTGAGATTCTTGATGGTTTGTCTGACAGCGAAGCGGTGCTTCTTCCCGATACAACCTTTGTTCTTCCCGGAAAAAATGGCGGTTCCAATCCCTTTGCACCCCAGCGTAACAGACCGAAGAAATGAAACCACTGCTTGAGCTTGTTGATGTCCACCGGACATACCGTATAGGGGAAAGCACGGTTAACGCATTGCGTGGTGTCTCCCTGACGATAGAGCGGGGTGAGTTCGTTGCTATCATGGGCTTTTCCGGGTCAGGCAAATCCTCCCTGCTCCATATTCTGGGGCTTCTCGATAACCCCGACAAGGGTGAGTACCGGATTCTTGGCAATAATGTCAATACCCTTTCTGAGGATGAACAGGCTGGACTCCGCAATAATGTTGCCGGTTTTGTATTTCAGCAGTTCCATCTGCTGAAGCGAATGACCATTGTCGATAACGTGCGGCTTCCGCATATCTACAGTGGCCTGAAGGGTGATTTTCGTCATGAGGCGATAGAGCGCCTGAAGCTGGTTGGACTTGAGAAGAGGATGGATCACACCCCCAACCAGCTTTCGGGGGGAGAGCAGCAGCGTGTGGCAATAGCGAGGGCGCTGATTCGTGATCCGCTTATCATTTTTGCTGATGAGCCGACCGGCAACCTTGATACCAAAAATTCCGGCGAGATCATGAAGATTCTCAAGGGACTTCATGACGAGGGAAAAACCATCATCATGGTGACACATGAGTCGGAGATTGCAGCCTGGGCCGGGCGAGTCATCACCATGAGGGACGGGGAGGTTCTTGCCGATGAACGAAAGGGTGAGCTGGTTACCCCGAAGGCAACTGCACAGGCGATTGAGTTTGCAACGCATGTTGCCGGAAATGGAGCGTTGTGGCGGGATGGCCGTTTTACAGGGTTTATTGCACAGGCAGTACAGTCAATTCTTGCCAACAAGATGCGCTCCTTTCTCTCAGTGCTTGGCATTCTTGTAGGGGTTGCCTCCGTGATTGCCATGATGGCGCTTGGCGAAGGCGCTAAAGCCGCCATGCAGGAGGATCTGAAATCCATGGGTTCAAATATGCTCTCAATCAGGGGTGGCTCAGCCAAAATCCGGGGAGCTGCCCAGGGGGCTGGAGCGGTTGCCCGGTTTACCTTCAAGGATGTAGAGGATATTGTTTTGTTACGTTCGCTCGTCAAAAATGCAAGTGGAGTGGTCAACGGTGGTGGTCGAATAGTACATGGGAACAAAAACTGGAGTTCTACGGTTACCGGCGCAGGATATGAATATGGCACCATGCGTGCCGTGATGCCGACTGTTGGGAGGTGGTTTACCCCTGAAGAGATTCAGACGCGGGAGAAATCAGCCATTATTGGCGTCACGGTTGCCAAGGAGCTGTTTGGCAGCAGTAATCCGCTTGGCAAAACCATAAAGATCAACCGAATAAATTTCAAGGTAATTGGTATTGCCCCTGCAAAAGGGTTTTCAGGGCCGCAGGATGAGGACGATGTGGTCATTATTCCAGTGACGACAGCCATGTACCGCGTGCTCGGCAAGGAGTATCTCAGTGGAATATTTGTTGAGGTAATCGAGTCGGGCAAAATTAACCAGGCGAAAATTGCAATTACAGAGCTGATCAGAAAAAAGAGGCGACTGAAGGATGATGATGACTCCTTTAATATCAGGGATATGACCGAAATTCAGAAGATGCTCAGCAGTACCACGCAGACCATGAGTCTTCTGCTTGGCTCTATTGCGGCAATATCTCTTTTGGTGGGTGGTATCGGTATTATGAATATCATGCTTGTCTCCGTCACAGAAAGAACGCGGGAGATTGGTTTGCGCAAAGCAATCGGGGCGCGAAAAAATGATATCATGATGCAGTTTCTGGTTGAATCGGTTGGCATGACAATCAGCGGAGGCTTTATCGGGGTATTAACCGGTATTGGAATCTCAATGATTCTCTCAATTTTTGCGGGCTGGGCGGTAAAAACATCGCTGATATCGGTTGTTCTTGCAACAGCTTTTTCAGCGCTCACCGGTATATTTTTCGGTCTCTGGCCTGCCAGAAAAGCGGCAGAGCTTAAACCCGTCGAGGCGCTTCGTTACGAGTAGGGTGATAAAAAACTAGTGATTGTCGCAAGGTTATTCGAAAAAGGTCGTCCTAGTTTATGTGGGTAGAGAAGTGAGCGAACAGCCCTCAACAACAGGTCGGATTTTTAGATGATGATGATGGACACAATACCGAAGAGATGGCTGATAAGTTGATATAATTGATCAGGCAGGTTGTTGACAGGGACAGCGGAAGGGTGGATTACCTCTTTCCGCTGTCATTATTTTGTTAATACCGGAGCTTCTTGGGGCAGAAGATTGAATTGCTTAATAGTGAAGAAATATATAAAACAGGTTTTGTTTTTTTACATAATTCGCTTACATTAACAGTCCCTATGGATTTTTAGCATTGTGTTTTTTGTAATCAGAGGTTTTTAAAAAGAAAGAGAGTTTCAGTATGCCGACGATTCAGCAGCTCATCAGGCTCGGAAGAAGTGTAAAAGTGTCAAAAACAGCGTCACCGGCGCTTGAGAAATGCCCACAAAAACGTGGCGTTTGTACTCGTGTTTATACGACTACACCAAAAAAGCCTAACTCGGCGTTACGCAAAGTTGCGCGTGTCAGGTTGTCTAACAAGATTGAAGTGACGGCATATATTCCTGGAGAGGGTCATAATCTGCAGGAGCACTCGATTGTTCTGATAAGGGGTGGCAGGGTAAAGGATCTTCCTGGTGTGCGCTATCATATTGTGCGTGGTTCGCTTGATACCTCCGGTGTTGCGGATCGCAAGCAGAGCAGATCGAAGTATGGTGCCAAGCAGCCTAAGGCTGGCGTTGCGGCTCCGGTTAAGGGTAAGGGTAAAAGGTAGATAAGTCGAATTATAAACTCAGAGAAGAATATGCCCAAAAAAGTTGGCTATAAAAGAATCGGTGTAGATTTTCGTTACGGTGATGAGAGTGTTGCCCGGTTTATCAACGCAGTGATGCTCGATGGTAAAAAGGCTGTTGCTACAAAGATAGTCTATGATGCTTTTGCTATAATTGCCGAAAAGATGAGTGGAGAGGATCCGTTGGAGGTATATCGCAAGGCTATGTCGCATATTGCTCCGGTCGTTGAAGTTCGCAGCAAAAGGGTTGGTGGCGCAACGTATCAGATACCTATGGAAGTTAAAGCGTCCAGACGAGGCGCGCTTGCGTTCCGGTGGCTCAAGACTTATGCTGGAAGGCGTGGCGGTAAATCCATGGCGGAGAAGCTTGCTGCGGAATTGATGGATGCTGCCAATGAGCAGGGTGCCTCGGTCAAAAAGCGGGACGAAGTGCACAGGATGGCTGATGCAAACAAGGCTTTTGCGCATTTCAGATTTTAAGTGGTTGTTTAAGTGTTATTAAAGGTCAAATTATTTTATGGCGAGGCTGGTTGATTTAGATAAAGTACGGAACATAGGCATCATGGCGCACATTGATGCTGGCAAGACGACGACGACAGAGAGGATTCTCTATTATACGGGTCGTCTTCACCGTATGGGTGAGGTGCATGATGGTGGTGCTACAATGGACTGGATGGAGCAGGAGAAAGAGCGTGGTATTACGATTACTTCTGCTGCAACAACCTGTTTCTGGGTTCCGAAGTTTGGTAATTACATTGGCATCAACCACAGAATAAATATTATTGATACGCCAGGCCATGTCGACTTTACTGTAGAGGTAGAGCGTTCGCTTCGTGTCCTTGACGGTGCGGTTGCTTTGTTTTGTGCAGTCGGTGGGGTAGAGCCGCAGTCCGAAACAGTGTGGCGTCAAGCGAATAAGTATGGCGTGCCGAGAATTGCCTACATCAACAAGATGGACAGGACTGGTGCAAACTTTTTTGACACCGTCAAGGCAATCAGGGAGAGGCTTGGAGCTAATCCGGTTCCTCTTCAGATTCCGATTGGTGAAGGCGAGATTTTTGCCGGTTTTGTTGATCTTATCAGGATGAAGGGGATTATCTATGATAAAGAAGATGGCAGTACTTTTAATGAGGTAGAGATTCCTCATGATTTACAGAATGAGGCGAGGACATGGCGTATTAACATGCTTGAGGCGGTATCTGAGCATGATGATACCCTCCTTGAGAAATATCTGAACGGTGAGGATATTACCGAAGAAGAGGTGAGAAGTGTGTTGCGCCAGGCCACGCTCAAGGTGACCATTATTCCGGTGCTCTGTGGCTCATCTTTCAAGAATAAAGGCGTGCAATTTATGCTTGATGCGGTTGTTGAGTATCTTGCATCTCCGGTTGATGTCGGCGCTGTCGAAGGGCATCATCCACGAACCGAGGAGTCGGTGATACGCGAGCCAAAAGATGAAGAGCCATTTGCTGCGCTTGCCTTTAAGATAGCCACTGACCCGTTTGTCGGGAAGCTTACATTTTTCAGGGTTTATTCCGGCTTCCTTAAGGCGGGAAGTTATGTGCTCAACACCATGAGTGGTAAAAAAGAGCGGATTGGCAGGGTGCTTCAGATGCACTCTAACAAAAGAGAGGATATAGATTGTGTTTATTGCGGTGATATCGCAGCGGCAGTGGGATTGAAAGATGTGAGAACCGGTGATACGATTTGTGATGAGAATTATCCTGTTGTTCTTGAAAAAATGATTTTTCCGGAGCCAGTTATTGAGATAGCCATTGAGCCGAAAACCAAGAGTGATTCTGACAGACTTGGTATGTCACTTGCCAAGCTCGCTGAAGAGGATCCTACCTTCAAGGTAAAGACCGATGATGAGACTGGTCAGACGCTGATTGCAGGTATGGGTGAGTTACATCTTGAAATTCTGGTTGATCGCCTTAAACGTGAGTTCAAGGTCGAAGCCAACGTGGGCAAGCCGCAGGTTGCTTACCGTGAGACGATCCGGGAGTCTGTGGAGTTTGAAGGTAAATTTGTGCGTCAGTCCGGTGGTAAAGGTCAGTTTGGTCTGGTTGTCCTTCGCGTTGAGCCGCTTGAAGAGGGAAAAGGGTACGAATTTGTTGATGCGGTCAAGGGTGGAGTAATTCCAAGAGAGTATATACCGGCGGTCAATGCTGGTGTGCAGCAGGCGATGAAAAGCGGTGTCGTTGCTGGATTTCCAATGCAGGATATAAAGGTTACCCTTTTGGATGGCAAGTATCATGAGGTTGACTCTTCGGAAATGGCATTCAAGATTGCGGGTTCAATCGGTTTCAAAGGGGCTGCCAAAAAGGCCGCGCCAGTTTTGCTTGAGCCGATCATGAAGGTAGAGGTTGTTACCCCTGAGGAGTATCTTGGTGATGTCATGGGTGATTTGTCGAGCCGTCGTGGTCATATTGAGGGTATGGGTCAAAGGGCTGGAGCTCAGTTTGTCAACGCCAAAGTCCCTCTTTCAGCGATGTTTGGATACTCGACCGATCTTCGTTCCATGAGTCAGGGAAGAGCTAATTATTCTATGGAGTTTGACTGCTATCGCGAAGTTCCCCGGAATATTGCCGAATCTTTACAGGAGAAGAGGGTAAGCAAGGATTCAGATTAAGCATGCACTGACTGTATCAGTTTTAATTACAACAAACAATAACCGACACGGAGATAAACGTTATGGCAAAAGAGTCTTACAAAAGGGATAAACCCCATGTAAATATAGGTACCATTGGCCATGTCGACCATGGTAAAACAACATTGACGGCAGCAATTACTTCGGTTCTCTCCAAGCAGGGACTTGCTGCAGTGCGTGACTTCGGCAGTATCGACAAGGCTCCTGAAGAGAGAGAGCGTGGTATTACTATCTCAACAGCGCATGTTGAGTACCAGACCAAAAAGCGCCACTATGCGCACATTGACTGTCCTGGCCACGCTGACTATATTAAAAACATGATTACTGGCGCTGCCCAGATGGATGGCGCGATTCTAGTTGTCGCAGGTACCGATGGTCCTATGCCTCAGACTCGGGAGCATATTCTGCTGGCCCGTCAGGTCAATGTACCATCGTTGGTGGTATTTTTGAATAAGGTTGATATTGCTGATCCAGAACTCATCGAACTTGTTGAGCTTGAGTTGAGAGAACTTTTGACCCAGTATAACTTTCCTGGTGATGATATTCCGATTATAAAAGGTTCTGCCTTGAAAGCTCTCGAGGGCGATCCTGAGGGGGAAAGGGCAATAATGGAACTGATGGATGCAGTTGATTCATTTATCCCTGAGCCAGTTCGTGATATCGACAAGCCGTTCTTGATGCCAGTTGAAGATGTTTTCTCGATCTCAGGTCGTGGAACAGTTGGAACTGGAAGAATTGAGAGAGGTCGGGTAAAAATCAACGAAGAGGTTGAAATTGTTGGTCTTAAACCAACTCGCAAATCGGTTGTTACCGGCATCGAGATGTTCCAGAAGCTACTCGATGAGGGTCAGGCGGGTGATAATGCTGGTTTGCTTCTTCGAGGTGTAGACAAAACAGAGTTGGAGCGTGGAATGGTTATCGCCAAGCCAGGAACAATCAAGCCACACACCAAGTTTAAGGCTGAGGTTTATATTCTGAAAAAAGAGGAGGGAGGTCGTCATACACCGTTCTTCAATGGCTACCGTCCACAGTTCTATTTCCGTACAACAGACGTTACTGGTTCTGTTACACTTCCTGACGGTGTAGAGATGGTTATGCCTGGAGATAACCTTGGGGTAGAGGTTGAATTGCTTGCCCCTATCGCTATGGATGAAGGGCTGCGTTTTGCTATCCGTGAAGGCGGTCGTACAGTTGGTGCGGGTTCCGTTACCACGATTATTGAATAAGAGATTGTATAGCGTCCCGGGACGGGGCAGTAAATCCCGTCCCTTTTTTATTGATAACACGAAACAGGGTTGACAAGTGGCTGTACAGCAAAAGATAAGGATCAAGCTCAAATCTTACGACCATAGCCTGGTTGATAAGTGGGCCTTAAGGATTATTGATGTGGTCAGGCAGACCGATGCTATAATTTTTGGACCAATACCTCTGCCCACAAAATCGCATGTCTATACCGTAAATCGGTCTCCACATGTTGACAAGAAGTCACGTGAGCAGTTCTCTTTTTCTTCTCACAAAAGGTTGATTGAAATTATAAACCCGACCTCAAGGACCATAGATATGTTGATGAAGCTGGAGCTTCCAAGTGGTGTTGATGTTGAAATTAAGTCTTAAAGAATTAGAAAAGGTAATCTTCTATGGGTGCGATTCTTGGTAAAAAAATCGGCATGACCCGTTTATTCAATGAGAAACGCGAGGCTGTATCATGCACCATTATTGAGGCAGGTACTTGCTTTGTAACACAGGTTAAACGTGCAGATAAAGATGGATACGATGCTTATCAGGTTAGTATCGGTGAGAGGAAAGAGAGTAAGATAACAAAGCCGCTTCAGGGACATTATAAAAAAGCGGGTGTAACGCCAGGGTACAAGCTTGCCGAGTTCGATTTTTCGGAAATGGGTCAGCCACTCGAGCTTGGCAGCCATGTCAGTGTTGAAACCTTCAAGGAGGGCGAGAAGGTTAATGTTCTTGGTGTTTCAAAGGGGAAGGGCTTTGCTGGTGTCATGAAACGCCATAACTTTTCTGGTGCTCAGAGAACTCATGGTCAGTCTGACAGGCAGAGAGCTCCTGGGTCGGTAGGTGGTTCATCAGATCCGTCAAGGGTTTTTAAAGGCACAAGGATGGCCGGGCGTATGGGTTCTGATAACATTACAGTAAGGAATCTTGAGATCTTCAAAATTTTGCCTGAGTCTAATCTGATTGTGATTAAGGGTTCAGTGCCTGGTCCAAGAAATTCCTATGTCAAGATTGTTTCTACAAAAAAGTAAATGCTGAATGCACGAAGCTATGGAACTTAAAGTCTTAAATACTGCCGGTACTGAAACCGGTGAAGTGGTAACGCTCCGTGACGATATATTCGGCGCTGAAATATCAGAACATGCGATGTACCTCGACGTAAAGTCGATTCTCGCAAATAGACGGCAGGGGACTCACAAGACGAAAACACGTGGTGAGGTTCGGGGTGGAGGTAAAAAACCATTACGTCAGAAAGGAACCGGTAACGCCCGTCAGGGTTCAAGCCGTTCACCATTGCATATTGGTGGTGGCACTATATTTGGACCTGTCCCCCACTCCTATGATCAAAAGGTTAACAAAAAGGTGAAGCTTCTTGCGAGACGTTCAGCACTGAGTTCTAAGGCTCAAGCTGGGCAGATTCTTGTTGTTGAAGACTTCAGGCTTGAACATATCAAGACAAAACCTTTTGCTGATATACTGAAGAACCTGGGTCTCTCGCAGAAAAAAACTCTGATGTTGACCCCGGAGTATGATATGATAATTACAAGGTCGGGAAGGAATATTGAGGTTCTGACAATTATGAGTGCTGAAAATGCCTCAACTTATGATATTCTTCATAGCCAGACGGTTCTTGTTCAAAAGACCGCGTTGAAAAAAATAGAAGAGACGTTAGGGTAACTTACAGTTTTCAGATAAAAGGAGTTAATGAGATGATAAACCCGTTGTTGCGCCCATTGTTGACCGAAAAAAGTACCGGGCTGACTGAAAAAAAAGGACAGTATGTCTTTGTGGTCAAAACGGATGCAGACAAGCTAGATATCAAAAAAGCTGTAGAAAAGAAATTTGGTGTCGAGGTAAAATCAGTTCGCACGGCTAACGTTTTAGGTAAATCCCGTGCTCAAAACACAAAAAGAGGCCGGATTTTTGGCAAAAAGAGTGATTGGAAAAAGGCCATTATCACCCTTGAAAAGGGTCAGTCAATAGACTACTACTCAGGTTCAGCCCAGAAGAGCGAAGGATAGAAATCATAAAAAGGATAGATCATACATTCAAATGGCAATAAGGAAATTAGCGCCGGTCACTCCAGGGTCAAGGTTCATGTCATACCCTGCATTCGATGAAATCACAAAGAGTAAGCCTGAAAAAAGCTTGCTGGTGCCCCTCAGTAAATCGGGAGGTCGCAATAGTGCAGGCCGCAAAACGTCGAGGCATAGAGGTGGTGGGCATAAAAGACATTATCGTATTATAGATTTTAAACGCAACAAAGATGGTGTCCCAGCAACTGTTGCATCAATTGAGTATGATCCAAACCGTTCATCAAGAATTGCATTATTGCATTACAATGATGGAGAAAAACGTTATATTCTCGCGCCGAAAGGTTTGAATGTTGGTGACAAGGTCGAAAGTGGTGAGAAGGTTGAGATTAAGGCAGGTAATACAATGCCATTAAAAAATATTCCACTGGGTACTGATATTCATAATGTCGAAATGAAGGCAGGCAAGGGTGGTCAGATTGTCAGGTCAGCCGGAGGATTTGCAGTTCTTGCCGCACGCGAAGGAGATTATGTTACCTTGAAGCTTCCTTCAGGTGAAATTCGCAAGCTCAGGGTAGAGTGTCGGGCAACAATCGGTGTTGTTGGTAATAGCGATCATGAAAATGTTGTTTTAGGGAAGGCAGGCAGATCGCGCTGGCTCGGAATCAGACCCCAGACAAGGGGTATGGCCATGAACCCTGTTGATCATCCGATGGGTGGTGGTGAAGGTAAGTCGAAGTCTGGTGGTGGAAGAAAGCATCCTATGTCTCCATGGGGACAGCTTGCCAAGGGACTCAAGACCAGAAACAAGAAGAAGGCGTCACAGAAATTGATTGTACGAGGCAGAAACGCCAAATAATTATAGCGGTTAACAACAACAAGCAGAGAAAATATGCCAAGATCACTTAAAAAGGGACCGTTCATTGATCTAAAGCTGGAAAAACGGATCCTTGATATGAATAGCAAGGGAGAAAAAAAGGTTATCAAGACCTGGTCCAGAAGCTCAATGATTTCACCTGATTTTGTCGGTCACACTGTGGCTGTACATAATGGGAAAAGCCATGTGCCGGTCTATGTTGGTGATAATATGGTAGGTCATAAGCTTGGAGAGTTTGCCCCAACAAGATCGTTTCGCGGCCATGCTGGTGGTGGAAAGGCTGAAAAAGGCGGATCAGCACCTAGAAAAAAATAAATTGAATAACGCGAAAGGGTAACGATATCATGGAAGCAAAAGCAATTTTACGGAATACACCGACATCACCCAGGAAAATGCGACTTGTTGCAGGGTTAGTTCGAGGAAAAAAAGTTGATCTGGCCAAGGCGATTCTTTTGAACTCAACAAAAGCAGCTTCTCGAAATGTTATGATGACGCTCAAGTCAGCCGTCTCTAATTACTCGCAGCAGAATCCCGATGAAAGGGCAAGTGACCAGGAACTTTTCATCAAGGCGGTTTTTGTTGATGAGGGTGTAACATTAAAAAGAACACTTCCTGCACCTATGGGTCGTGCTTTTCGGATTCGCAAGAGATCGAATCATCTTACAATTGTCATTGATAGAGTTAAAAATCCAGTAATTAAATAAAACAAGGAGAGAGCATTGGGTCAGAAAGTTAATCCTACTGGATTTAGACTTGGAATTATCAGGGATTGGGCTTCGCGCTGGTATGATGACAGTCCGGTTATTTCGGAAAAGATCAAGCAAGATCATGTTATTAGAACCTATGTCCTTGCAAGGTTGAAGAAGGAGCGTGCTGGTATAGCTCGAATTATAATTGAAAGAACGACCAAGCACGTAAAAATTAATATATATGCCGCCCGTCCGGGTGCAGTTGTTGGAAGAAAGGGTGAAGAGATTAACAATCTCTCTCAGGAACTCAGCCGTATTACTGGTAAAGAGGTAAAGATTGATGTTGTCGAAGTGGTCAAGCCAGAAATTGAGGCTCAGCTTATTGGAGACAATATTGCTTACCAGCTTGAGAATCGTGTTTCGTTTAGAAGAGCGATGAAGCAGGCTATTCAGCAGGCTATGCGTTCGGGAGCAGAGGGTGTTAGGGTTAAATGTGGAGGCCGTCTTGGAGGCGCTGAAATTGCACGTTCTGAACAGTACAAAGAGGGGAAAATACCGCTGCACACCATTCGGGCCAATGTTGATTATGCCAGTGTAACCGCTCACACTATTGCGGGCACTATTGGTATCAAGGTATGGGTGTATAAAGGAGAAGTCCTTGTTCAGCGTATCGATGCTATTGAGGAAGAGGAAGCAAAGAGGATGAAAGATAGAAGAGGTGATGCCGGTGCAAGAGGTCGCGACACTCGTGATCCGCGCTCCAAACGACGTAATCGTACGAAACGATCATAATATAAAGTACCATACAATCAGAAAAAGAATGGAGTTGCCTGTATGTTAATGCCGAAAAGAGTTAAATATAGAAAGACGCAAAGAGGCCGGATGAAAGGCAATTCAGGTCGTGGTACTTTGGTCTCGTTTGGTTCATTTGGTTTGAAAGCTATTGAACCTGCATGGATCACCAGTCGCCAGATAGAGGCTGCCCGTGTTGCCATGACAAGATTTATGAAGAGAGATGGGAAAATCTGGATCCGGATTTTTCCGGATAAGCCGGTAACACAAAAACCTGCAGAGACTCGAATGGGCTCTGGTAAAGGTTCACCTGAATTCTGGGTAGCTGTTGTTAAGCCAGGCCGAATTATGTTTGAGGCAGATGGGGTTCCAAGAGAGGTGGCTACCGAGGCTTTCAGGCTCGCGGCCAAAAAACTGCCAATAAAAACCAGATTCATTGTCCGTCCTGATTATGAGGATTAAGGCGCAACTAATTCGACAAGAAGATTATTGATTATGAAAAAGTATGAAATTGCGGCATTGAACAAGCAGGAGTTGGTTGATAAACTCAAGGAGCTGGAGCAGAGGCTTGCCGATATTAATTTTATCAGGGTTATTGAACAGCCTCAGAACCCGATGGTGTTTAGAAATTCAAGGCGTGATATTGGCCGCATGAAGAATAGACTCCACCAGCTTGAGACAGTGGAAAAGCAGGCTTTATTACTGTAGGGTCAAGCGGTAAATTTATTACTATACATGGAAGAAAATAAAATGGGCAGAGTATCTATGGAACAGAGTGCTCCGGTAAGGGGAAGAAAAAAAAGTTGGTCTGGCAAGGTTGTCAGTGACAAAATGGATAAGGCTTGTATTGTTGCTGTTGAGCGCAGTGTACAGCACCCTGTCTACAAGAAGTATTTCAAGAAAACGACAAGGCTTATGGCCCACGATGAAAAAAATGAGGCAGGTATCGGTGATCTGGTCAAGATTGTTGAGTGTCGCCCCTTGAGCAAAAGGAAAAGCTGCCGTTTGGTTGAAATTCTTGAAAAGGCGAGGTAACAGAGGTTTTTTATACATTTATTAAAGTTTGAAACAGGATGATCCAGAAAGAAACAAATCTGGTTGTTGCTGATAACAGTGGAGCCAAGAAAGTTCGGTGTATACATGTTTTCGGTGGGACCGGGAGGCGCTATGCCTCATTGGGTGATCAGATTATAGTGTCTGTCAAAGCCGCAGTTCCTGGAGGAATAGTTAAAAAGAAGGATGTCTGCCGGGCTGTAGTTGTTCGCTGTGTCAAGGAGTCAAGAAGGAAAGATGGTTCGTATATTCGTTTTGATGAGAACGCAGTTGTTCTACTTAATGCGCAAGGTGAGCCAAGAGGAACCCGTATTTTTGGCCCTGTAGCAAGAGAGCTCCGCGACAGGAAGTTTATGAAGATCGTTTCGTTGGCGCCTGAGGTTTTATAGTGCGCTCCAGGCGGGAGTAACTCAGTTGGTAGAGTCACAGCCTTCCAAGCTGTTGGTCGCGAGTTCGAGTCTCGTCTCCCGCTCAGGATTTTATGAATACTATCATATAAAAGTAAAATGAAAACAGGGATCAAAAAGGTTAAGTTGCACGTTAAAAAGAACGACTCGGTCGTAGTTATAAGTGGCAATGATAAAGGTAAAGAGGGCAAGATTTTGAAAGTATTCCCTGCCAAGAGTCGGGTGATTGTTGAAGGTGTCAATATCAGGAAACGCCATACGCGAGCAGCACAGGGTCAGACTCAAGGTTCAATTATTGAGCGTGAGTTTCCTGTACACTCTTCCAATGTCAAGAAAAGCTAAACCTATACTATATACTAAATGTCAGGATGACCAAGACCATCCCGATCAATTGATTAAAGAACAAGATGGAGCAGAGTAAAGAGATGACACAGGCCAACCCTTCGGTAGCAAGACTTCAGACCTTCTATAAAGAGAATGTAACACCTGCTCTTATGGAGCGCTTTCATTACAAGAATGTCATGAAGGTGCCCAGGTTAGAAAAGATTTCGATTAATATTGGTGTTGGTGCTGCTGCGGCTGAGCCGAAGTTGCTTGAAGTAGCTCTTCAGGAGCTTGCTCTTATTACAGGCCAGAAACCACAAATTCGTAAATCGAAGAAAGCTATATCAAACTTTAAATTACGTGAGGGGCAGCCTATTGGATGCCGTGTAACGCTTCGTCGCAAGGCCATGTATGAGTTTTTCGATCGTTTTGTAAGTCTTGCCGTTCCAAGGATTCGCGATTTTCGCGGTCTTAGTGATACCAGTTTCGATGGTCGTGGAAATTATACAACAGGTGTCCGAGAGCAGATTATTTTCCCTGAAATTGATATTGACAAAGTGCCGAGAATATCCGGTATGGATATCAGTTTTGTAACCTCCGCCTCTACCGACGAGGAGGCCTACGTGCTCCTTTCAGAACTTGGAATGCCATTCAAAAAAAAGAACAACTAAATAACTCAGAAACCAGATGGCCAAGAAAAGCGTTATAGCAAGGAATGAAAAACGAATCAAGCTTGTCGCGAAGTATGCAGTTTTGCGCGCAGAGCTTGTTAAAGCCGGAGACTATGAAGCACTGCGAAAGTTGCCAAGGGATAGCGCCGCAACGAGAGTTCGTAATCGCTGTGTCCTGACGGGAAGAGGTCGGAGTGTCTATGCTAAATATGGGTTATGCAGGCAGATGTTTCGCAAGTTTGCACTTGAAGGAAAGCTTCCTGGTGTTAAAAAAGCAAGCTGGTAAATTCGCTTGTTTTCATGTCAAAGAAGGGTATTTGTTCATTTTAGAAAGTAACCAACGTTAGCTATGCCTGTAACGGATTCTATTGCAGATTATATCACTCGTATCAGAAATGCGGGAAGAGCAAAAAATAAGACGACCGATGTCCCGTACTCTAAACTCCGGGAAAATCTTTCTCAGCTACTTGTTGAGAAGGGCTACATTAAAAGTTTTACGATCATAACTACAGAAAAATTCCCATTTCTCAGGATTGATCTAAAGTACACCGCACAAGGTGATCCAGCCATAAAGGAGATCACAAGGGTCAGTAAACCGGGTCGTCGTGTTTATGACGGGAAGGATATTAAAAAATATCTTGGCGGCCTCGGCTTATACATTCTCTCGTCATCAAAAGGTGTTATAACGGATAAAGAGGCAAGGGCGCAGGGAGTGGGCGGTGAAATCCTTTTCCGTATTTATTAATTTACAAGCCAGAGAGCATTAGAATACCATGTCAAGAATAGGAAAAATGCCAATAACCCTGATTAATCAGGCAAAGATTGAGATAACTGATTTAAATGTAAGAGTCTCTGGCCCTAAAGGTACGCTGGAACAGAGGTTAACTGATCAAGTGAGGATTTCTGAAGAGGGTGGTGTCGTAATCGTGACCAGGATAGATGACAGCAAGAAGGCGAAAGCACAGCATGGACTTTACCGTATGCTTATACACAATATGGTTGAAGGTGTTACAAAGGGTTTTACTCGGAAACTTGAGATTGCTGGTGTTGGTTACAGGGCAGAGCTGAAGAATGATCTTCTTGCATTGACCCTTGGTTATTCTCATAGTATTTATTTTAAAGCCCCTGATGAGGTTAAAATTGAGGTTCCGGATCAGGTGACCATTTTGGTGAGTGGCATTGACAAATCGGTTGTAGGGCAGGTCGCCGCAAAGATTCGTTCCTTCAGAAAACCTGAACCATATCGAGGCAAGGGCATCAAGTATGAAGGTGAAGTTATCCGTCGTAAGGAAGGTAAGGCCGCAGGCAAGTAATTAGTTGTGTTGTTTGCTCAGGTAGTTAGGTTTTAAATTATTCAACGGTTCAAGAAGAATGAGTCAAATCGATAAAGCCTCCAGGAGGCAGAAAATCAAGGATAGAAGCAGAGCCAGCGTTATTGGTACACAAAATAAACTGCGTCTTTGTGTTTACAGAAGTCTTTCCCAGATTTATGCCCAATTGATAGATGATGAGACCAGCAGAACAGTTATTGCTGTTTCAACAATGTCTAAAGATAATAAGGCTCTTCAGGGATCTAAATCAGAACTATGCCGTATTATCGGAATACAATTGGCAGAAAAAGCTTTAGCCGCCGGAATAACCACTGTTGTTTTTGACAGGAATGGGTTTCGTTATCATGGCAGGGTGAAGGCGCTGGCTGATGGTGCAAGAGAAGCAGGACTGATCTTTTAAAAACGTTTCAAAGAGAAAGTAAATGGCGAAAACATCGGCTAAGATTATCAGGCCCGGAGAATTAAATCTTAAGGAAAAGCTTGTTCATATCAACAGAACTGCCAAGGTGGTTAAGGGCGGCAAGCGTTTTGGCTTCAACGCCATTGTAGTTGTAGGAGATAAGGAAGGTCATGTAGGATATGGGCTTGGAAAGGCAAACGAAGTTCAGGATGCAATTGCCAAAGGCATTGAAGATGGCAAGAAGAATGTTATCAAGGTACCAATTGTAAAAGGTACTATACCGCATCAAATCGTGGTTAAGTATGGTTCAGCCAAGGTCATGATGAAGCCGGCGACACCCGGTACTGGTCTTATTGCTGGGGGTGCTGTAAGGGCTGTTCTTGAAATGGCAGGTATTCACGACATTCTCACGAAATCGCTTGGCTCTTCAAACCCGCATAACGTAGTAAAAGCAGCTATTAAGGGTCTTCAGAGTATGTCAGACGCTTATGATGTAGGTGAGAGACGGTCAAAGAGCTTGACAGAGGTTTTTGAAAGCTAAAAGAGATAAATACGAACATGAGTGAGAAAACAATAAAAATTACCCAGCTCCGTAGTGTTATTGGTTGTACAAAAAAGCAGAAAGCTACCATTCAGGCCCTTGGGCTTGGTAGACCAAACTACAGTGTTGACAGGCAGGATAATCCCTGCACCAGAGGGCAGATCAGGGTTGTACAGCACCTGGTAAAGGTTGAAGAGATATAGGATTTTTACTAATAGCAAGTCGGGAATTGAAACCATGGATTTAAGTTCACTTCGTCCAGCAAAAGGCGCAGTTAAAAACAAAAAGCGTGTCGGTCGCGGTCAGGGTTCTGGAAACGGAACGACGGCTGGCAAAGGAAACAATGGCCAGCAGTCACGAAGCGGCTATAAAAGACCAATCATTGAGGGTGGACAGGTACCTGTTTATCGGAGGTTGCCAAAATTTGGTTTTACCCCTATTGATAAAAAACCGGTCAATACCGTCAATCTTTCACAGATTGATAAATGGATTCAGGACGGCGTTCTTGAGAAAGAGGTGACTGTTCTTGATCTTAAAGCACTTCTCCATGCCAGTAATGCAGATTATTTCAAGGTTCTTGGTAATGGCGAATTGACTAACGCTGTCAAGATTACCGCTCATGCATTCAGTAAAAGTGCAGAGGAAAAAATTATTGCTGCCGGCGGTGAAGCGATCAAGGCTTTCCGGACACTTGAAGAGGCATGCAAAGTTAACGACCTTTCTTACGAAGAGGCTCTTCTGAAGCCAAAAGCAAAATTGGTCAAGAGAACCAAAAAATCAATCAAGGCCTGAATTCTTTAAGAGGACCCTATGAAGCTTACAGAAAGTATAAGGAACATTAATAAAATCCCTGAACTCCGTCAGCGGATTCTTTATACGCTTCTTCTTTTATTTGTCTACAGGCTGGGTTCTCACATAACCATCCCGGGTGTTGATGCGGCCGCAGTTTCGGGCGCATCACAGACCCATTCTAACGATCTTTTTGGATTGTTTGATCTTTTTGTGGGAGGTGCTTTTGCCAGGGCATCAATTTTTTCATTGGGCATTATGCCCTATATTTCGGCATCAATTATTGTTCAGTTGCTTGGGGCTGTAACACCCTATTTTCAGAAGCTTCAGAAAGAGGGTGAAGACGGGCGTCAGAAGATCAGCCAAATGACACGATACGGAACCGTTGTTATTGCTCTTCTCCAGTCATGGGGAGTGAGTGTCAGTCTTGCCAGTCCTGCATCTTTCGGTAAGATAGTAGTGCCGGATCCCGGTTTTTTCTTTACCCTTTCAGCTGTTATTCTTCTTACCTCTGCGACAGTCTTTGTCATGTGGCTTGGCGAAAAAATTACCGAACGCGGCATCGGTAATGGAATTTCCCTCATTATCATGATAGGAATTCTTGCACGGTTTCCCGAGTCACTTGTTGCTGAATTTCGCTCTGTGTCACTTGGGAGTAAGAATTGGATTATAGAAATTATCATTCTTGCCATGATGGCGGCCATAGTGGCCTTTGTTGTGGTTCTGACCGTCGGTACGAGGCGAATACCTGTACAGCATGCAAAACGCGTGGTGGGGCGAAAAGTTTATGGGGGCAGCACACAGTATATTCCCATGAAGATTAATACAGCCGGAGTTATGCCTATTATTTTTGCACAGTCCATCATGTTTCTTCCTGGTACCTTTCTTTCGTTTTTCCCTGAAAATGAGGTGATGCAGAGAATATCAGGATTGTTTGCTTATGATTCCTGGTGGTATGCGCTTATGTTTGGCACCATTATTGTTTTCTTTACCTATTTTTACACAGCAATAGCCTTTAATCCAAAAGAGGTTGCTGATACCATGCGGCGGCAGGGGGGATTTATTCCTGGAGTTCGTCCTGGAAAAAGCACAGCAGACTTTATTGATAATATTTTGACACGCATCACTCTGCCAGGTGCCATTTCTCTTGCAATCATAGCGATTCTTCCAACTTTTCTTACGAAGTTTGGCAACGTAACACCTGGTTTTGCCCAGTTTTTTGGAGGCACCAGTCTTTTGATTATCGTTGGTGTAGGTCTTGATACTCTTCAGCAGGTTGAGAGCCATCTGCTTATGCGACATTATGATGGCTTCATGAAGTCTGGTAAAACAAGGGGCCGGCAGGGCAGGTAAGAGACTCTTATGATCACGATTAAAAGCGAACGCGAAATTGATTTGATGAGAGAGTCCGGAGCTCTTGTTGCAAAGGTACTTGATCTGCTTCAAGAAGAGATAAAGCCGGGTATGACCACGAAACTGCTTGATGACATGGCTGAGGAGTATATTCGAGATCACCATGCTGTTCCAAGTTTTCTTAATTATGTCCCCAAGGGAGAACCTCATGTAACCCCTTATCCCGCAACGCTCTGCGTATCTATTAATGAAGAGGTTGTGCATGGCGTCCCAAGCGTTAAGCGGGTTGTTCGTGAAGGGGATATTGTCTCTGTTGATTGCGGGGTTTACAAGGGAGGCTATCATGGTGATGCTGCTCGAACTTTTGTGCTTGGCGTGATTGACGAAAAGATTCGGCTGCTTGTTGATGCAACCAGTGAATGTTTGGCCAGAGGAATTGCCATGGCGGTTGCTGGAAATCGTCTCCATGATATTTCTGCTGCAATTGAGGATTATGCCCACTCTTATGGATTCAGTGTTATAGAGAACATGGTAGGCCACGGCATTGGAAGTGAACTCCATGAAGATCCAGCAGTTCCAAATTATGGCAGAAAGAATACCGGTGTAAAGTTACGTGAAGGCATGACCCTTGCTATAGAGCCGATGATAGCACTTGGGAGATCCCGAAAAGCGGTCAGCAGGCGTGGAGGTTGGGTTGCCGTAACAGAAGATGGAAAACCTTCAGCTCATTTTGAGCACACGATAGTAGTTAGGTCTGGAAAAGCTGAGATCCTGACCGGCACCTTTCTTCAGGGTGTAAACTCCTGATCGTTTACAACATATATTTGAAACCTGGGAGCAGACAATTTGGCTAAAGAAGAATCAATTGAGATTGAGGGTGTTATTCTGGATGCACTTCCGAATGCACTGTTCAAGGTAAGGCTTGAGAATAGCCTGGAGGTTCTTGCGCATGTTTCCGGTAAAATCAGGATGCATTATATCAGGATCTTGCCGGGCGACAAGGTGAAAGTCCAGATATCACCTTATGATATTACTAAAGGGCGAATTACCTATCGGTACAAATAAGTGATAAAACTGTTGGTTGTTATGTTTGTATTACGAACATAATTTGTTACATTGGAAACCTTTTAACTTTTCGGTTGAGTTGGATTAATTATTGCATCTCTGGTTTATTATGAAAATATATTCTTCTATCAAAAAGCGTTGTGAGCATTGCCGCATTGTTAAGCGCAAAGGCAAAAGATATGTAATTTGCAAAGTAAATCCCAGCCATAAGCAGCGCCAGGGTTGATCTTCAGAAAAAAAACAATAGAACTTTAAAGAGAATATGAGGATAGCTGGGGTAAATTTGCCGTTGAATAAACATGCAGTTATTGCATTGACGCATGTTTATGGTATTGGGAGAGCATCAGCAGAAAGTATTTTGCAGAAAGCTGGTATTGCGCCTGACAGAAAAATCTCTGACCTGAATGATGAGGAGGCACATGCCATCAGAGAGATTATTGCCGAAGAATACAAAGTTGAGGGGCAGGCTCGTGGAGAGCAACAGACTGCAATTAAACGTTTGATGGATATCGGTTGTTACAGGGGTTTGCGTCACCGCCGCTCACTTCCTGTTCGTGGACAGAGGACACGTACTAACTCAAGGACCAGAAAGGGTAAGCGCAAGACAGTCGCGGGCAAGAAGAAGGCAGTCAAGAAGTAGTAGAGTGCAGGCAATAATCTTCGATTACTATAAGAATGTAAGTTCATGGCAACAATAAGCAGGAAGAAAAAGAAAGTAAAGGTTACCCCTGAAGGAGCGGTCCATATCAAGGCCTCCTTCAATAATATTATGGTAACGATTACAGATGTTCTGGGAAATACAGTTTCCTGGTCAAGCGCTGGCAAGAATGGTTTTAAGGGTTCTAAAAAGAATACTCCTTACGCTTCACAGGTCACTTCTGAAGCTGCAGCCAAGGAGGCTTATGATCTTGGTATGAGACATGTCAATGTCTTTATAAAAGGACCAGGCGCTGGTCGCGATGCAGCAATAAGGGCATTGCAGGGGGCAGGTCTTGACGTGCGAACTATCAAGGATATAACACCGCTCCCGCACAATGGCTGCAGGCCGCCAAAGCGTAGAAGGGTCTGATTTTATACTATTTATCGAATTTCAATGAAGTAATTGATATGGCAAGATTCAGAGGCTCAATAACAAAAGTTTCCCGCAGGTTAGGTATTGCGCTTGCACCCAAGGCTGAAAAATATCTCGAAAGACGCCCGTTCCCTCCTGGTCAACATGGGCAGGGTCGGAAAGGTAAGGTTTCTGAATATGCTCTCCAGCTCAGAGAGAAACAGAAGATGAAATATCTTTATGGTATTCTTGAAAAGCAGTTCAGTAATTATTATCAGAAGGCTGTGGCTCAAAGAGGTATTACAGGAGATAACCTTGTAAAGTTACTTGAACGTCGTTTTGATAACGTTGTATATCGTTCGGGTTTTGCGCCATCAAGATCTGGTGCCCGCCAGCTTGTGACACACGGTCATCTTTTGATCAATGGAAAGAAGGTCGATATTCCATCCTATATCGTCACTCCAGGAGAGATCATTGAGTTTCGGCAGAGGAGCAAGAATATGGGAGCTGTTACTGATTCTCTTAACAAAGCTCCTGAGTCTCGTATTCCTGCATGGATTCAGGTTGATAAAGCAAACCAGAAAGCTGTGTTTCTGAGTATTCCTGAGAGAGTTGATATACAGGAGCAATTTAACGAACAGTTAGTCGTTGAGTTGTACTCGAAGTGATTTTAATGAATTCTAAGGTATAAATATTATGATATACCAGATGCAGATGCCTGCAAAAATAGAGGTGGATGAAGCAACTCATACAGAGCGTTTCGGCAGGTTTATTGCGCAACCGCTTGAGCGCGGCTACGGAGTGACGCTCGGAAACGTCATGAGAAGGGTTTTGCTTGCCTCACTTCCGGGAACTGCAATAACAGGAATTAAAATAGAAAATGTCTATCACGAGTTTGCCGCTATTGAAGGTGTTCGTGAGGATGTGCCCGAAATTGTACTGAACCTGAAGAGAGTCCGATTCAAGTCAACATGTAAAAGGAACTGCAAGACATCATTGACGCTTGTTGGCCCTATGGATTTTACCGCTGGTGATATAATAGCCCAGGAGGGTGAGTTTGAGGTGTTGAACAAGGATATGCATCTTGCCACCATTAACGCGGGGGTGACTCTTAAAATAGACCTCTACGTTGGACGCGGCCGAGGCTATATGCCTGCTGAGGAAAACAGACCTGAAGGTATGCCGATTGGCTATATCGCTATTGATGCTATCTATACTCCAATAAGGAATGTAAAGTTCACTGTTGAGAATACCCGCGTCGGGCAGCGTACCGATTATGAGAAGATGATTTTTGATGTTGAAACTGATGGTTCTGTTTCTCCTGATGACTCTATCAGTCTCGCCGGGAAGATCATTACAGAGCATGTCACTTTTTTTGCAAATTTCTCTCCAACTGAGGATGAATTTACTGAGGAGGAGTTCAAGCAGCAGGACGATGAGTTTGAGACCATGCGAAGGCTTTTTCATACCAAAATCGAAGACCTTGATCTTTCAGTACGATCACATAACTGTCTCAGACTTGCAGAGATTGATACTATTGGTGAACTTGTTTCTCACAAGGAGGATGAATTGCTTAACTACAAAAATTTTGGCAAGAAGTCGCTGACAGAATTGAAAGAGCAGCTTGAAAAGTTTGATTTGAGGTTTGGTATGGATATTACCAGATATCAGATGAAGTGAGGAGTTTACCACTTTTTTTTTAGAATTTTGAGATCAGAAAACCGTCATGCGTAAAGGAAAGCCAGCAAGAAAACTTGGAAGGACCGCAGCCCATAGAAAGGCAACACTTAGCAATCTGTCAACACAACTGCTTGTTTACAAGCGTATTGAGACCACAGAAGCAAAAGCTAAAGAGACCCGCAGGGTTGTCGAAAAAATGATTACCAAAGCTCGCAAGGGCACTGTTCATGCCCAACGTGATATTTTTAAGGATATCCGCGACAAGCAGGCAATCAGAATTCTTTTTGAAGAGATAGTGGGTAAAGTAGGGTTGCGCAATGGAGGCTATACCCGTGTTATTAAACTCGCGCCGCGTTATGGTGATGCCGCCAAAATGGCCGTCCTTGAGTTGGTTGATTACAACGAAGCGCCTTCATCAGCCCCTAAAACCGGCAAGCAGGATCGCGCAAAGCGTGTCAAAGGTTCCAAAAAATTCGTAGAATCCGCCCCAGAAACAGCAGTCTGACAGACGCTACTCACCACTTGTTTCGATAGTCATTGCTTCATGGGGAGAGCCTTTTTCCCCGTGCAATGACTATCTTTTTTTCATTGAAATAAGGATTGACTCCCTGAATTGGGTGTAGCTCAATTGTCGCTGGAAAATTATGGTGAACCTTGCTTGAAGCGAGAGTTTTAGTTATTTCACCCTCCAGATCTCCTCCCTTCAGGCAGATTAAAACACCCTCTGATTTGAGCAGCCTTCCCCCCCATTCGCAGAGTTTATCAAGAGGTGCAACCTGTCTTGACAGGACGGTGTCAAATTCCACTCCCTTCATCTCTTCCACTCTTGTATGTATTGCCACCGCATTATGCAGCCCAAGTTGCTTGATCATCTCCCGACATGCCTCTATTTTTTTACCTGTTGCATCGACAAGAACAAAACTTGTTAGTGGGTTAAGGATAGCCAGAGGTATTCCAGGAAGTCCACCACCTGTTCCGAGA
>SZYA01000032.1 GCA_005843815.1 Chlorobium sp.
GTTTCTTCTGTTTGAGTGCGAAAGAAACCAGATGAAAGAGGTCAACAGGCCAGCAGAAAATGTAAACGACTCAGGATGACCAATATAACAGATAAATGCCATCGGTGAAAAGAATAGGTAAAATCTGAAAAGGGAAGCGAAATAAGTCCTCATATTTATTAGCCTTCCGGTATTTTACTTTTTTTTTATCTCTCATTATATCGCTTTGATTTGTAACTTTTTGTTCCGCCGTTGTTCCGTGAAAGGAATGATGGTGTTTACCAAAATAACTATGACCAAGCGACGACTATGAAAGTTACTTTACGAGAACGCCCTCTTGAGTGCGGTTTGCTGTGCTCTTTGCGCCTTGATATTTATCCTCCTGTTCCTCATCCTGATACGGGAAAGTTGACACGGTTTCACAAGCTTGGTATGTTCTTGCATATCAATCCTAAGACATCTGAGGCAAGGGTGGAGAATAAGCGGATAAAGGCACTCGCTAATACTATTCGTGCAAAGATAGAGTTGTAACTTCAAGCGGGGGAGTATGGGTTTCTTGT
This sequence comes from Chlorobium sp., assembly GCA_005843815.1. Classification (GTDB taxonomy): domain Bacteria; phylum Bacteroidota; class Chlorobiia; order Chlorobiales; family Chlorobiaceae; genus Chlorobium. The sequence continues at coordinate 540 of SZYA01000032.1, forward strand.
TGATCGTTCTCCGGTTGATTTTATTGCATTCTATAAAAAAGTTATGTCGGAGAAGTCTGAAGCGACCAGGCGCGGGCTGTGATGGTTGCGACATACGTCGATTGAGCGGCAAATTCATAACCGAGTCGTGGGCATTGTTCATTGTAATAATCCACGGCCTCAGCAAATTCTTCTTCCGCAAAGGAGAGAATGAGAATATTCATCTCTGGGGTCCACATTCAATCTTCGAAACGGCTATCCGGCTCGTCCTACCAATGCCGGGCATGGTGTGTGGCGCTCTTTGCCCTGAAACAATACAGGGGCGGGGTCATCAATCTGTTCAGAGGCAGTCATCCGACCTTGCTTTTGAGCTACGGGACGAAGACCAGGCGGAAGCCAACGTCGGAGTTCCGGCGGACGGGGGTGTCGCTGCGGCGATACGCCGACCGACAGAACTCGGCAGCGTCGTGCCAGCACCCGCCACGAAGTACACGGCGCGAACCGGAATCATCCCACCAACTATCCGTCCATTCCCAGACGTTTCCCGCCATATCATACAATCCTTCAGGGGTTACCCCTTCTGGATAGCTGCCGACGGGTGTTGTTGCGCCCACATTCATACCAAAGTTGGCCAGTTTTGGTGTTGGTTCACCCTTATCGTCTGGCCAGGGGTACTTTCTGACTTCCTGCACAGCATCACCCTGCCTGCCTCCTGCGGCCCACTCCCACTCAATTTCATTCGGTAAGCGGTAAGATTCCGGTTTACCTTCAAGCTGTGAAAGCCAGAGTGCGTAGGCTTGGGCTGCATACCAGGAAACGCCAACAACCGGCTGATCATCGCCGCCAAATTTTCGATCTTCATCATAGGTTGAACGAAACAGAGTGGCAAAGTCGTTTTGGCCCTTTTTGAGATAGTTGGCAAATTCGGTATCCCATCTGTTGTTTTGCGCAATTTCGTTGAGCTTTTCCTTGAATCCTGATGCATCCCCAATTGCAGCAATGAATGATCGGTAGAGCTTGTTGGTTACAGGATACTTGGCAACATAGAGATCCGGAACATGCTCTTTCTTTTTTGTCTTTGAGTAAAGGTAGCTCCCTCCCGGTATCAGGATATACTCCGCATTCTGTTCCAAATGATTTCGTGAGGATGGCCGAAAATTTTTGATTGTGATACTCCCTGACGATACCACTTTACCATGTTTTATATTTTCAACAATAATTTGACCTCCGAGAGCGCTGATCACTTCATTGGCCCGACCGGCAACATCTTCGTTTTTGGCAAGGCCTTGGGCCATGAACTGCTGCAAGGCATCAAGAGCATCCGATTTTCCGATAGCTTTGAGGCAATCGAGAATGACCCTCTGACGTTCTGAGCTGTTTGACGGATCAAGAAGCTTCTTGCAGAGAGCATCAACCTTTTTCAGCGGTGCTTCTTCAATGATGGTCTGCAGGAGCAACTGCTGCTTCAGCGTAAACACTGCACTGAGAGGTGAGTCAAAAAGTTTTTCCATAAAGAGATCAAATGTCTCCTCATCTTGCTGGGCAAGAAAGAATTTGATCGGTTCCTCCCACCAGTCGTCGCCAAAACCGAGAATCAGGCTGTCGAGATTTCGCTCTACCTTTTTGACCAGTTCAACACCGGCAAGATATTCCCTGAACGATTTGTGGCGAAACATGTATGCATTGTTTCCATACTCCACCAGCAACCCTGCACGGTTCATCAGATGATTGCAGAACTCCTCAACAGTGGGTGGGGTATAGTTCTTCTCCCTCAACACATCAAGCCGTTCCTGCATTTTTACCTGCATGGCATTCCTACTTACTTCATCCGTTTTCAGCTCTTCCTGCATCCAGAGGGAGAGCGGGCCAAGCACCATGCGGGCACGTGTTGCCGGAATCAGCACCGTAATCTCACGGCGTTTATCCCTGAGTTCAAGCAGATAATCGAGCACCGCATTGTAGAGTTTAACACGACTCTCGGGCAAAAAATCACTGTTTTTCCACAGAATCGCCATGATCTGCAGAATCATCGGCACGGAGGCCAGTTGGCGCAACCCCTTGTTCTTTGGGGCGTTCAGGTATGCAATCATTTTGAGGGTTCGTTCAGCTCCCTTTGCCAGTTGCTGTCGCTGCCACTCCTGATGAATCAACCCCTCATCATTGGGCTCCTTCAAAAAAGCCGCTCTGAACCAGTTCTTTAAAAAGCTCTCCTGCTGCTCTTTGGTGAAATCCTGCACGTCAGCCCGTTCGTAGTCTGCCTCAAGCTCAATTCCCTCATCTTTGCGGTAGCCTGTCGCCCGTGATGTCACCACAAAACAGGCCTTGCTGAAACCACTCCATGCTGCATCAATCCACTGGCACACCTTGATTCGCTCTTCCCTGCTGCTGATTTCATCGAGGCCGTCAAGCAACACAAGAGATGTTCCCGCCTGCAGCCACTCAATGAACACTGCTGCATCAAGAGGGTTGTGGTGCTTTTCACTCCACAATGCAAGGCTTGCCGGCAGCGACTCATATCGCCCGTTTTCCTGACGGCGAAGCTCACGCAGAGGCAGATAAAAAACATTGACCATCCCCGGGAAGCCAAGCCTTTCGGAGCGATCCCGCTCAAGCGCACACAGTGCATAATACTTGAGCAGCGTTGTTTTTCCTGCGCCAGGGTCACCGATAACAAGCAGCATCCGACGCACCCTGAAGGCCTCCCGCATCACTTTGTCGGGAGTGAGAATATCGCTGTCACCAGACTCCTGCGGCATACCTCTCGTTTCGGAAGAGCGGTCAGGCTCCTGGCCCCTTGAAAAACGCAGCGGTACAAAGGTATCATCATCGAGGTTGACCTTGACACTCTCGACACTCGGCAAACCGAGCATTCTGATATAACCCAGCTCCTCTTTCAAGGTGTTCCGGTAGCGTTCAGCCTCTTTTGCATGGAGTTTGGCGGGTGGTGGTGCTGAACCGGAAATCGTCCGGCCCGGCATAACAAAGCTCCCGATATACGATGGGGATGGAAAAACGCTGGTATCAAGCGTCCACTCTTCGCGAGGCGTCTCCTCATATCGAATCGGAAAGATGGTTACCTGATTGCCATAGAAGGTGGCATACATGGCGCTGTTTGGATATTTCCGTGTCTGATATGAGGCTCCGGCAGCAAGCTTCAGATAGCCGCCATTTGCCGCAACAATTTTTTCTGTCACCACCTGATGGAAGTGGCCCTGAAGCAGCACATCAACCGATGCTTCAAGCGTTGCCCTGATGTTTCCCTGCTCAACCGGATTTAACCAGTGAAGCGGATGGTGAATCAGGGCAATGGTCAGGTCGGCTTTACGCTGCACTAACTCCTTGTTTGCCTCATCGAGGCAGCGTCGGCCAAGGAAAAGTTTTTCATGATCGTCTTCACCAATACAGAAAAGTGCGCTGTTCAGAGGCAGAATCGCAACCTTGCTCTGCCTGATTGAGACAACTTCTACCGGACTGCAGGTTGTGCTGCCGGGAAATGAGCGGATGCGGTTGAAATAGTCATTGTACCAGGCGGCAAACGCATGCAGCTTCTGACTCAGATGTGGAGTTGGAGTTTCAGGATCAAAGTACTCATCGGCATCTCCATTGCTGTCGAGTGTTCTGGCAAGGCCCTTGCCCATCTTGTGGTCAACATCATGGTTTCCGGGAACGATAAACAGACGATCTCTGGTAAGCCCTGCTGCATCGAGCAGTGCCTCAAAAAATGTTGTTGCAATGGCATACTCTCTGGCTTTACCACTCCTGGCAATATCACCGGTTGCAAATATCAGGTCGGGACTATGACCCTCCTGCCTGAACCGTTGCACTGATTCAACAAGGGAGCGAAGAATAACCACCTGATCGTATGGAGCGTCATCACCAAGATGGAAGTCCGAAACATGCAGCCAGGTAACCGCTCCGGAAAGCTCACCAGTTATTTTCAGCACCTCCTGATAGCCTTGTTCCGCTGCTCTGTTTTCGTTCTGCATTGTTTGTAAATCTGCAATATAATTTAGGGTTGCGGCAACCTCGGGCAGGGAGGCAAGCTTCCTGTAAATTTCCAGTGCATCCTGATATCCTTCTTCCGCTGCCGCAAATTCGTTCCGGGCTGCCTGTAGATTTGCCAGATTAACCAGCGTCGCGGCAACATCCGACAGAGAGGCAAGCTCCCTGTAAATTTCCAGTGCCTCCTGATATCCTTGTTCCGCTGCTGTAAATTCGTTCCGGGCTACCTGTAATTTTGTGAATTTATTGAGCGTCTTTGCAATAAAAAAGCGATAGGCCAGGGGACTCTCCCGGGCAAGCTCACGGTAGCGTAACAAAGCCTTTTCAATCAAAAAACGGGCTTTGTCAACCTTTCCCAAAACATTGAAAGCCTCTGCTACAGCAATGCACTGTTCCGGTTTCTCCAGATCAAACTTATTATAATATCGATCAATCAGCGACTGCGCCGATTGCTTTGCGCCAGAAATTTCAGTATACAGCGGGAGGAGTTCGAGAACAATTGTGTTTGCAATGTCAGCAGGGTTGCGCTTATTTTTTTCAGCTTCGTGAAGCTGCTGCTCCAACAGTTTCAGTCTCGCTTCATTTGAACGCAGATTTTGATTGCCGTGTAGCGTTTTCTGAGCAACAGAGGGCGGTATATGATCAGTACTTGCAAACGACTGCTCAAAATAGAGATTGGCGCTTGCACGCTGGTTATAGAGATCAATAGCTTCAAAGCTGATCCGCTGCAATGAAGTGTTGTTCAGCCAAAAGAGCAGTGGTATACCAAAAGCAGAGAGCGCCTCTCGACCAAAATTAAGCTGTACAAGAAGATTCGGATTTTTTTCAAGCGCAGAATCAAGGCCGGTTAAAATAAATCCGGCGGTATCGGGGTAATTTTTTTTCAGGAGACGCAACTGCTCAGCCGGATGAAGAGCTTCACCACCACTCTCCCAATCATGGATACGGATAGTTTTCCCTTGGCCATACAAACGGAACCGAAGCGTTGCGTTGATCTCCTTCTGAAGAAACTCGTCATTGGTAACGGCAAATAAAAAACCACCCCGTTTGGTTTTCAGAAAGAAGCGCTCGGCAATAGTGATGTTTTCGGAATACTCATTCGATTCTGCTTTCATCGGCTCCAGGAATCATGTTACGTTCTTCCAGAATACTGCGGACAACCGGATGAAGATCGCACCACCCCTCGTCGTTATAACCAAGAATACAGAGGTTTTGGCGCAAGTCAAGCGCAGCTCCGGTATTGTCCACCTTTTTTGTTTTGCTTAATGCAACGGCGATCAGGGTTTTATAATACTCCTCAACAGAGGTAACAACTTCATTATTCACCCGTTTTTCGGCAATGGTGTTTTCGTAATCTTTGCGAAGACTGTAAAAACTTTTAATATAATCGGTTTTGGCGATCAGGGATCGTTCATGATTGAGCGCATTATCGGCAGCATCTCGAATCATGCGAAAAAGATCGCGTATACAACCGCCGCTTTTATCGATGAATTCATTAACCAGCGTGGGAGGATCAAAACACTCCTCACCTATCCTGCGCGTTATGATGTGGCGCAAGGCATCCCTTCCCGTGAAAGGTTCCCCTTGCTTGTCGCGCACCTTGAGCATCGGCAGCTCGAAATCCAGATCAAAATTGCCTGTGATAACCCTTGATTTGTGATGGTAACGGAGGGAGATCGGAAAGGTAAAAATAACATGGGTTTGCAGAGTACTGAGAATATGGCTGTGGTTGAAAAAAAGCTCTTCAGCTTTCTCAAGACTCAACTTGTCAAGATCTTCGATAATTATTATCAGCCCTTTTTTGTCGATGTCAGGCAACTTGCTCTTGACCTCACGGATCAAGTCATTGCAGTGGCTGACAAGATCCGATAACCTGGGCTCGATATTCTCGATAATGGTCTTTTTTGTTGAAAAACTCGCATTGGCCGCAGCCCGCATTTTACCAAAAAAGCGTGCAAAAAGCGGTACGCTCACCTCTGCTTTCGCGCCAGCTTCAAGTGAGGCCTCCCCTGTCAATTTCCTGATTTCTTCGATTTCAGCGGAACGGCTCCATTCGCTGACGCTCTTGAACAACTGAGGATTAATCCTGATGTTGTACTGACCGACAACATCAAAGAGCTTTTCCATGGTAATCACAAACAGCTCAACATAGTTGATGTTCACCGGATCAAGCTCTTTAAGCACCGAAAAATTGAGCACAATGAAATCATCACTGATTTCTCTCTGCAGTTTATTCAGTTCAGTGCTTTTACCGCAACCGCGATAACCGGAGAAAAGGATTTGCAGCTCTCCATCCGGCTTGTCGAGCAATCGTCTTTTAAGTGATTTGATCGGGTTACCGCCCCTTCCTTCAAACGCATCAACATAGTAGGAGTCGAGTTCATCACCAGTTAAAGCGTCAAGAGAAAAGCGTTCGTAAACTGAAGATAGAGGAACCATAACACACTGACCTTTGGGATTGTAATAATAGTGTTCTGAGGTTGTTGACGTTAAAGTAATCAAATTAACAAAAACAAATGCCCGTCACCATAGAAACGGCTATCCGGCTCGTCCTGCCAATGCCGGGCATGGTGTGTGGCGCTCTTTGCCCTGAAACAAGACAGGGGCGGGGTCATCAATCTGTTCAGAGGCAGTCATCCGACTTTGCTTTTGAGCTACGGGACGAAGACCAGGCGGAAGCCAATGTTGTTGTTCCGGTTGTCGGGGGTGTTGTTGTTGCGACTGGCCGACCGACAGTTCCCGGCAGTGTTGTTCCAGCTCCCGCCACGAATTACACGGTTCGAACCCACGACTGATGCCGTTATTTGATGAGAAGATTGAGATGGAGTTGGAGAGGAAATGCGTTTTGATGGGAGTTATGGGAGGAATAGGACTTATGGGGAGCCCCCCCTGACTTGAAGAGGGTGTTGAGGTTGGTTATAAAATATTTATTGGGTTTGGGCTATGTTTTTTTTCGGCTATTGACTTGTGTCACAACGAAAGAGTGGTTCAGATTCGGTCAGTGTACTCAACCTGATTTTCTACCGCTTATCAAGAATGGTCACAATTTTTGCGGTTAATTCCGCAATTTTTCGGCTTGCCTCTCTTGTTTGTAGCAGAAGTTTGGCTTCATCTTGCTCTTCACCAGACAAAAGCATCTTCAGTTTTTTATTTGCCTCTTCCAGCTCAGTGTAGATTTGCACTAGCTCATCTGCACTCTTTTGGATTTCAAGTTTATAGCTCATCGTTCGTAGATTTACTTAATTCCCTAGGTAAATTTACGAATGTTTTCATGGACATACAAAGAAAATGCTGTATGCAGTGCCCTTGTGGTGTAGCGATCTTCATTCGCCTTGCCGGTACTCCGGCAGGACGCTTTGTTTGCATCCCGTAGCTCTTCTTGGACTGGTGCCGAGCACGTGAGCAACAGGCAGGTGCTGAAGCCGGGCGCCAGGGAAAGAGGAGCGGAGGTAATACGTTTGCAATGGAACATTCATTCACTATCTTAACCAATCATACCCGCCGTGAACTGACGAATTTTGCATAATCTGCTCCGCCGTTGTTACCGTTGACGGTTTTCTTAAATGCTAAGTTATTTAAAAAAAAGTTAATAAGATGGCTCCTGCAAATATAACAGATAAATTTATTGTTGTCGGCGATAGAGTATTAATCAAACCAAAATCTCTTGGCGAGAGGACAAAATCGGGCATTTATCTTCCTCCGGGTGTTCAGGAAAAAGAGAAAATCCAGACTGGCTACATTATTAAAACCGGACCAGGTTATCCTGTAGGGCCACCACCCGAGTCTGATGAGCCCTGGAAAGAGCGAGTTTCAGTCGCTCAGTATATTCCGCTTCAGGCAAAAGTGGGTGATATGGCGATTTTTATCCAGAACAGCTCTTATGAGATTGAGTATGAAGATGAGCGATATATTATTGTTCCAAATTCAGCGATATTGCTTCTGATAAGGGATGATGATGATCTGGACTATTACCTCCGGTAGGGAAATTTCACCTCCCTTTGTTTGTAACTTTTTCACATAATCAATGATCAGAGCTTCAGCATCAATCAGTGTAGGGACTTCCATACATGAGGAGCTTTTCAAGCGAATCAGTGCTCTTAAAAAAGAGATGAATGCCCTTGTGCTTGCCCACTACTATACTCTTCCTGAAGTACAACAGGCTGCAGATATCGTTGGCGATAGTCTTGCGCTGGCGCGCGCAGCCGAAAAAAATGATGCGGATGTCATTGTTTTTGCCGGTGTCTATTTTATGGCGGAAACCGCAAAAATTCTCAATCCCGCCAAACAGGTGCTGATGCCTGATGCTTTTGCTGGCTGCCCTCTTGCTGATAGTTGTCCTGCAGATGAGTTCAGGAGATTCAAGGAACAGCACCCTGGCGCAATTGTCATCACCTATATCAATTCGACTGCCGAGATCAAGGCGCTCTCGGATATTACCTGTACCTCCTCCAATGTCGAACATATCATTCGCCAGATTCCCCCGAAGCAGCAGATTATTTTCGGGCCTGACAGAAATCTTGGTGCCTATATCGCCAAAAAGTGCAACAGGGAGATGGCGCTCTGGCAAGGATATTGCTATGTTCATGACGATTTTTCAGAAGAGTATATGCTTATGGCTCTTGCTGAGCATCCCGATGCAGAGCTCATCGCCCATCCTGAATGCCAAGACGAGGTGCTGCGTCATGCACACTTTGTTGGCTCAACCAGGGCGCTCCTTGATTACACGGTTTCAAGTCCTGTGAAAAAATTCATTGTGGCGACTGAGCCGGGAATTCTCTATGAGATGCAGATGCGTTCCCCCAAAAAAATCTTTATGATGGCACCAAAGGAGTCGGATAATCCCCGGGGAGTCTGTACGCAAATGAAGCAAAACACCCTTGAAAAGCTTTATGAGTGCATGGTGAACCGCAAGCCGGAGATTATTGTCGATGAACAGCTTCGTTGTGCAGCTCTTGGATCCATCAGGAGAATGCTTGAAATGTCCCCGACATAACGAGCTATGGCTGATTCTGAACAGTTGAGTCTACTCAAAGAGGGTGCCAGCTCATGGAATGAGTGGCGTCAGCTCCATCCTGAAATCCGGCCTGATCTTCATGACGCCTCGCTTGCGGCTCTTGATCTGCGAGGCGTGAATCTTGCTGAGGCGGATCTTGGTGGTGCTGATCTGCGCGGAACAGACCTCAGCAAGGCAAACCTCAGCGGTGTGAATTTCAGCAAGAGCACCATTGATATTTTTACGAAATATGATAATGTTTTGGGGTGCGATGTCGGTGTCAATGGTCTCTACTCGCCGGTTACCGACTCTGCTGCCCTGTTGAGGATTGATCCGCCCGGAAATTCCATGCAGGGTGCCAGTGCTGAGGCTGTGCTCGAAAGCCTTCGCCATGCTCGCAAGCTTCATACTTTGTCGCTGCTGCTGGCAGGCATCGCTTTTCTCTTTATCGTTATCAAGCCAAAAACCATTACCTTGCCATATCTTGCCGGGTCGTTCAAGTTTGATGAGCTCAGCTACTCTTTTCTTGCCATGATCCTCTCTATTGTGCTGCTGATACAGGTCTCATCCTTTATTGAGTCAGCTCTTGAGGGAGCCCGTTATCTTAACGATCGAAGGTCTGCCATGCTTGTTGGCCATTTTCCATGGCTGCTCTCAAAGTATGAGAGTGTACAGCCCAACCAGCGGCAGTCGAAAATTATGCGGCTTCTTCTCATCTTTCATCCGGTTGTCTATCTCTATTTTTTTACAAAATGGGATCTACTTTTTTCTGCAAAATGGGAAGCTCTCGCGCAGCATTATGTGGAGATGTCGGTCATTTTTGGTGAATATCTGTTGCCAGTTTTCTACGTCGTTATTTTGAAACTCTGTATCCATATTTTCAGGCTGTCGGAAGGGTTCCAGAAACCCATTCTTTTCGATACCCAGACTGAACGGACGCGACGCTCAGATATGGAGCGCCTTGCCGAAGCGGTTGAAAAGCAGGCATTACGCACTGCAGAGCTTGTTGAGCTTATCCGAAACAAGCATGGGGCTGTTGGTGATAGGTAGCCCGTGCTTGTTAGAAACCGCTTTTCCGTGTAACGAATTCCGTGCAATAACGGGGAAATTTGATTGTTGAAATATGAGGATGGGGAGCTCTCTTGAGTGAGTTACCTCTGGTTTTCAGATGAAACGTTTTTTCCTTTAACAAGTAACTTTTGCAGCCATGATGAAAATCGGTGAAAATGGACTTGACCTTATTCGCAAGCATGAGGGGTTGCGTCTTGAGGCTTATGTATGTCCGGGTGGGAAGTTGACGATTGGGTATGGCCATACTGGTGATGATGTAAAGTCTGGTTTGAAAATTGACAACAGCAAGGCGGAGGCTTTGCTGCTCAAGGATGTTGAGCGTTTCGAGAAATCGGTGAATGAATTGGTTACTTATCCCATGACGCAGGGGATGTTTGATGCTCTGGTCTGTTTTGCGTTTAATCTTGGGGCAGGTTCACTAAAGAGTTCAACATTGCTTGCCAAACTTAACGCAAACGATAAACAGGGCGCGGCGGATGAGTTTCTCAGATGGAACAAGGCTCTGGGAAAGGTGCTTGATGGTTTGACAGCCCGTCGTGAAGGGGAACGCAGGTTATTTTTATCATGAACAGGATTGGGTTTTTGGAGTTGATCTGTATGAGCTTGTAATAATTTTTCCGTGCTTCAAGGGGGGGCGATATTGCTGCTTAAGGTTGCTGTGCAGTGTACGGCCGTTGTGCTCGCTCAAAACAGGAAAGAAATATAATATGCCCGAAACATTTACCCATAGAGAGCAGCTCAATACTGCCTCCGATCAGGAGCTGGTTGCCAGGGCAATTGCAAATAAACAGTCATTTGCGGCTATAGTTCTTCGATATCAAGCGCCTCTCTTGCGCTACATTGTTCGTTTAGGGTGTAAAAACTCTTTTGCCGCAGATGATTTACTTCAGGAAATTTTTATCAAAATATACATCCATCTCAACGAATATGATCCATTTCTCCAGTTTTCGTCATGGATATACAGAATCGCTCATAATGAAATAGTCAGTTATTTTAGAAAGGAAAAGAGAAGGCCGAGCGTACTAACCAAGGATGAGCTTCTTGGTTTTTTTGAAAATATTACTGATGATGCTGACGCGATTGCCCATGAGAGAGAGCAGCATACTGCCCAGGAAATACAGGCGGCTCTTGATCGGCTTGAGCCAAAATATCGGGATGTTATTGTATTGAAATTTTTTGAAGAGAAAAGCTATGAGGAGATATCTGACATTTTGCTGATTCCTCAAGGTACCGTTGCCACACTTATTAACCGTGCCAAGAAAAAGATAAAAATCCATTTAGAAAAGAGTTATCAATAGGTAATTAATGCAAAATAGAAAATCTCTGCCAGTTCTGGTGGAGATAGAAAAAAGGAGAGCGGTATTGATTCCGCGATGGCGTGTTTTCCTTAAACGCTTCAGTTTCTGGCTGCTTGCTGCCCTGTCGGTGGTAACTGGTGGTATTGCCATGGCGACGGCTTTTTATGTTTTCTTTGATAACGATTTTACTGTTGATCACGATACTATTCAGCAGTTATTTATTGAACGTCCGTTTATTGCTGATATTATCAACAGCATTCCTTATGTATGGCTTGCTGCTCTTCTGCTCTTTACGCTTGTAGCTTTTTTTGGATTCAGGCATACGAAAAAAGGGTATCGTTACTCTGCCCCAAAAGTGATTGCCAGCTCACTTTTGGCAAGTCTTTTGTTCAGCCTTTGTCTTAACGCTACTGATGTTGGTGGCTATATCCACCGTTATCTCATAGAGAATGTCAGGATGTACAACAGCCTGATATATGCCAACGAGCAGCGCTGGACGAATGCCCGTAAAGGATTGCTTGGTGGAAAGGTTATTCAGATTGACAAGGTGGCACATATTTTTGTACTGAAAGACTTTCAGCAACGTCTCTGGAGTGTTGATTTCAGCAACGCTGAGTTACGGCCAAAGACCAGGATTGCTCCTGGTCGTTTTCTTAAAATTACTGGTGTTACAACAGGGACTGGAGCATTTCATGCAATTTCCATACAGAACTGGGAGAAACGGTATAATAAACGTAAAGAAGTTCAGCCAAAAAAGGTGCCCCTTCCTGTAAAACAGCCAGCAGAAGTTCTTTGATCTCAGAGCATCGCTACGGTATGGATCAAGGAACCCGAGATAGTTTGTTTAAATTGTCGCGCTATATTGTGTGATCAATTCAAAAAGTGCCTGCTTTTATGAAGTTCAGGAACTCTGGAGGCCTGCAGTCATCAGGAAGAAAAGACCGATTTCGGTGGTGTTTAAGGGGTTTTTCAGGAAGTGATTGATAAATAACGCTTAAAAGTGTTAATTTAAGACCTTTTGAATTTGACGATGAATATTCGTTGTATAATCATTATATAAGATTAGCTGTTTGTGAAAGGTGTTAAAGTAAAATCCCCATTGCAAGATGCCGTAGCATCGTTGTTCCCCTTTGCGTTACATACGTTTTACTTCAGCCTTGTTGTCAATGTTCTTGTGCTGGCTCCAAGCGCCTATATGATGGAGGTTTATGATCGAGTGGTCAACAGTCGAAGCCACGTAACCCTCCTTATGCTTACCCTCCTTGTTGTTGGGATCTATCTCCTGCTTGAGGGTTTGGAGTGGGTGCGCAGGCAGGTGATGCACGATGCAGGTGTAGTGCTCGACAAGTCTCTGCGGGAGAATGTGTTTTCTGCCATATTTACTGCGCGTCTTCAAAATATTCCTGGTGCAGGTGCCCAGGCGTTGCGTGATCTCAAGATTATTCGTGACTTTCTCCCCTCTTCTGCTCTCCTCGCCGTCATCGATACTCCCCTTGCCTTGCTTATTCTTATACTGCTTTTTTTGATGGCACCATCTCTGGGCTGGTTTGCCGTTGCTGGCGCTCTGGTGCAGTTTGGGATTGGTTTTTTTAATGAACGCAGAATCCGTGGCCCACTGTTGGCGGCTAACCGGAGTGCTCTTGGAGCACAGAGCTATGCTGATGGAGTGATTCGCAATGCGCAGGTCATTGAATCGATGGGAATGCTTGCTCATATTCATAAACGCTGGATAGCTCTTCAGCAGGAGTTTTTGATGCAGCAGGCTGAGGCATCTGATCATGCAGGTACCAATGCAGCGTTTTCCAAGCTGGTTCAGAGTCTTTTGAGCTCCCTCTTGCTTGGAATGGGTTGCTGGCTGACGCTCAAAGGGGAGATACATGGTTCAGGAATGATTGTTGCGTCGATTCTTGGAGGGAGGGTTCTTGCTCCGCTTGTACAGATTATAGGAGGTTGGCGTCAGGTGGAGGGTGCTCTTGAATCGTACGGGCGTCTTGAAGGATTGCTCCGTGAACTTCCAATGCCGCAAAAGGGGATGGCATTGCCAGCCCCTGTTGGTCAGCTTTCGGTTGAGGGTGTTATCGCTGGTGCTCCAAGAAGTCCGGTGCAGATTATAAAAGGGGTAAATTTCAGAGTGGCTCCGGGAGGTTCACTTGCAATTGTTGGCCCCTCGGCATCAGGAAAAACTACCCTCGCACGATTGCTGGTGGGAATATGGCCTGCACTGCAGGGAAAGGTTCGGCTTGACGGGAATGATATCTATCAGTGGGACAAGGAGGAGCTTGGTCGTCACGTTGGTTATCTGCCACAGAATGTCGAGTTGTTTGAGGGCACGATTGCTGAAAATGTGGCACGTTTTGGTGAACCTGATCAAGAAAAAGTGAATGCGGCGTGTCGGATGGTTGGACTTGACTCACTTATTGACCAGCTTTCCAATGGGTACGCTACCCAGATCGGTGATGATGGTTCTTTTCTCTCCGGAGGTGAGAGGCAGCGTGTGGCTCTTGCCCGGGCTGTTTATGATATGCCCAAGTTTGTGGTGCTTGATGAGCCAAATGCCAGCCTTGATGAAGCTGGTGATGCTGCCCTGATTAATGCTGTTATGCAGTTGAGACAGAATGGCTCTACGGTGATAGTTATTACCCATCGCCTTAATATTCTTGGCGCTATAGAGCATATGCTTGTTCTTGTTGATGGTCAGGTACAGCGCTTTGGCACTTGCAAGGAGGTTATGGAGGCACTTCAGACGCCACCGGCGGGTCAGCCTCCTCCAATTTCAAGGCCCCAGGGCTAATACTTATCAGCAAAAAGATTCTCATGAAACCTGAATTTTTTGATCGTAGTGTACTTTCCCGACAACTCTGGGAGTTTAGAAGAGAGTTTGTCTGGGTTGGTATATTCAGCCTCATAGCCAATGTGCTGATGTTGACACCGACAATCTACATGTTGCAGCTTTATGGCCGTGTTATGAAGAGTGGCAGTGAGCTGACCCTTCTTATGGTCACCATGTTTCTGGTCTTGTTCTATGCAGTGATGGCATTTGCCGAATGGCTCCGGTCGCGCATTATGGTTCGGGCAGGAGTCCGTCTTGACGAAGCGCTGAACTCGCTGGTTTTTAAGGCAAGTTTTGAGGCATATCTGAATCAGACTCGACGCAATGTTACTGAGGCATTCTCTGATTTGACAAATATCCGCCAGTTTTTGACCTCCAACGGCATTATTGCTTTTTTTGATACCCCATGGACTCCGATTTACATCGCCGTTATTTTTTTGCTGAGTCCATTTCTGGGATTTCTCTCAATTTTATTTGCTGTTATCCAACTTGGGGTTACCTGGCAGACCCACAGACTTTCCGTCAGAGAAATTGAGAAGGCTGCAGAGTCGGGAAATGACAGCTATCGTTATGTGCAAAGCAAGCTTCGCAATATTGAACCTATACATGCGATGGGTATGGGTGGAAATCTACGGAAACAGTGGTTCATCTTACATGATGCATCTCTTGCAGCGGCAGAATCATCACTTGATCGCCAGCATCGCCAGCAATCATTTGCCAAATTTGTGCGTTACAGCATGCAGTCATTGACATTGGGAGCAGGCGCATTTTTGGTTATTGACGGCAAGATGCCAGTAGGTTCGATGATAGCCGCCAATGTACTGATGTCGAAAGCGCTTCAGCCTCTCGATCTTGTTGTTGCCACCTGGAAACCCTTCGTTCAAGCCCGAACGGCATTTATGCGTCTCGAAAAACTCTTTGAGGATTTCCCGGAACGATTGGCGGGAGCAAAACATCAGGATCCTTTTGGTGAAATACGGCTTGAGGGGTTGACCGCTACCGTGGAAGGACGACAGACTCCAATTCTTGATTCTATCACAACGATGTTTCCTGCTGGAAAGGTGACTGTTGTATTGGGGCCATCTGGTTCAGGAAAGTCGACTTTGGCTCGCTGTATTGTTGGTGTGTGGCCACAACGAACCGGTCAAGTGCTTATTGATGGTGAACCAGTTGAGAGCTGGGACAGGATGGAGCTTGGTCCACATATTGGGTATCTTCCGCAGGATGTTGAACTTTTTGAAGGCTCTATCGCTGAAAATATTGCACGCTTTGCTGAAATTGACTCTGTTAAAGTTATAGAGGCGGCAAAGAGTACAGGTATTCATGAGATGATTTTACGTTTGCCACGTGGCTATGATACTCCGATTGGAGAAGCTGGAGGGATGCTTTCCGGAGGACAGCGGCAGCGTCTTGGACTTGCCCGTGCACTGTATGGTAAACCCGCCATTATTGTTCTTGATGAGCCTAATGCAAACCTGGACGATGCTGGTGAGCGCTCTCTGCTTGAAGCGGTAAAAAATTTAAGGAAGGAGGGTAAAACAGTTATTCTTGTGACGCACAGGCCAAGCGTTCTTGCTGTGGCAGATCTTGTGGTTTTGATGCAGGGGGGAGGCATTGTCAGATGTGGAGCTCGTGATGAAGTATTGGCCGCTATGCGTGCCGAAAGTGCAAAGAACGCATAAATATCAGTCAAATTGATGTTTATTTTATCAAATGTTTAAAGCAGAGTGATGAATATTCGTGATGTTATGGCTAAAATCCAGCTTGTTCCTGCCAAAAATAGTGCGGGAGGTACGGGAAACGAGTATCGTGATACCCGTAGTCCTGTTCGGCTTGGTATTTGGATTTTGCTTGTTGGATTTGGCGGTTTTCTGCTTTGGGCCTCTTTTGCGCCTCTTGATGAAGGGGTACCTTGTCAGGGGTTGGTGAGTATTGCCACAAAACGGAAGGTGGTTGAAAATCTCCGTGGAGGCAGAATTGATAATGTTCACGTCAGGGAGGGTCAGATCGTTAAGGAGGGTGATATTCTTATCACGCTGGACAGTCAGACCGCAAGAGCCCGATATGACGAAATTCACCAGCACTACATCGGTATGCGGGCGACTGCAGATCGGCTCCAGGCGGAGATGGGAGGAGCATCATCAATTACCTTTCATCCTGATTTGTTACGCAATTCTGAGAGAAAGCTGGCCGAACAAAATATGAATAATCAGAAAAAGCTCTTCTCGTCGCGTCAGACTATGCTGAAAATTCTTAATGGTCAACTTGTGGCTATATCATCTTTGGTGAAAGAGGGATATGCTCCCTTGAGCCAAATGCACGAGTTGGAACTTAAGATAGCAGAGTTCAAGAGTGGTACGGCATCACAATTGGCGCAGGTTCAGCTTGAAGTGGAGGCGGATGCTGAAAAGAGCAGGGCACTTGCGGCTGAGCTTGCTGATACCGAGGTGCGTTCACCGGCATCAGGACAGGTGGTTGGTTTGCAGGTGCAGACGGTTGGCGCTGTGATTCAGCCTGGGCAGAAGATGATGGATATTGTGCCGCTCAATGAGGGACTGCTTATTGATGCCAAGGTTGCTCCGCATCTTATTGACAGTATTCGCAAGGGGTTGCCGGTTGATGTGAGTTTTTCTTCATTTGCTCACTCGCCCCAGCTTGTCGTTGAGGGAATTGTTGCATCGCTCTCGAAAGACATTGTGACAGATCCGCAGGTCAATCCAATGCAGCCAGGAGCCTCCTACTATCTTGCACGTATTTCAGTCACTCCCGAAGGATTGAAGTCTCTTGGTAAGCGTGAGATGCAGCCGGGAATGCCAGTGACGGTTGTCATCAAGACAGGTGAACGTTCGCTATTAACTTATCTTGCCGATCCCCTCATCAAGAGGATTTCGGTTTCAATGAAAGAGGAGTAGTATCCTGTGCAGATAACTAAACGCGACGAGTGAGTTGATCATGAAGTTATTGTTCTCCATAATTATTTTTGTGGTACTCTTTACGGCCACGAATGTGCATGCCGCTTCTGTCGATTTAACGACAGTGTATCTGAAGGCAGTTGAGTATGATGCTCGCATCCGCTCTGCAAAAGCTGATAATCAGATGTATAAAGAGGAGATTGGAAAGGCGAAGTCGCAGTTGCTGCCAAACGTGCGCATGAGTGCTGCGCGGGGACGTAGCGCAACGCAGTTCAGCAGGTATGGGCGTACTTCTCCTGCCGACTTTTATAATACCGTGAATTTGGGTGTTTCAGTTCGTCAGTCTCTTTTTAATCTTTCGAATATTGCTGGATATAAACAGGCGAAGCTTGTTGCGGCTAAAAGTGATGCTGACTTTCAGAAGGAGCAGGCATCATTGATGGTTAGAGTAACGGAATCATATTGTAATGCTTTGTTTGCAGAGGATAACCTTGATTTCAGTAATGCCTTGATCATTGCTGCACAGGAGCAGCTTAAACAGGCTAAACGCCGATTGCAAAAGGGTTTTGGCACGATTACCGAGGTGGAGGAGGCACAGGCTGGATATGACAATGCCCATGCTGATAGAGTGGAAATTATCAATAGCGTCGAATACAGCCGCCGGGAGCTTGAAGATCTTACAGGCATTTATCCCGAAAAATTATCTAAACTTGTACCCCAAAAGCTGCGCCTTGCAAAGCCAGATCCTGATCGTGTGGAGTCATGGATTGAATCTTCAGTTGTTGGAAATTCAGGATTGGTTGCTGCTCGTCAGGAGGTGGAGATTGCGAAGAGGGAGATACAAAAACAACGTGCTGCTGGATATCCAACGATTGACCTTGTTGGTGGGAGAAATTATTCAGAGAGTGAAAATAATTATTCAATCGGCTCGATTTATGATACCTATTCGATAAGTATTCAGTTGAGTGTGCCTACCTATACCGGTGGCTACGTGAGCTCTTCGATACGTCAGGCGCAAGCAAAACGTTTGAAAGCAGGAGAGCAGCTTAGTTGGCAGGAACGTGGGGTTGAATCGGAGATACGAAAGTATTATAACGGTGTCGTGAGCAATATTTCCCTCATTAAGGCTTATGAGCAGGCGGTCCGTTCACGCGAAATTGCCTTGACCGGAACAAGAAAAGGGTATGAAGCTGGATTGCGCAGTAACGTTGATGTGCTCGATGCCCAGCAGAAGCTTTTTGCTGCCAGACGGAATCTGGCAAAATCACGATATCAGTATATTCTTAACCGACTCATGCTCAAACAGACCGCAGGCTCTCTCTCTGAGGCTGATATTGAAGAGGTCAACAGTTGTCTTCTTGGTGCCAAATAATAACAGTGATTGCATAAAAGAAAACCGGTTTTATGGCTTCTTTTGATTATGTTGAAACCGTTGAATTGTTTGTCATTGTTTTCCAGGTAGAGCGTGATTACTTTCGTTGTTGATATGAGTTCAAGGATTGTTGTAGTTCCAGCCTGCTTGATGTGCGTTTTTCAATATTCAATATAAATGAGTTACTGTTGTGGCAAGAGAACGTTATAAACGGAAATCGAAATCCTCCGGAACCAAAGCGAATAAACAGCCCTCCCAGTTTTCCGGAGATCGGGTGAGGGCCAATGATCATATTCTGATCAACGAGTTTCTTTTCAGACGTGGCGAAAGCTCCCTTGCGACTGAGATAGTGACCTTTTTTGCTGATCATGAAGGCGAACGATTCAAGTCTACAGATTTGGCCAGAGCACTTGGATATACGGAGTCAAAACAGCTTCCCGGGTTCTGGTATGTACTGCACAAACTGCAGGAAGAGGGGACGCTGGACAAAGACTCCAATCGCTGTTATGGCATGTCGGGTGCCGATGCATCCACTTTTGAGGCTCATCTTGAGCTTGCCAAGCCCTTCCCTTTGCCCGGCAAAAAGCCGTATACCGTGGCACAGAACTATTCTGGCCATATCACCACTCATCCCAATGGCTACGGGTTTGTTGATGTTGAGGGTTTTGATGATGATATTTTCATCAAGGCGGTCGATATGGGCGGCTCTATTCATGGCGATGAAGTTGAGGTTCTGGTTTCCAAAGTCCCCGATACCTATGCATCCAAATCCACTCCCCATCAGCGGTGTGAGGGGGCGGTGCTGAAGGTTATAAGCCGCAGGGTCACAACCATTGTCGGCACGCTGACCAAGGCTAATCGCAAGTTTACG
>SZYA01000017.1 GCA_005843815.1 Chlorobium sp.
TGGGGCGCGGTTGGGGCGCGGTTGGGGCACGGTTGGGGCACGGTTGGGGCACGGCATGCCGTGCCCGTACTGCTCAATCCCGATGCTTCTTCGATCATTCAAATTGGCAGTCTCCCTAAAATGGAAGGTGGAGCAATCGGGGATAAAAAATGCAGGATCATCATCGACGCAGTATCCGTTTGCAAGAGTATGATTATTGCCAGTCCGGCTTTTATTTCATTACCATCTGTACGCATAATCGTTTTTGTCTGTTTGGAGCCATTGACAACGATACGATGAGGTACAGTAAACAGGGTAAGATTGCTGTGGACTGTTGGTCTGCCATACCGGCTCATTTTTCTCATATAGAATTGGATGAATTTATAGTCATGCCCAATCATGTTCATGGAATTTTGAGGATCGTGGATGGAGGCGATGCGGCGGGTTCGGGCGTGCGTTGGGGTGCGGGTTGGGGCACGGCATGCCGTGCCCGTACTACGATGGTGGCGATTGAAAAATATGGGGTACCGGTTTCTGGATCAATCCCGACGGTTATTCGATCATTCAAATCGGCTGTTACCAAAGGTATTCATGATATGTCTCAATTGTCCGCAAAAAATGTTGTCTGGCAACGGAATTATTGGGAACGAGTTATTCGTGATGAACCCGCATTGCACCAAATTCGGCAATACATTCGCAATAATCCGGTTCATTGGGCAACCAATAAATGGTATTCGTCATCGTAGGGGCATGGCAATCGGGCATGGCAACAACAACGGGCAATGATAATGGCAAAACGGGTACGGGCACGGCATGCCGTGCCCGTACTACATGAATACGGCAATCGAATTGATTCTTGCCCGCAAACCCCGATGCTGAATCACATTCTCGGCCCGGGAACTCTTCACCTCAATAACAATGCTCCGTTTACTGCCACACGCCTCGCGGTACACCTCACTAAATTCCCGGTTCGTCTGCGGGCAGGCGTAGTCCAGCCCAAAGGCCTCTGCGGCTGAGCGAATGCTGTAGTTCTGTGGGGTGGCGAAGTGGGTTTCAAAGACATCCTGACATTCTGCAACGGGAAGAAAGGAGAAGATGGCGCCACCGTTGTTGTTCAGGACGATGATCTGCAGCGGAACGGGAAGTGTGCCGAGCAGCGAGAGGGCGTTGAGGTCGTGCAGGAAGGCGATGTCGCCAATCATCAGCGTTGCTGGCTTCTGGTGCCCATTGGCAAAACCGGCAGCGGTCGAGATAATGCCGTCAATGCCGCTTACTCCACGGTTGATGGCGGTCGGAATACCACCTGCGTGGCTGCTGCTGGCGTAGTTGTCCATATCCCTGACCGGCATGCTGTTGGAGACAAAAAGCGCCTGTTGCTCCGTGATGAGCTGCGACACCAGCCGGGCAGCGGAGATATCGGTGACCGGTTTGTCGGGAAGCAGCTCGGTTTGAATCTCTTCCGATACGGCATTGAAAAATCTATCAGTTGTTTTGATGTTCAGTGTTTGTGGGGTGGCACGACACCCTTTCAACTGAGCTGCGGTCAGTGCAATAGAAGTTTCAACACGGCAGGTGACGTTGTGGTCGGGCGAAAAGCGGGCGGGTTGTGGCTTGACGACAATGTAGTGTTCCGGTTGCCACTCTTTCAGTGCGGTTGAGGGGTGTTTTGCAATGAGGTTGCCTCCAAAGTGCAGGACAAGATCCGACTTGAAGGATTTCCGGAATTCCGGTGACTGGAGCAGGAGCTGCCAGGGTTGTACCGAGGCAACCATTCTCAGGCCAGATGAAAAATCGGCATAGAGCGGAATGTTCAGGTCGTTGGCCAGTTCAATGACAGCCAGCGCGTCAGTACGGCTCGTCATGCTGCCAGCAATGATCATCGGCTGCTCTGCCTCTGCGAGCATTTTACGCAGCATGGTAATAGTGCCCGCATCGGGGGCTTTTTCGGGGACTGTCGAACTGCTGAATGGCTTGCCGTTTTCAAGCCACTGGTGAAGGGGAGCGACCCAGGGATCTTTGAGATCTGGAGTTGCCGGTTCAAAAGGTTCACGAAATGGCTGGTTCAGGTGGACTGGCCCTGCTGACTCTCCAAGCGATTTTGCAACAGCATAAGCGACCGTTGAGAGGAGTGCCTTCAGGGGAGTATCGGTTGACGGCGCAGGCAACTGCATGTTCCATCGGGTATAGCCGCCAAAGATGTTTTCCTGCCGAATGGTCTGGTTTGCACCGCAATCAAGCAGCTCGAAAGGGCGGTCGGAAGAGAGCACAATCATCGGCTGAAAGTCCATAGAAGCTTCCACTACGGCGGGAAAGTAGTTCGCGACGGCAGTGCCTGAGGTGCAGACCAGCACGGCGGGCCTGCCGGTTGCCCTTCCATACCCGAGTGCAAAAAAGGCGGCGGAGCGTTCATCAACAAACATTTTCCATCGCGCTTTCGGGTTTCTTGCGATGGAAATGGTAAGGGGGGTCGAGCGCGATCCGGGTGAAATGCAGAAAAATCCTGCGCCCTGGCGAATCAGCTCTTCAACAATGATGCTGCTCCACAGTGAGGTGATTTGCCGGTTGTTCATGCTTCCTGTCGGGTTATAGCCAGAATATCCCCTATTTTCTGTTCAACCTCTTCCCATTCAGAAAGGGGATCAGACCCTTTTACAAGACCGGCACCTGAGTACAGGTAGGCAAACCGGCCATTGACCAGAGCAGAACGGATTCCAACGGCAAACTCCGCAGCATCACGGCTGGCCCATCCGACGGGAGCGGCATACCAGCCACGGCTGAAGGGCTCCAGCGCCATGATATGCTGCAGGGCAGAGGCATTGGGTACTCCGCCAACGGCCGGGGTGGGATGGAGAAGCTTCAGCACGGCGGTGTCACTCTCAAACTCGGGTTTCAGCGTGGCGGCACAACGGGTATAGAGATGAGCAAGCCGGTGCAGTTGCAGCACCTGGACATTGTCATCCATATCAATTTCGCTGCATATCTTGAGCAACTCATTGCTGATCATCTCCCTGACGAAATTGTGTTCCCGAATATTTTTTTCTGAGTTCAGGAGTGTTTCGGTGGCGTGATGGTCATTGCCGTTCATGCACTCTTTTGAACAGGTTCCAGCAAGGGCTTCGGTGAGCAGCATTTTCCCTTCTCTCCGGTAGAGTCGTTCAGGAGTAAAGCTGAAAAAGGCCTGGTTCTCAACTGGCTCGAAGTAGAATCTGTAGATAGCGTTCTCGGGATAGGGGTAGTTCAACAGAAAAAGAAGCGGTGAAAAGCTGCGGCTGAACTCCAGAACGGTCTGCCGTGCAAGCATGATCTTTTCCATGTCGCCGTTCTCAAATGACTGGATCGCTTTCCGGCACCGTTTCTTCCAGGTTTGCTCATCCGGGTTATAGGAGATTTTCAGCAGTTCAGGCAGTTTCATAAACGACCCATCAGCTCGGGTGACAATGCGATTGAGCACGTCGATTATCTCGCTGATTTTTGACGGAAGATCATCGCTGCATTCCAGCCAAAGGTGGCAAGAAAGTGTGAAGCTGTTGTTGTCACAGCGTAGCTGAACAAGAGGCAGTACAAAAGAAAAAGAGGGAAATGCCTGCCAGATTGGCTCTTGTTGTTCTGTCGTGTTGAAGCAGAAGCCGCCGACATAGCGTGCGCAGGGATCTTTCTCTGCCAGAGAGCGGTGGAACTGATCGAACGTGGCATTGTTATCTTCAGATCCCTCAAACTGGAAGGAATCAGCAACCCCTACACCCGCAACGGAAAAATCCTGTTCTCTGTTCATCCAGAAGAGTCGAGGATAGACTGTCTGGTGGTAAAGCCATTCAGTCAGCTTCGCAGCTTTCACTTGCTGACAGAATGTTACGAGCTTTGTTTGATCACTATGGAGTGATCTATGCTGTTGATCATAAAGGCGTAAAGCCGAGACAAGTCTCGAAATCGCCACTTTCATGGGCAAGCAGTCTGTTGACGGGGTAATGTTATCGTGGTGCTCACTCATGGATGCTGTTGGTCGGCATTGAAACTACTCAAACACGTTTGTGGGGTGTCACTGGCCTTCTTTATTGAGATGTTTTTGCAGAGAGAACGCAAGATAGTTGTTTTTCTGAAGAAGCCATTCATAAATTGCCTGAGCCTCTTTTCTATGCCCGGTGTTGATGTAGCATACCGCAAGATTGTAGTGCGCATCCAGGAATGATTCGCTGTTGTCAATAGCCTCGTTGTAGAGTGTTGATGCCTTGTCGAATTGTTTCAATTGCATATAGGCATTGCCAAGATTGTACAGCCTCAGTGAGTCTTTTGGAGAGCGTTCAAGGTGCTGCTGAAAAAAAGTAACGGCGTCAGTATACTTTTTTTGGTTAAAGGCTACTGCGCCGAGGGAGTGTATGGCTTCATCAAGTTCCGGATTGATGGCAAGTGATCGTTTGAATGATTCGGATGCCTCAGTGTAGCGTTGATTTCGCGCATAAGCTTTTCCGAGAAGCAGAGAGGCTTTGGCATCCTGGGGATTTTTCCAGACCTGCCGTTGGAGGCTCTCTATCTCATTTTGTTTGCATGCGGTGAGGAGTGTCAGCGCAGTGAGCATAACAAGCGCAGAAAAACGCACCATGCGGGCCCTCGAATGTCGTGGTAAATTATTCATATTGCCTCCAATATAAACACTCCATGAATTTATCTGCCAATCCTGATTGCAGGTGGCACTGATTTGGCGAAAATATTTTCAAATAGTCATCCGGGAGTGTAACTTCACAGCAGGGCTCATTGGCGAGCTCTTGTTTCAAAGTCTTATTGAATAGAATTGATGGGTGCTTTTTATCATTATATTATCGTATTATCGTAAACCATGAAAAATGAACTTCGGGTAAGTGGCATGAGCTGTGGTGGTTGTCAACTGCTTGTGAAGGAGGCGCTTGAGGAGATGCAAGGGGTAACGCTGGCAGAGGCCTCTTTTCGGGACGGTGTTGTTGCTGTTGACTATGACCCGGAGGCGGTCAGTATGGCAGCCATAAAAGCGGTTATTGAGGAGCAGGGTTTCAAGGTGCAAGAGTAATGCTTGCCAAAAATAAACGAGCAGGTAATTCTTATGGCAGTTGAAAAAACAGAGAGATTGGCGGTGCTTATTGATGCCGATAACACACAGGCGACAATTATTGAGGGTCTGCTGGCAGAGGTTGCCAAGTATGGGACTGCAAGTGTTAAAAGGATTTATGGCGATTGGACATCGACGGCTTTGCGGAGCTGGAAGGAGGTGCTGCTGGAACATTCCATACAACCGATACAGCAGTTCGGCTACACCAAAGGGAAAAATGCTACGGACAGTGCCATGATTATTGATGCCATGGATCTTTTGTACACCGGAAAGTTTCATGGGTTCTGCATTGTCTCCAGCGACAGCGACTTTACGAAACTTGCTTCCCGAATCAGGGAATCCGGGTTGATAGTTTACGGTTTTGGAGAGAAAAAGACTCCATTGGCATTTGTGTCGGCATGTGACAAGTTTATCTTCATTGAAGTACTTCGTGCAAAAATCAATGAAAATGAGCCTATTGCCAAAAAAACGATGGCAGAGCTCAAGCAGGATACCCGTCTGGTGCGGTTGTTGAGGAATGCTGTTGAAGCCTCTTCGGACGAAAGTGGCTGGGCACATCTTGCAACGACGGGCAGCAATATTGCAAAGCAGTCATCGGAATTTGATCCACGGAATTATGGCTACATCAGGCTTGGAGAGCTGCTGACAGCCACAAAGCTTTTCGATTTTGAGGAGCGCCTTATTGGAGAAGGTGAGTCAAAAGCCATTTATGTCCGTGATAAACGTAAAAAAAGCTGAGAAGGCTTCCTTGAACCTATTTTTTTGTCTTGTTGTCACCTGAACTCTTTCCAGTCTCTCCTTTACGCGATTCCGAAAATCCCTCTAAAACAAAAAAGCCTTTCGCTGATAACGAAAGGCTTTTTTTGCGGAGCTGACGGGGTTCGAACCCGCGACCTCCTGCGTGACAGGCAGGCGCTCTAACCAAACTGAGCTACAGCTCCACTGATAAGCTGTTAATGTATGCAGTTGCTCCATAATATCCAAAAAGTTTTTTCAAATCATTTCTTCTGCTTTTAAGCGCCATATTTTGCCGGATATTTTATAAATTTAAGTTCGGAAATGATTTTTCACGCGGCAAAGTTTTTCAACATCTAACAATCAGGACAGTTATGCTCATGGCCGTTACAGATTCCAGAAATTCTCTGACCGTTACGGATAACCGTACCGGAAAAACCTTTGAATTGCCGATTGAAAACGGCTCCATCAATACGATGGATCTGCGTCAGATCAAGTTTTCAGATGATGATTTTGGATTGTTGGGCTATGACCCTGGATTTCTGAATACCGCCTCCTGCAAAAGCCAGATCACCTATATCGATGGGGATAAAGGCATTTTGCGCTACCGTGGCTACCCTATCGAACAGCTTGCAGAACACAGCTCTTTTCTGGAGAGCGCTTACCTGCTCATCAAGGGTGAGTTGCCAGACATGGAGCGACTTGCAACGTGGACGTACAATATTCGTCATCATACCATGACCCATGCCAACATTGTCAAGTTTATGGACGGGTTTCGTTATGATGCTCATCCGATGGGTATTCTTGTTGGCACGGTTGGAGCGCTTTCGACCTTTTATCGTGATGCAAAGGATATTCGCAATGAAGAGTCACGCAAACTTCAGGTACGCCGCCTGATCGGCAAAATACCAACGCTGGCGGCCATGAGTTTTCGTCACAGCCTTGGGTTTCCTTATGTGCTTCCTGATAATGAGCTGAGCTATACCGGTAATTTTCTCTCCATGATGTTCAAGATGACCGAGATTCATTACAAACCCAATCCGGTTCTCGAACGTGCACTTGACGTGCTGTTTATTTTACATGCCGACCATGAACAGAACTGCTCAACCAATGCGGTGCGTGCCGTGGGCAGCTCTGGTGTTGACCCCTATACGGCAGTTGCCGCAGGTTGTGCCGCACTTTATGGCCCCCTGCACGGCGGAGCTAATGAGGCGGTTATTCACATGTTACTGAAAATCGGTTCGGTAGATAAGGTGCCTGAATTCATCAAATCGGTAAAAGATGGTGAAGGGCGTCTTATGGGGTTTGGTCACCGGGTCTATAAAAATTATGATCCAAGGGCAAAAATAATCAAGGATATCGCCTTCCAGGTGTTTGAAGAGACGGGTCGCAGTCCGTTGCTCGATATTGCGCTCGAACTTGAGAGAATTGCTCTTGAGGATGGATATTTTATCGAACGGAAGCTCTATCCAAATGTTGACTTTTATTCAGGCTTGATTTACCAGGCGATGGGATTTCCGATGGATATGTTTCCGGTTCTCTTTGCTATTGGCAGAATTCCCGGCTGGCTTTCCCAATGGACTGAGCATGTCAAAGATTCGGAGCAGAAGATTGCAAGGCCCCGGCAGATTTATCTCGGTGAAGATCAACGGGACTTTATGCCGATTGAACAGCGCCCGAATAATCGTCTTGATGAACAAAAAGTGGGGATTTGTCGGATGTAAAATACTGTTTGCATAACTTTTTAATCTCTCAGGGTTCAATTTCCCACCGCTTGCGGTGAAGTATGTTAAGCTTTTTCTAAAACCAGATACCCCGCTGCCTGCGGCGGGGAGTCTTCATTGATCGTTTTCTATGTCGGTTACCACCAAGGATGTCTCTTATATCGCAGAATTGGCCAAGCTGAGGTTCACTGATGATGAGATGCTCACCATGACTGCTGAGCTCAACAATATTCTGCACTATATCGACAAGCTCAATGAGCTCGATACGGAGGGTGTTGTGCCGCTCAGCAGCATTCATGCTCCGGTCAATGTGCTGCGTGAAGATGTTGAGCATACTTCGCTGTCATCGGCAGAGGTGCTGCAGAATGCTCCTGATCGACAGGATCGTTTTTTCAAGGTGCCAAAAGTGATAGGGTAGGTTGCGCGGTGCTGGATCTTCATGAAAAAAATGGCAATGTGGTTTTTATGGTCAGAGCAAAACCCCGCTCATCAAAAACCATGGTCTGCGGCTTTTATAATGGCGGTGTGAAGGTGAGCCTGAAGGCTGCGCCTGTTGATGATGCGGCAAATGAGGAGTGTTGTGCCCTGTTTGCCAAGCTTTTTAAGCTATCCTCTTCACACGTGCATGTTGTTTCCGGCAGGAGCTCACGCACAAAAGGTGTGATGATTGAAGGAGTTGCTGCCGAAGCTGCACGTCTCATTCTTGAACAATGTTGAATGTCTCTCAAAGCTGTTATTCTTATCCCGGCAAGGCTTGAATCGAGTCGTCTCGAAAGGAAAATGCTTGCTGATCTTGAAGGGGAGCCTCTTCTTGTGCATACTTGGCGCCAGGCGCTGAAATCCCGTTTGGCCGAAAGAGTTGTGGTGGCTACCGATAGCCAGGAGATTGCAGTGGTGCTTAAAGCGAGAGGGGCAGAGGTTGTCATGACCTCCCCTGCTGCCAGTTGTGGCACGGAACGAATTGCTGAAGCGGCACGGAAGATTGACGGGGATGTCTTTGTCAATCTGCAGGGTGACGAACCCCTGATTGCTCCTGAAAATATTGATCTGGTGCTTCAGCCCTTTTTTTTTGACCATCCGCCGGACTGTTCAACACTTGTTTTGCCGCTGCATCCCGATGACCGGGCGCAGATTGAGGATCCTCATCAGGTGAAGGTGGTTATGGATGCAAAGGGGTATGCTCTCTACTTTTCGCGAAGTCCGATCCCCTTCAGGCGTCATAAGCTGTCGTCAACAACCTTCTATCGTCATATCGGGCTTTATGCGTTCAGTGCTGAGGCGCTTCAGAAATTTGCAGCTTTGCCACCATCAATGCTTGAACAGGCAGAGTCGCTTGAGCAGCTCCGTCTGCTGGAAAATGGTTTTCGCATTCAGTGTGTTACAACGCTGATTGACAATCCAGGTGTCAACACGCTTGAGGATCTTCAGTTGGTACGAAGCATTCTCAGGGCAGCTTCTGCCGGCTGATCACAGCAGGCAGAATTCCATCATGAAACATCAGCTCTACCCCGTCAGATGGGTAGAGCCCCCCCGTGCCAGTCATGAATTTCCCCTCTTTTTTCACAAGAACATATCCACGTTCAAGGGTTTTGCGGTAATCGAGGAGCCCAAGTTGCTGCCTGACGGAGAGGTAGTATTGCAGTCTCTGGCTGTATGTTGTTGAAATGGTGCGAGACATCAACGCAACCAGCGAGTCGAGTCGATCATCAAATTGCTGCATCTGCAACGGTGGACGGTTGAAGGCGTAACTGCTGCAAATGGAATCAATGTGACGTTCTGTCCCCTCAAGTTTTGCCATGAGCAGCCGATCCTGTCGTGAAAGGAGATTGGCAATATTTCGCAGCAGCTCCTGGGTATCGGGCACGGCAAGTTCCGCTGCAATAGAGGGGGTTCCGGCTCTCAGGTCTGCAACCATATCAGCAATGGTCAGATCAGTTTCGTGGCCAACAGCGCTGATCACCGGAATGAGAGATTGATAGATGGCATTCGCCACCAGTTCGCCGTTGAATGGCTGCAAGTCCTCCAGTGAGCCTCCGCCTCTGGCGACAATAATCACCTCTGGCTGATGCTGCTTTTTTTTCGTGTTGTTAAAATATGCGATGCCAGCCGCAACCTCCTCAGCCGCGCCTGTACCCTGAACCCTGACCGGGTAAAGAAGCACTTTGGCAGCAGGAAAGCGTCGTTCCAGCACGTGACTCATATCTTCAATCACTGCGCCAGTTGGAGAGGTGATAAGGGCGATGGTCTCCGGAATTGCAGGAATGGCTCTCTTTCTTTCAGGGTTGAAATAGCCTGCCTTGGCAAGTTTTTGCAGGAGTTCGGCAAAGGCCTGTTGCAGCGCACCCTGTCCAGCCTCAATGAGTGAAGTGCAGATAAGCTGATAGCGGCCCGATGGAGGATAAACCTCCAGCCGTCCTTCAGCGACAACATTCATGCCATCTTTTAAGGCAAAGGCGATCCGGTTTGCTGTGGTTTTCCAGACCACGGCAGGGATCTGTGCACCCTCATCCTTCAGTGTCAGATAGATATGACCCGAGCTGTGCCGCTTGCAGTTTGAAATTTCTCCCTTGATTCTCACCTGTGGAAAAAGGGTTTCCAGTCCGGTTTTGATCTGTTGGGTCAGTTCGCTTACTGAAAGGATTTCCTGGGTCATGTTATCTTTTTTATGAGACTGTTATTAATAATGATTGTCTCAAGTAAAGCAAAACATTTTCAAATTCCCCTTTTATTGTTTGTTTGTGATGCAGTTTGTCTGGTTGGGCCGTTTGAGAGAGGCACGGTTTTAGGGGTGGATGTGTTATATTCGCTTTTCATTAACTGCAAAGTGCAGGTTGCTGGTAAGGATGATGGTATGATAAAAAATGATTTTATAGAGGAGCTGGCGGGCCTGCTTGATATGGAGAGGCAGGAAGCGATCTCTCTTTTTAACGGATTTTGCGGGGCTATGGTTGCGGAGCTGCTTGCTTTTCGGAAGCTTTCGGTTAAAGGGCTTGGTTCATTTTACGTGACGCATCTCCCCGCAACTAAAAAAAGTACCGGGTCTGCCACAATATTTGCCCCTCCAGTCAATAAGTTACGTTTTAAGAGTACTCTGTCGAGTAATGATGAGACACACGCTCTGGCAGTGTCGCGATTATCCATGAATCAGGGCGAAGCTGCACGGTTTGCCAGAACTCTTGCTACACTCTTCTTTACGGCAATCCAGCAGGAAAAAGAGATTCTTTTGAATGGGTTAGGGCGATTTGCACTTGAGGAGGGAGCGTACAGTTTTTTCCCTGAACGCACTTTGGAGGAGCTGCTGAATCGGGAGTATCAGGATCTGAAGGAGGTTGTTCTGTCACCTCCTGAACAAGGCAGGAGTGAGAAGAGAGTGCCAGGTTATGTTGTTCCTCTCACAGTGGTTGTTCTTATTGGGATATTGGTTGCCCTGTGGTACGGTCAATATTCGAAGCCCCTGTTGTATCCATCCAGGGTGTCGTCATCAAAAGGCGTGAAGAGTGCGGTTGTTAAAGAGCAGGCTCCGATTCAATCCCGATCTGTTTCAGTGGCTTCTGCCACAGGTGCTAAGGCAGAACGAGCGCTTGCTGATTCACTTGTGCTGGTAAAAGGTGATTATGCTATCGTCCTTGCAACTTTTGAGTCTGAGAAGAGGGCTTTCAGGGAACTTGCTCCACTGCGATCTGCGGGAATCCATGCGTTTTTATGGCCGGCATCTATGGATGGGGTGAAATATTTCAGGCTTATGGCGGGCAGATTTTCACTTCGTGAAGCAGCAGAAGAGCAGATCAAGGGAATGCCAAAAAAAATGGTTAGTGGCGCATACATTCAACAGGTCAAACAAACAGTTGTGCTTCATGGAGAAAAAGGGCTGTAACAGATTGCACCCCCAGTCGATGTGTCCGGCATTCGGCGGGTTGAGGGTGCTGACGAGAATTGATGGTGTTCAGCTCTGTCTGGTGGCCGATCAGGGCTGCCTTTATGGCCTGACCTTTGTCTCACATTTTTATGCAGCACGGAAGTCAATAGTTTCACCAGAGCTGATGAATGTGCAGATTTCAGGTGGAACCATGATTGACGATCTTCGCCGCACGGTTGAGGGTATTGCCCGTGATCCTGCGGTGCGCTTCATTCCCGTTGTCAGCACCTGTGTAGCTGAAACTGCTGGTATAGCTGAGGAGCTGTTGCCAAGGAAAATTGGCAATGCCGAGGTGTTGCTGGTTCGTCTGCCTGCCTTTCAGATCAGGACCCATCCCGAAGCAAAGGATGTTGCCGTGGCGACGCTGTTGAAGCGTTTTGCTCGGTTTGGTGGAGAGAAAAAAGCTAAATCACTGGTAGTGCTGGGAGAGATTTTTCCGGTTGATGCCATGACGATTGGTGCAATTCTCCAGAAAATCGGCGTTGAGTCGGTTATCACTCTTCCCGGAACAGCTCTTGAAGATTATATGGAAGCGGGTCAGGTTGATGCCTGCGCGGTGCTTCACCCTTTTTATGAGCGTTCCGTCTCGTTGTTTGAAGAGCATGGCGTGAAGATTGTCAAGGGAAACCCGATTGGTGCCAATGCCACGGCGCAGTGGATACGTCGCATTGGTGAGGCTCTGGATCTTGATCCGGCAACGGTTCAGGCTGTGGCGGACGACGAGGCTCAGAAGACGCGCGATGTGCTTGCCCGCTTCAGTCACCTGAAGGGCAAGGTTATTGTCGCTGGCTATGAAGGCAACGAGCTGCCGGTTGTACGCCTGCTGCTTGAAGCCGGGCTTGAGGTGCCTTACGCATCAACCTCTATTGCTCGCAATGCGCTTGGTGAGGAAGACCACAACGTACTCTCCATGCTTGGCACAGAGATTCGATATCGTAAATATCTTGAGGAGGATATGCAGGCCGTGGTTGACTATGAGCCGGATCTTGTCATCGGTACCACCTCTCTTGACAGCTTTGCCAAAGAGCGGGGTATACCGGCAATCTATTATACCAACAATATCTCAGCACGGCCACTCTTTTTTGCCGCAGGGGCTGCAACGGTTCTTGGCATGATCGGCGGGTTGCTTGAGAAAAAAGAGGTGTACAAGAACATGAAAGAGTATTTTGAGGAGTAGGGTTTCTATCCGCATAAAAGAGAAAAAGCCGGATGTAATTCCGGCTTTTTGCATTGGTATTGATTCAGCAGAGGCTACACCACCATAATCTCTTTCTCTTTAGCCACAATCAGGTCGGTGAGCTGTTTTTCAAATTTGTGAAGCAGCTCATCAGCATCTTTTTTTCCCTTGTTTTTGTCGTCTTCGCTGATGGTTTTTGCTTTTTCGAGCTTTTCAATCTCCTGAATCATGTCGCGGCGAAGATTGCGAAGGGATACTTTGGTATCTTCACCAAATTTTTTGGTGAGTTTGACAAACTCTTTCCGGCGCTCTTCGGTAAGCGGCGGGATGCTGACCCTGACATTCTGGCCATCGGCTGCCGGGTTGAGCCCGAGGTTGGCATCGCGGATAGCCCGTTCGGTAGCCGATACCATTGATTTGTCCCAAACCTGTACCATGAGGGTATGCACATCCAGAACACTGATGTTGCCGACCTGTTTCAGCGGCATCTGCTGGCCATAAGCCTCTACCTTGACACGGTCAAGCAGTGTGGTTGTTGCCTTTCCTGTCCTGATCGAAGCGATTTCGTGCTGAAATGCTTCGATGGTCTTTTTCATTTTAGGCTCTGTTTTCTGATAAACCTCCCTGACACTCATAGCTATTCCAATGGGTTAGTGTTGGTTTGTCGCAAAAGCGCAAGCTCTTTTGTTCAGGCGCTTGCCTGTGCGGCTGTGGATTTAGCAAAGCGCTTGTTAAAACGTTCGACGCGTCCGGCGGTATCGACAAGAGTCTGCTTGCCAGTATAGAACGGATGGCAGTTGTTGCAGATATCAACCTTGATGGTTGTTCTGGTTGAACGGGTGACGAAGGAGTTTCCGCAGTTTGCGCAATTAACGGTGACTTCGTTATACTTTGGGTGAATATCTTGTTTCATGACTTTCGTTGACTTTGTCGTACAATAGATGATATGACCGGCAATAAAATTGTAAAGATTGCAAATATACAAGAATTTCATTCCAGTTACAACCATTAATATGATCGGTTCAACATCAGTCACTTACCTGAAAGGGGTGGGGTCAAGAAAGGCTTTAATTCTTAAAGAGGTGGGAATTGTGACGCTTGATGATCTTTTTGACTACTATCCCCGCCGATATCTTGACCGGAGCGCGATGAAAAGTATTGGATCTCTGGCCAATGGTGAAACGGTGACGGTTGTCGGGACGGTGATCCGGACTCAGCTTGATGGAGATACTCCGGGCAGGGCACGCTTCAAGGCCTGGCTTGGAGATGCAACCGGTGTTCTCGAACTCACCTGGTTCAGGGGGGTCAGGTACTTTTCGCGCAGCGTTGTTCAGGGTGAATCGCTTGCTGTTTATGGAAAAGTGAGTTATTTCGGGAGTTATGCCCAGATGCAGCACCCTGATTTCGATCGTCTCAGCCCCGATCGTCTTCAGGCGAGTGAGGGTGAGTGCAGCGATTTTGAGTTGTACAATACCGGAAAGATTATCCCTATCTATCCGACCAGTGAGGCCATGAAGCAGGCGAGTCTGGGCTCAAAGCAGATGCGCACGCTTATTGCCCGTGCTTTTGAGCAGGGCGCTCCAGGTCGGCGGGAGAATCTCACACCAGCCATGGTTGCCGATAATGGTTTGATCTCACTTGCAGATGCCTGTCGTGAGATCCATTTTCCCTCATCCCACGAAAGACTTGAACGGGCACGTTATCGACTGAAATGGAGCGAACTTTTTTATGCTCAATTGTTGTTTGCCCTGCGCCACAGTGAGATCCGGCGCAATAAAGCCGCCGTAAAGTTTACCCACTCCGGTGAGGCGACGCAAAAGCTCTTTGCAAGCCTTCCTTATACGCTGACCGATGGCCAGAAAAATGCCGTGCGTGAAATATATCGTGACCTCAGGAGTGGCAGTCCCATGAACCGTCTGCTGCAGGGTGATGTCGGTTCCGGAAAGACCATTGTTGCCATGTTTGCCATGGCTCTTGCTGCCGACAATGCTCTTCAGTCGGCATTTATGGCTCCGACCGAAATTCTTGCGGTGCAGCATTATCTGGTGATGAAACGTTATTTTACTCCGCTTGGTCTGCAAGTTGGAATTCTGACGGGCAAGCAGAGGAAAAAAGTGCGTCAGACGGTTCTTGAGGCCCTCAGCTCCGGAGAGCTGCATTGTGTCATTGGTACCCATGCCATGATTGAGCACGGGGTCAATTATGCCAATCTTGGTCTGGTTATTATTGACGAACAGCACCGCTTTGGGGTGTTGCAGCGTAAGGCGCTCCAGGAAAAGGCGACCAATCCTCATGTGCTGCTGCTGACTGCCACACCGATACCAAGAACCCTTGCCATGGGTGTGTTTGGTGATCTTGATGTCTCGGTTATTCGCGACAAGCCTGTGGGAAGAAGGGCGATCAAGACCTTCCTTAGGCCGGAGCAGGAAAAGATGAAGGTGTACGATTTTCTCCGTTCACAAATTGCAGAGGGAAGACAAGGTTATATTGTCTATCCGCTGGTTGAGGAGTCTGAAAAGATGGATCTGAAAGCGGCGGTTGAAAGTTATCATGAACTCTCAGCTACAGTGTTTCCCGATCTCCGTCTTGGTCTGATTCATGGGCAGATGAGCCCGGATGAGAAGGAGTCGGTGATGGAGCAGTTCAGGGCAGGAGAGATTGATCTGCTGGTTGGCACCACAGTGATTGAAGTCGGGGTTGATGTGCCGAATGCCACGGTTATGGTTATTGAACATGCTGAGCGGTTTGGGCTTGCCCAGTTGCATCAGCTCAGGGGACGGGTTGGACGTGGAGAGCATCCATCCTCCTGCTTTCTGCTCTATGCAAAAATGACGGCGGATGCCCGTGAACGGCTTGGGGCCATGGAGTCAACCAATGACGGTTTTGTTATCTCGGAAATTGATGCGAAAATAAGGGGGGCGGGTAATATTCTCGGAAAAGAGCAATCAGGTACCTTGAGTGGCTTGAGAATTGCCGATCTGAACACGGATTATACTATCATGCAGTCGGCCAGGTCTGCGGCCTATGCTCTTGTTGAACAGGACGGGCAGTTGCGGGCAGCGGAACATGCCATGGTACGGGAGTGTTATCTGCGTCAGTACCACGACCGTTTTTCTCTCGCCGATATTGGATAGTATTTTTCTGAATGCAAATGAATGGGGAATTGTGAGTGGTATTTGTCAATGATGGAGTGATCGTCGTTTGTTTATGAAAAGAGATGATGAAGGGGTTCCATGCGGTATGGTCATGGAGATATCTGGCGCATCTTATATTGTTGTCTCCGAAAATGGAGACGAGTATCGGTGCCGCACCTTTCCCGGAACGAAAACGGAGAATGGTGATTCGACGCTGGTCGCTGTTGGAGACCGGGTTGAGCTGAAGGTGATTGAAACCGGCACAGCGTTGCATGAAGCGGCAATAACACTCGTACAGCCTCGCCACAGTGCGCTGACAAGAAAAAGGGATGTTCGCCGCAACCGGAGCAAAGAGAAGGTGCAGGTGATAGCAGCCAATATTGATCAGTTGGTGGTGGTCGTTTCAGCCTTTGATCCTCCTCTCAGTACCCGACTGATCGACCGTTACCTCGTCTTTGCGGAATCCGAAGAGATGGAGATTGTGATTGTGGTCAACAAGATGGATCTTGAGGATTCGAAGGAGACTCGTCAGTTGATGAAGCCCTATAAGGCGCTTGGATACAGAGTTGTCTATACCAGCGCTGAAGAGAAGAGAGGTATGGGGCTCCTTCGAAAGGCGCTGGCTGGAAAACTTTCAGCGTTCAGCGGCCACTCTGGTGTCGGGAAGTCAACGTTGATCAATCAGCTTTCCGGTCAAGAAGATCGGCTTCGTACCGGTGAAACCAATATGAAGACCGGAAAAGG
>SZYA01000070.1 GCA_005843815.1 Chlorobium sp.
GCTTTCAATGCCGCTCAGCGAAAAGATGCTCTTTGCAGGCGAATACTTTACCGGTTCCAATCTGGATGACTATCTGGGTGGAATCGGGCAGGGTGTAAACAGTACGGTAACGACTGACCCCAGGGAGATTCGTGCTCAGGGTGGATGGGGAGCGCTCAGGTATACCATAAATCCGGAAACATCGGTGAGCCTCGGTGCAGGTATTGATGATCCAAAGGATAATGATTTGGCGACCGGTGCACGCTCACAAAACCAGACCATCTTCGCCAATGTCATTACCAAAATAACAGCAAACTTCATTCTCGGGCTTCAGCTCTCGGAGTGGAAAACCGACTACAAGGGAGCTGGAGAGAGCAATGCGCTCCGTGCTCAAAGTTCATTGACCTACAAATTTTAGCGCCCCGCGCTGAACAAATATTCACCTTGCTCCCCCCCCATAAGGGAGGCAAGATGAATATCAATTAATGACAATATCACTTGGCATCACTGCAAGGATATGAAGCTGGCCCGAACGCATCAGCATCTCATAGAAAACCTCCATTGATGAGAATTGCCGTTGAGGAAGCATCTCATACAACAACTGTTTTTTGATGGCAACCACGACACGCTCCGAAAAACTGGCATTGTTTCCCGCAAGAAGAGTTTCAAGCCAGCTCTTCTGCACCGGATAGAACAGGATCTTCGGTTTTTTTGTTGCATCGATTTTCGCAAGAAGCTGCGCGGCCTGAATGGCATCAAAAAGCCCTCCCATACGGTCAACCAGACCGGCCTTCAGCGCGCGGCTGCCCGTCCAGACCCTTCCCCCGGCTACAGAATCTACCTGGGCAAGAGGCATCTTTCTTGAGACCGCTACCTTGCCGATAAAATCATCATACACCTCACCTGCCGCCGCAACAAATTTGTTGTAGGCCTCGCCCTCAAGCGGCTTGAAGGGTGTATTGGCATCAGCATATCGGCCTCTCGTCACAACATCGCGCTTCAGACCAATCTTGTCGGCAAGTGCGCTGATATTGGGCTTCAGGGCATAGACACCGATTGATCCTGTGATGGTCAGCGGCTGGGCAAAGATGGTTTTCCCTGCCAGGGCGGTCATATAACCACCGGAAGCGGCAACCCCTGACATGGAGACCACAAGAGGTTTTTTTACGGCTGCAGAATCGAGCATCTGGAGCATATCAGCCGAAGCCAGGGCATCTCCACCGGGGCTGTCAATGCGCAAGACAATGGCTTTAACCTTTTTGTTCTCCAGAGCGGCATTGAGGGAACTCTTCAGTGTCTCCACATCAATACCCTCCCCCAGCTCTCCGAGGGAGCGGACAATGGTGCCAGACATGGTAATGACGGCAAGAGCCTCATCAGTGGTGGACTTCTGTGGCCATGGAACAGCCGCACGATACTCGGCAGCACTGACATAGGCATCGTTGTCACTGCCCAGCTCTTTTCCGGTTATTTTTTTGGTCAGGGCACGCTGTAACTCCCAAAATGAAGAGATGCCATCAACCAGTCCGAGCGCTTTGGCTCTCTTGGCCGACAGCAGAGCCTCATTGTTGATAATTGCCTCAAAGGCGGTGCGACTGATGTTCCGCCGCGTCGACACAGAGGTGAGATAATCATGGTAAACCTCATCAAGCAGAGCGCTTATCTGTTCAAAATACTCTTTGCTTGCCCCTGTTCTCACATAAGACTCAATGCCACTCTTGTACTTTTTCCACTGCGCAGCCTGCACCTGAACACCAATTTTGCCCAGTGGTGTTGTATAAAAAAGAGACTCCGCCCTCAGTCCATCAAGAAGAAGTGAGCCGCCGCGTTCCACAATAATGGAATCGCAGGAGGAGGCAAGAAGATAGTCGCTGTCTTCAGCAGAGTGCAGAAACGCTGTGACCTTTTTCCGCCCCTTGCGTACCTTTTCAATGGCACTGCGCAATTCGGCAACCTTGGCAGGGCTGGTCTGCAACCCGTCAATATCAAGCAGTACCTCCCTGACCCGCTCATCAGCAACGGCGTGATCAAGCACAAAGAGCATCTCCTGAAGAGAGAGTGGCCCCCGCGACGGCATGAAGGGCAGTGATGAGCTTTCGTTACGGATTTCATCCACCCCGCCTTTGAGAGGCAGTACCAGCACAAAGCGGTCGGGAATTGAGTGAGATGAGCGAAATGCAAAAAACAGCCCAACCGCAATCAGAAGCGGAACAATAATCAGGGCGAGGCAACCGTTACGGAAACAGCCGCGCCGCTTTGTTGGTATGTTGCTATTATTCATAAAGGAGACAGGCTACCTTGTGCCCGTTATTATTATTATGTCGTTCCTGAAGCTTCGGTGTACGCTGTCTGCACGCTGCCGTTGCAACCGGACATCGCGGGTGAAAGGGGCAGCCGGAAGGGATACTCAGTGGCCCTGGCAAGTCACCATTCAATAAAATTCGCTCTTTTTTTGCTCCAAATTCAGGATTGGGAATGGCAGACAAAAGTGCTCTGGTGTAGGGGTGCTGCGGGTTGGCATAGAGTTCTGTGGAGTCGGCAATTTCAACAATCTTGCCAAGATACATAACAGCCACGCGGTCAGAGATATATTCAACAACCGAGAGGTCATGGGCGATAAAGAGGTAGGTCAGCCCCATGTCGCGCTGAAGATCCTTGAGAAGATTGATAATCTGCGACTGAATAGAGACGTCAAGCGCCGAGACCGGCTCATCGCATATAATAAATTTCGGATTGACGGCCAGCGCCCGGGCAATGCCGATCCGCTGCCGCTGCCCGCCTGAAAACTCATGAGGATAGCGGTTACGATACTCCCTGTTCAAGCCGACAACATCAAGCAGCTCGGCAATGCGTTTGCTCGCAGCCTCTCCACGGGCAATTCCATGCACCAGCAACACCTCTTCAAGCGTCTGGCGAACCGTCAAGCGAGGATTAAGAGAACCGAAAGGATCCTGAAAAATCATCTGAATCTCTTTGCGAAGCGATCGAAACTCGCGACTGCCAATGCTGGAGATCTCCCGCCCTGCAAAGGCAATCCTGCCGGTCACAAGAGGATGACCAAGACGAATAAGCGCCCGGCCAAGTGTAGTTTTTCCACAACCAGACTCACCCACCAGGCCAAGGGTCTCTCCTCTGTAAACATCAAACGACACTCCGTTAACAACAGGTATCAAAAGAGGTTTACCCATAACCCCACTCTTTTTTCCGGGAAATTGAACCCGCAAATCGCTGACCGACAGTAACTCCACCTGATCCTTCATCTGCTCCTGAACGCTGTTTATCGTACTTTTATTATTATACTAAAACCATCGTGAATCTTCATAACAAACCTTTTGTTGGAAAGAACATCTTCAGCCCTTGCATACTGAGCCATCACATACTGGAACACTGTACGTTGTTG
The DNA here is from genome assembly GCA_005843815.1 of Chlorobium sp. Lineage (GTDB taxonomy): Bacteria > Bacteroidota > Chlorobiia > Chlorobiales > Chlorobiaceae > Chlorobium. The sequence continues at coordinate 3,380 of SZYA01000070.1, forward strand.
CAACGCCTCTCGGCAATCTCGAAGACATTACCCTGAGAGCGATAAAAATCCTGAAACAGGTTGGGGCAATCGCCTGTGAAGATACGCGACGCGCATCAATTCTCTTGAACCATCTTGAAATTTCAGGCAAAAAGCTGGTCAGCTACCACAATTATAATGAGCCCAGAGCGATCGGGCAGATTATTGCCCTGCTTGAAGAGGGAACCGAAGTGGCACTCATCACCGATGCCGGAACTCCAGTGGTCAGCGATCCCGGATATGCGCTGCTGCACGCACTGCATGAACGGCAACTGATGATGATTCCAGTTCCTGGAGCAAGTGCGCTGACAGCGGCCCTCTCGGTCTGTCCGCTTCCGGTCAACAATTTCTTTTTTGCAGGCTTTCTTCCCCACAAAAAAGGGCGAAAAAGTCGTCTTGAATATCTTGCCGGACTCCAGGCCTCTTTTGTTGTGTACGAATCGCCCTACCGGATTATCAAGCTCCTTGACGAAGTGAGCCATCTCCTGCCTGACGCACAAATTTTTATTGGACGAGAGATGACAAAAATGTACGAAGAGTATCTTACCGGAACAATTGATGAAATACGACAACAACTTGCCAATGGCAAAACAAGAGGAGAGTTTGTTGTTATCGTCCATCCATCAATGAAAAAACCAATCAAACCTGAAGAGAGCCATGCAGATCATCACTGAACCCGCCAAGATGCAGTCCATCGCTGAAAAGCTGCGCCTCAACCGTCAGCTTATTGGTGTTGTGATGACCATGGGAGCGCTGCACGAAGGGCATCTCAGCCTTGTCAAACTTGCCCGACAGAGTGCTGGAACCGTCATTCTCACGATTTTTGTCAACCCGAGGCAGTTTGGCCCCACCGAAGATCTCCACCGTTACCCAAGACCTTTCGAGCAGGATGTCGCTCTTGCCAAATCGGCTGGAGTCGATTACCTCTTTGCCCCGGCAGTGAGCAGTATCTACCCCGACCGCTACCATACCACACTGCAGTGCGGCGCTCTCGCTGAACAATTTGAAGGAGTACAAAGGCCAGGCCATTTCAACGGCATGGCAACCGTTGTGACCAAATTGTTCAATATCACAAAACCGCACAGGGCAATCTTCGGGGAAAAGGATGCGCAGCAACTCGCCATAATCCGTCAGATTGTCGCAGACCTCAATCTCGATATTACCATCGTTCCGGCTCCCATTGTCAGGGAAGAGAATGGGCTTGCGGTCAGTTCAAGAAATGTCTACCTCTCCAGCCAGGAGCGCAGCACGGCAGGCATCCTTTACCGGGGAATTTGTTATGCAGAACAACGTCTTGCTGAACAAGAGAGCGACCTTCAGGCTGTCGCGGCAGAGGTTAAAGAGATGATCGACTCAGAGCCTGGCTGCCGTACAGATTACGTCGGTTTTGTCAATGAAGAGAGATTTGAGCTGGCAGAACGCGCCGAACAAGGCAAAGAGTACCGGCTGCTCATCGCCGCATACTGTGGCTCTGTCCGGCTGATCGACAACAGCAGGATTCGCGCACAGGGGCAAGCCAAGTAACAATGTGCCGGAAGATATTTTTTATGTTATATTACTGAACTTGTTTATTGCTTGAGAACACCGGGCACCATTTTTATCACTCTTTACAACACGATTTCCATGATTGTTAACAAAGCAATTGATCTTGGCCAGGGCAAAATAATCTCGATTGAGACCGGCAAAATGGCAAAACAGGCTGACGGCGCTGTGGTTGTCCGCCTTGGCGATACGATGGTGATTGCGACGGTTGTATCAAGCAAAAAGACTCCTCCACCAAATCAGGACTTTTTCCCTCTCCAGGTGGAGTACCGCGAAAAATATTCGGCTGCAGGCAAGTTTCCCGGAGGGTTTTTCAAGCGCGAAAGCCGCCCGTCAGAAAAAGAGATTCTTTCGGCAAGACTGATCGACCGTGCGCTCAGGCCACTCTTTCCTGACGGCTACCTCTATGAAACCCAGATCATCGTCACCGTTATCTCTTCGGACCAGATCAATGATGCCGACGTACTTGGCGGCCTGGCTGCTTCAGCCGCCATCATGGTCTCCGACATTCCTTTCCAGAATCCGATGTCAGAGGTGAGAGTAGGCCGAATCAACGGACTCTACATTATCAATCCTGATGTCAACGAGTTACTGGAGAGTGATATTGACATCTGCATTGGCGGCACCAATGATACCATCTGTATGCTTGAGGGTGAGATGAAAGAGATCTCCGAAGCTGAAATGCTTGAGGCTATCCAGTTTGGCCACACGGCTATCAAAAAGCTCTGCGCTCTTCAAAGCGAAATCGCCGCAGAAGTTGCAAAATCGCAGCGCCCCTTTACCCCGATGACAATACCTGCGGAACTCACTGAGGTCATTCGCGGACTCTGCGAAACCCGCCTCAAGGAGCTGGCCTACACCCCGCTTGCAAAAGAGGCACGTGCTGACCAGACCGCCCTTATCTACCGTGAAATCATTGCATCAACCATTGAGCACTTCAAGTCGATATTCAGCAGCGAAGAGATTTCGGCTGATCCGCTCAAAGCGCTCTGCGTCAATCACCATATTATAGAGGAGCAGATTCATGCCGTCGAAAAAAGAGTGATGCGCCACATGATTCTTGATGACGCAAAACGACTTGACGGCAGAGCGCTCGACCAGGTACGCCCTATCAGTATTGAACTTGGCATCATCCCGAGAGCACACGGTTCAGCCCTCTTCACCAGAGGCGAAACCCAGGCGCTTGTCACCATCACCCTCGGCACCAAAAAAGATGCACAATCGGTTGATACACTCACCGACAGTGCCGACAAAACATTTTTCCTCCACTACAACTTCCCGCCCTTCAGCGTTGGTGAGTGCGGAAGGCTTGGCAGCATCGGACGCCGGGAGATAGGCCACGGAAATCTTGCCGAACGCTCCATCAAGATGGTAGCCCCTTCACAGGAGGAGTTCCCCTACACCATCCGCATCGTGTCGGATATTCTTGAATCGAACGGCTCCTCATCGATGGCTTCGGTCTGCGGTGGAACGCTCGCCCTCATGGACGGTGGCGTGCCCATCAAAAAACCGGTATCCGGTATCGCCATGGGGTTGATTAAAGAGGGTTCCTCTTATGCAGTGCTCTCCGATATTCTTGGTAACGAAGATCACCTTGGGGATATGGATTTCAAGGTATCAGGCACCAAAGAGGGCATTACCGCCTGCCAGATGGACATCAAGATTGACGGGCTTGACTATCATATTCTTGAAACCGCTCTTGAGCAGGCACGCAAAGGACGGCTTCACATTCTCGGAGAGATGGAGAAGGCAATCTCCTCGACCCGAAGTGAACTTGCCAATTTTGCTCCAAAACTGACCACCATCAAGGTGCCTGTTGACTGTATCGGTATGATTATCGGCAAGGGTGGAGAGACCATCCGCAGCATTACCGAAGAGACCGGTGCCGAAATCAATATTGCCGACGACGGAACCGTCACGATTGCCTGCTCAAGCAGTGAGGGCACCAACGCAGCGCTGGCCACCATAAAAAGTCTTACCGCCAAACCTGAGGTTGGCACCATCTATATTGGCAAGGTGCGCGATATTCGTGATGAACTTGGCGCTTTTGTGGAATTCCTTCCCAAAACAGATGGCCTGGTACACATCTCCGAGATTTCAAGCACAACAAGAGTGACGAAGGTGAGCGATCACCTGAAGATAGGCGAGAAAGTAAAGGTCAAACTGGTGGATGTCCGCAAAGATCCCCGCACCGGCAAGACCAAGTTTGCGCTCTCCATCAAGGCTGTTGACCAGGAAAAACCCAAAGAGAGCAGCACAGAGAGCAACTGAACACATCAAGACTGAAAAAGCAGTACCGTCCGTACGGTACTGCTTTTTTTATTTTACCCGGTCAATGCCAAGCAATTCCGGCGACCAACAGGCCATCTGCCGCACAAACAGCAAACACTTCCGCGATGCGTTCCTGCAACCATCTCTGAATGGTACCTTTGTAATAATGAGACATCTTTGTTGACATATCCCACCCTTTGAGCCGTTCACTGCAAATTGCCTGAACTGGCTGAACTGACATTGTATTGTTATTGCGAAACCGTATCATTACAAGTGGAGCCAAGGTCTCCCGTCACAG
>SZYA01000010.1 GCA_005843815.1 Chlorobium sp.
AACAAGGATCATGAACAAAATTTCATCAAATCAGGGCATTCTTCTCCTTCTTCTCCTGTTTATTTCGGCTCTATTTTTTGTCATGATTCGTTACTTTATCATGGCAATTTTTCTTGCCGCTCTTTTTTCAGCCCTCGCAATGCCGGTTTTCACTCGTTTTGAGCGTTGGTTCAGGGGAGCGAAAAGCGTGAGCGCTGCCATGACTATGCTTACCTTACTGCTGATTGTGGTGCTTCCTCTGGCAACGCTGCTGGGTGTCGTTGCCAAACAGGCTGTCCGAATCAGCTCTATTGCCCTCCCCTGGGTTCAGCAGCAGCTTATCGGCTCTGCCACCTTTGATGAGCAACTGCGTGCGCTTCCTTTTTATGACCAGCTTGAACTCTATCGAGAGGAAATTCTTAAAAAAGCAGGAGAGCTTGCCAGTAACACGGGATCAATGCTTTTTAATTCCATCTCCTCATTTACCTATTCGGCGGTCAACGACCTGTTTCTGCTCTTCATCTTTCTCTACACCATGTTCTTTTTTTTACGGGATGGAAAGACGCTGCTGGCTAAAATGCTCTCTTTTCTTCCCCTGACGCATACCGATCAGCATCGCTTGCTTGACAGATTTTTGTCGGTGACCCGTGCGACGATTAAGGGAAGTATGGTGGTCGGGATTGTGCAAGGTTCTCTTGCCGGCATTGCCCTCCATTTTGCTGGTATTGACAGCGCTCTCTTTTGGGCCACCATTATGTCGTTGATTTCGGTGGTGCCGGTTCTTGGCCCTCCACTTGTCTGGGTTCCTGCGGTGATCTACCTCGCTGCAACCGGGCAATATCCCCAGGCGATCGGAGTGTTCCTCTTTTGCAGTATTGTGGTTGGCCAGATTGACAACATTCTTCGTCCAATCCTTATCGGGCGTGATACACAGATGCATGAGCTGCTTATTTTCTTTGGAACATTGGGAGGCATCGGGCTCTTCGGGCTGTTCGGATTTATTATTGGCCCGATAGTCGCCGCTCTTTTTATGACGATATGGGAGATGTACGGGGAGAGCTTCAGCGACTATCTTGCTGAGCTAAAGAGTGACAAGCCTTCCGGTCATGGATGATGCTCCTGGAGGTGCCATCAGGGTCATTCTTGTTGATGAGGCAACCCTGATCAGGCACAACAACCCATAAAAAAAGCGACCTTCCGATCGCTTTTTTGCTTTTCAACTCTTGTAAAGCTTAATTTCCCCTGACAACCTCTTCAGTTGAGAAGAAAAAGGAAGCTTCGATGGCTGCATTCTCATCCGAGTCAGAGCCGTGGACGATGTTCTCACCCTTGCTGTCGGCATAGAGTTTGCGCACTGTACCCTCATCAGCCTGTGCCGGATCAGTGGCACCAATCACCGTGCGGAAGTCGGCAACAGCGTTATCCTTCTCAAGAATGATCGGCACACAGGGGCCTGAAGACATGAACTCAACCAGCTCGCCGTAGAAAGGGCGCTCGCGGTGCACGGCATAAAATTCTCCGGCAGTCTCGGTGGTGAGGCGAATTTTCTTCATCGCTACAACGCGGAAGCCGGCCCGTTCGATGTGGTTAATGACTGCGCCGACAAGATTCTTGCGGACACAATCGGGTTTCAGGATGGTCAGTGTTCTTTCCATAACGGTACATGCAATGTTGATTGTTACTGAAGCATACAAGTTCGTGGGCGAAGATACGGAAATGCAGCGGATTAATGAAACTCCCGTTTTGGGTGGCTTCTCGGATTTCAAAGGTTCCCGGCGGATTCGAGTACCGCATAGATAGTTTTGAGTGTCAAAAGAAGTGACAGTGGGGTGTCGAGAAGCGGTACGGCTCCGAATCTGGTGTACCATTCAGCAACTCGCATATTTTTGGCATCAATCAGAAGAGCAACGCCACCGGCTTGTGATGCAACCTGGATGGTACGACGGCCAGCAGAAAGTAATAACTGCCCACCAAGCCCCAAACCCTGAACAGATCGATCAACGGCCAAACGGCCAAGCCTGAAGACTGGAACTTCATGGCGAGCCAATCCACGTTTGACAATTTCAGGTGTATTCGCGTAAGCTACAGAGGATGGTGCTATACTGTAAAAGCCAAGAATTTTCTTGCTGTCTCTCTTTTCTACAGCCAAAAAGGTTTTTGCGCCACCTTTGATGTGACTTTTTCGGGCATGATGCCACAAAAACTCATTAAGAGAGTTATCGCCGCAATCAAAAGCCGACCTGTCGTGGTGTTTGGCGATCGGCTCTTCTTGCCAGGCAGGAAGAGTCATGATCGCTTCGGCAAAGCGAAAGCAGCAGCCATAAGTTTTGCATTTGGGGCTGGTGGTTCTTCGAGCATATTCAGGAGAAGCAAGCTGTCCCTCTCTGAAAGTTCTATGCGTTCATGCTGCTCAATGACCTGCCGGGCCGCTGAAACGGCGGTACGGGTGACAAACTCGGTCATCGGTGTATTTTGTAATGCCGAAGCACGCATCAGAAGCGACTTTTCTTCGGAAGCCATACGTAGCGACAGTCGCTGATTACTTTTTAGAGGAATCTGTGGCATAGCAGCAATCTCCTTTTGTATCTATTGAATTTGTTATTTCTTAAGATAAGGCTTTATCCATCAGGCACAACGTCAAGAGGTACCAATCCGCACCTGCCATTTTTTCAAAGCCTCTTTTGAAGTTTTCCATTTTTCTCCATGTGGCAGGAAAGATACTGGAGCTACACCCCGTCAATCCTTGCCAGCAGATCCTTCATTGGCTGATAGAGTATCGGCAGAAAGTCGCTGTAGGCCAGGAGCACCACTCCGGCTTCATCAACCAGCACGTAGGCGCGTTGCGACATACCGAGAAAACCGAGGGCATCGTAGGCTTTTGCGACGCTTTTTTCGGTGTCGCTCAGGAGGGTGAAGGGGAGCTGGTTGCGCTCGGCGAAGCTTTTGTGCGAGGCGGCGCTGTCGGAGCTGATGCCGAGCACGGCAATGTCGCGTTTGGTGAATTCGAGCACATTGTTACGGTAATCGCACATTTGTGCCGTACAGACTGGTGTGTCGTCGCCCGGATAAAAGATGATCAGTACCTTCTTTCCGGTGAAGTCGGAGAGTGAAACCTGCTTTCCATCGCTATCGGAAAGGGTAAATGCCGGCGCTTTTGTTTTTTCTGCTATCATGACTGGCTGCTGTTGTCTTGTTAAACCTTTATTTCCTTTATATTCAGCGACAACATACTATTAAATTCTTGAAAAGGGAGCAGGAGGCTCCGCAATATGAAAATACATTTCCGGCGGCCTCCGTCAGGAATGGTGGCTCTTGCCCTTTTTTTTCTGTTTTCAGGTTGTGGTGCAGGCAATCAGGCGGAGCAAACTCCAGAGGAGCTCTATAAGCAGGCCGCCGTTTCCAATCGAAGTCGGCAGTATTTTAAGGCACTTGATTTTTATAACAGGGCGATTGCTCTTGATACCCTGCAGGTGAACTCGTTGAGGGTGGCGCAGGCTCTCTATGAGAAGAGAACTATTGAGGGGTTGGCAGGCGAATATTACGAAGCGCTCAGAACATCGGCTCGGCTTGAAAAACTTCCTGCTGGTTCACTGCCGGACTCACTTCGCAACCGGCTCTTTTCTGACGAAGCCACTTGGCTTCGAGAGCTGGGCAATTTCAGGGCGGCGGCAGCTTCGCTTGAGAAGATCGCCTCTCCTGCAATGGCGATTCGCTTTGAACAGGCGATGCTTTACCAGGAGAGTGGCGATGATGCAAAGGCGGCAGCGATTTATAACAGTTATATCGGTGCGGAGCTTGAGCCATCCATCAGGATAAGGGCTTTTGCTGGACTTCTCGAGTGCAAGGTTGCTCAGCCGGAGCTTGTTGCGGAAAGTGCAGAGAGCATTGCCGGTAAAATTGCGGCTGAGTCAAAACGAGTGTTTGCAAGTGATGGTGAGCTGGTACAGCGGATTCAGGCAATCAGGAGTGCAGCAAAAAGTCTTTTGCTTCTTGAAAAACAGCAGAGAAATGCCAGTTATCTTCTCTTCAGGGCGCTTATGCTGGCGGAGGAGTCGAAGAACCAGCCGCTTATTCAGGTGCTTCGTCTGGAATCGAACGCTGTCATTGTTCGAAAAGCTGACGCTTTCCGTGAGGCCGCAGACTATTTCAGGGTCAATACCATGCCATACGCCCAGGCGACATCACTGTTTATGCTGGCGGGCAGTAAATCCCTCAGTGCTCAAGATCGGATCGCGGCCCTGCAACAGGGTTTTGCTCTCAGCAGGGATTTTGCCCCCCCGTATCCGACAACCGCGCATCTGCAACTTGAGAAAAGTGCAGGCCGTCGCTTGACTGCGCTGCTTTTGGAACAATCAAGGATTTTTGAACTTTTCGATGCAGAAGAGAAAATAGGCACTCTTGATCTGAAGCGCACCCTGCTGCGATATCCGAACAGTTTTGTGCTGGGAAAAGGGCACGAGGCTCTTGAGGCGAAAGTTCGTCGGTTGCTCCATGAAACTGCCGGTTTGCTTCAACGGAGAGCCAATATGTTCAGTCAAGCTGAAGGTGTTGTAGCAAGCAGGCAAGTTGATCAGGTGCTGAATATCAAACGAGGCAAGATGCTTGAGCTGCTTTCAGAGGTGCGTGCCATTAATCCCGTTGCAGCCGAAGCTCTTCAGTTTATTCCGGTGACGCTTCGTACCGTGCAGGATGTTTTAAAGGAGGATCAACTGATTATCAAGCCGCTGCTTTCCGACAGTCTGTGTGGTGTCATGCTTATTGGCAAGCAGCAGTTGCAGATTATCGGAAGCCCCCTCTCTTTCGATGCAGAGCATACTCCCGCATCAGCCATTCGCTCTCTTCGCAGTGAGGTGGCATCAGGCTCTCTCTTTTCAACGCCTGGTAGTGAACAAGCATGGTTTACCAGCGCATTACATGAGCCTCTTGCAGGATCAGTCACTGGTTTCAGCCATCTTGTGATTATAGCCGATGACCTTTTGCCCTGGCATATTCTGGGAAGTTCCCCATTTTCAGTTTCTGACAAGCGATATTCATTTTTGCCATCGATTAAAGAGTTTGTTCTCTTATCGGGGAAACCTGAGCAGCTACCTGTTTCATCCCGGATCTCCTTATATCGGTTTGATAATGTCTCGGGAGCACGTCTGCATAAGCTTTTTGCCCCCCGCGATCGGATATTTCTTCTCTGGAAAAATTTGACAGTTCCTGAAATTGAGAGTTTGAGTCAAGAGATTGGTCAAGAGATGCAGCACACGGTTTCAGGTTCTGAGGTGCTTTTTATGCTCCACAAGCGTGTTGTAACGGCAAAGGATCGCTTGAGGTATATCTCTTCGTACGGAGTTGATTAAATACATTCGATGATGTTGCGGATGATGGAGTAAAGGGCGAAAAAGTTCCTCCATTTACCGGCCACTTTCCTATTTTACACTGGAAGTTATCTACATTTGGTTCTGCGTTTTGTAAGCGACTATTGTTTTTTTTGTAGCAATAAGACAAAAAAAGTCTTACTTTTGGGCTGAGATGTGTTATTATGAGTGGTTATTAAGACAATATTTTATGGAAAACTGATTTCGACATCGAAGCGTAGTTATTAATCAATAATGGTTTAAGCCGTAATCACGTAATATTAGACTCTTATAGCAGACATGAAGGTTTATTTTGATCACAATGCTACCACACCGCTTCATCCAGAGGTCAAGAGAGAGATGATTGCTGGCATGGAGATGTTTGGCAACCCATCAAGCATGCATGCTTACGGGCGGGAGGCAAGGGCAAATGTTGAGCATGCCCGTTGTCAAGTGGCCAACTTTATCGGGGCGAAAGAGAGTGAGATTATCTTTGTGGGAAGTGGATCTGAAGCGAATAATACCGTGCTTTCGCTTTTTGTCTGTTCCTCCAGCCAATGTATTCCTGGCTCAAGACGCAGCACCATTATTACCACCAAAATTGAGCATCCCTGTGTGCTTGAGACCGCCGAGTGTCTTGCGCATCGTGGCGTCAAGGTGAAATATCTTGATGTTGATCGGTATGGTAAAATTGATCTTGATCAGCTTGCCACGCTGCTCAACGACAAGGTTGGTATTGTCTCTGTCATGATGGCCAATAATGAGATTGGTACCCTGCAGGATATTGAGGCCATTACAAAAATGGTGCACGAAAGTGGTGCCTACATGCATACCGATGCGGTGCAGGCTGTGGGCAAGGTGCCTGTTGATGTACGGGAGCTTGGTGTGGATTTTCTTACGATTTCAGCCCACAAAATATATGGCCCGAAAGGTGTCGGGGCGCTGTTTGTGAAACAGGGGACTCCTTATTGCCCCTTGATCAGGGGTGGCCATCAGGAGCGTGGCAGGCGGGCAGGAACCGAAAATACTCTTGGTATTCTTGGTATGGCAAGAGCGGTAGAGATGAGAATGTTTGAAATGCCTGAAGAGGAGGAGCGCTTGCTTGCCTTGAAACAGGTGTTGAGAAAGGGTATAGAGGAGAAAATCGACGATATTTCCATCAATGGCCATCCGACGGATTCGCTTGCCAGTACGCTCAATGTTTCGTTTGCCGGAGTGGAGGGAGAGGCAATCCTGCTCTATTTGGACCTTGAGGGGATTGCAGTCTCTACCGGATCCGCCTGTGCATCAGGCTCACTTGATCCTTCACATGTGCTTCTTGCGACGGGGGTCGATGCAGAGCGTGCTCACGGTTCAATTCGTTTCAGTATGGGGCGCGAAACAACCATGCAGGAGGTTGAATACCTGCTTGAGGTTTTACCAAGGGTAATCAAACAAATCAGAAACATGTCAACGGCTTATATAAAAGGAGGATTACATGCTGCAAGCAGGTGAGTGGGCATATAGCGAAACGCTGAAGGAACATTTCATGAACCCGAAGAATATTCTGCAAGGTGAGAATACGGATGATTTCGATGGTGTCGGGATGGAGGGGAACTTGCAGTGCGGTGATCAGATGATGGTGGTCATCAAGGTGGACAAGGAGAAGGATATTATTACTGATTGCCAGTGGAAGACTTACGGCTGTGCCAGCGCAATTGCCAGCACCTCGGTGCTCTCCGAGATGGTGAAAGGCAGAACGCTTGATGCGGCTTTTCATATCTCTCCAAAAGAGGTTGCCCTGGAGCTCGGAGGCCTTCCTGATCACAAGATTCACTGCTCTGTGCTTGGCGACAAGGCATTGCGTGCAGCCATCAACAACTACTATACCCGCACAGGCCAGGAGGAGAAGGTGAAGCAGGAGCAGGCCAAGGTGATCTGTCAGTGCATGAACATTACTGACCACGACATTGAGGATGCTGTGCTTGAAGGAGCCCGTACCTATTTTGAGCTTCAGGAGCGAACCAAGTGTGGTACCGTCTGTGGCCAGTGCAAGGATGAAACTGAGGTGCTGCTTGCAAAATTCAAACACCTCCATTTTGGGATTTGAGGTTATGAGCGCAGGAAGAGGCAACACCTTTTTTATTCATACGTTTGGTTGCCAGATGAACCAGGCGGATTCTGGTATTATTACAGCCCTCCTCCAGGCGGAGGGTTTTGTTCAGGCAGACCAGGAGCTGGATGCCGGGATTGTGCTGCTGAACACCTGTGCAGTCAGGGAAAATGCCGTTGATCGGGTTGAACACTTTTTACAGCGCCTGCAGGGTCGGAAAAAAAGAGAGAAAGATTTAATTGTCGGAGTTGCAGGCTGTATTCCTCAGTATAAAAGGGAGGAGATGTTTTCACTCTATCCGGCCATTGATTTTCTTGCAGGCCCCGACACCTATCGAACCATTCCGTCACTTGTTGAACAGGTGCGTCATGGTGGGAAGCTTGCATCACTGGAGTTCAACTCTTTTGAAACCTACGAAGGTGTTGAGCCTTTTCGACAGGGTGCGACCAGTGCCTTTGTTCCCGTCATGCGGGGTTGCAACAACAGGTGTGCCTATTGTGTTGTGCCGTTTACCCGTGGTCGTGAACGGAGCCAGCCCTTCATTTCCGTCATTTCAGAAGTCCGCAAACTGGTCGCTTCCGGGTACCGTGAGATTACTTTGCTCGGACAGAATGTCAATTCTTATTGTGATGCTGACGAAGGGTATGACTTTGCGGCTCTGCTTGATGCCGTCAGTCGAGAGGCACCACTGGTGCGAATCCGTTTTACCACATCACACCCAAAAGATATCTCCGAGTCGCTTGTTCGAGTCATTGCGTCCCATGCCAACATTTGTAATTCTATCCATTTACCGGTACAGTCAGGTTCGTCGAGAATGCTTGGTCGCATGAATCGCGGCCATACGATTGAGGAGTACCTGGAAAAAATAGCGCTGATTCGTTCAATTATTCCTGATGTGACCCTTTCCACTGATATTATTGCCGGATTCTGTGGCGAGCAGGAGGATGATCACCAGGCATCACTTGATCTTCTTTCCACTGTCCGGTTTGACTCGGCGTATATGTTTTTTTACTCAACCAGGCCGGGAACTCTTGCGGCAGAAACATTGGAGGATGATGTTCCGGAGCCAGTCAAAAAAAGGCGTTTGCAGGAGATTATTGATCTTCAAAACCGCATTTCTGCTGAACTTTTCCATGAGTCGATTGGCACCGTTGTTGAAGTGTTGGCCGAGTCTGAAAGCAGACGCTCGTCAAAGCAGCTTATGGGGCGAACGGCTGGCAACAGGGCTGTGGTTTTTGACAGGGAACTCTATGAGTGTGGTGATCTGCTGCATGTGCTTGTCACCCGAGCGACATCAGCCACTCTTACCGGCAGGCCAGTGCAATAGGTTCACTCCTGACACTTCAATCAATTCAGAGTTTTTTATCTTGGGCGGTATTTGTAAATTAGGGTTCTGAGACATCTGATCATTTAATCTGCCCGTTATCGGGCTTCGGAGAGAAGTAACGTATGCCGTTTCCCGCAAAAATTGGGTTGGTTGATAAAGTAAGGGCACATCTTGAGCTGCTTGATCCTGTAACATGGATTAGCGTCTTTCCCTGTCTTGCTGCAGGCATCATGTCATCAGGCGCTATGAGGGGTACCGTTCACGACTATCTTCTCCTTCTTGCTATTTTTCTGATGTTCGGGCCTCTTGGTACCGGATTCAGCCAGTCGGTCAATGACTGCTTTGATCTCGAACTTGACCGGGTCAATGAGCCATCCCGTCCGATACCCTCAGGTCGCCTTAGCGCAAAGGAGGGGTTATGGAACAGTATCATTGCACTGTTACTTGCCACCGGCCTCGGACTCTTCTTTTGGTTACATATTGGTGGTGTCAGGGGTCTGGTTATACTGATCTCCATATTGGTGGCTCTCTTTGTTGCTTATATCTATTCAGCGCCACCACTCAAGCTGAAAAAAAATATACTGGCTTCAGCTCCTGCGGTGGGCTTTTCTTATGGTCTGGCACCTTTTTTGTCAGCCAATGCCCTTTTTGCAGAAATACGTCCAGAGGCCTTGTGGCTGGCCAGTCTGAACTTTTTTATGGCAGTGGCACTCATTATTCTTAATGATTTTAAATCGGCTGAAGGTGACAAGGAGGGTGGGCTCAAGTCGCTTACTGTTATGATTGGCGCAAGAAATACTTTTCTTGTTTCATTTATTATCATTGATACTGTTTTTGCCGTTCTTGCCTATCTCTCATTCACATGGGGTTTCATTATTCCTTCATTTTTTGTTCTGGTGGGACTGGTCTTGAATATGGTTCTTCAGGCGCAACTTTTGCGCGACCCGAAAGGGGGGATATCATTTATGAAGGGAGCTGTTGAAGATGGATTTGGTAATGCCATAGGCAAAAGTGACGTTCAGGAACACAATACATTTCTCAGGTTTCAGGTTGCGAACAATGTTTTGTTTTTAATCAATAATCTTCTTATTGCCGGGATGGTTGGTGCCAGGTATATTCAGGTGATGCGATAGTATTTGTTTTCAATCGGTTACTTTGTATGGAGTCATAACTATTAAATCAATATGAGACTATGGATACTTTACCAGTGACTTTTTTTTCGCTTCCAGTCGTTTGGCACAATGCGCTGGTTACCCTGTTGACCTTTATCTATGTCTTCAGCGTCCCCCCTCTTATGGATTATCTGGTCACCAACCACTCGTTACCACGTGATATCAGTCGTAAAATTACCCATATCTGTGCTGGTTCATCGATTGTTTTTCTTCCTCTCTTTGTGGATGGAGACTGGTCGCAGTATCTCAATATTACTGTTTTCGGGGTGTGGACTGTACTGCTTATTCAGAAAGGGCTGTTTGCTGCTGACGATGACCAGGCGGTGAAGACGATGACCCGTACCGGAAACAAGCGAGAGTTGTTGAAGGGTACGCTCTATTTTGTGTTGGTTGCCATGATTTGTGGTACGATCTATTACAAACAGCCTGCGGGTGTTCTGGCCATGGCTATGCTGGGCTGGGGTGATGGTCTTGCTCCGATTATCGGAACTCGTTATGGAAAAATGAAATACCATATACTCAGCGACAAAAGTGTTGAAGGAAGTCTTGCATTTCTGGTTGGCAGTTTGGCTGCCGGGCTCTTTTTTACCCATTTGATTGTGCCGGGTTCGTTTGATGTGGCAAAAATCGCGATTATTGCTCTGATTGCAACCATTGTTGAGGGTGTGAGTCCGAAAGAGGTTGATAATCTGACCATTCCACTTGCTGTCATTGCGGCATCGTGGCTTTTGTGAGATGGCGGGTATTTATTTCATCAGTGACATTCATTTAGGGCTTCAGGACGACCAGAGTGAACGGCGGAAGCTTGATAAGCTCGAGTACCTTTTTTCCATTATCAGGTCGGAAGGCCATTCACTCTACATGCTTGGCGATATTTTTGATTACTGGCTTGAGTTTCGCCACCTCATTCCAAAGGGTTTTACAAGATTTCTTTGTCTTTTGTCAGATCTTGTTCGCCACAACATTGATATTGTCTATGTCGCAGGCAACCATGATTTCTCTCTTGACCGATATTTTGATGAAGAGCTTGGCGTTAAAACCATGTATGGTATGAATCAGCTCCATCTTGACGGGAGCCGGTTCATTGTGGCTCATGGTGATGGATTGGGGGATGGAGATATAGGGTACAAGATTTTTTCACGTTTTGTCAGAAACCGCTTTAATCTTTCACTCCTTAAAGGTTTCCATCCGGATCTTGCGCTTGGATTGCTGAAGTGGTTGTCACAATTGAGTCGTACGCATAAGCCGGTCAATATTCCTCTGGAAAGGGACCGGCTGTTACATTATGCTGAAGTATTGGTGACCGAGAGAGATTTCGACTATTTTATTTGCGGCCACAACCACGTCAAGGGCATCGTCGAGCTTTCGGATGGCTCCAGCAGGTACGTTAATCTTGGAACCTGGATTGACGGCGGTTCTCCTTATGCCGTGTTCAGGAACGGAGTTGTTGAACTGAGGGAAGTATAATATTGAATTTTAAACTGTACTTATGAGTAATGTAAATAATGTGCTGAAACTTGGATTGCCGAAAGGCAGTTTGCAGGATTCCACAATCGATCTTTTTGCCCAAGCTGGATTTCATTTTTCAGTTCAGAGCCGTTCCTACTTCCCTTCAATTGATGACGATGAACTGGAAGCCATTCTGATCAGGGCCCAGGAGATGGCCCACTACGTGGAGTTGGGTGCTTTTGATGTCGGGCTGACCGGCAAGGACTGGATTATTGAAACTGATGCCGATGTGGTTGAAGTTGCTGATCTGGTCTACTCCAAAGCCTCGATGCGGCCTGTTCGCTGGGTACTCTGTGTGCCTGAGAGCTCCCCGATTACCTCGGTCAAAGAGCTTGAGGGCAAGCATATTGCTACTGAGGTGGTTAACATTACAAAAAAATACCTTGCCAGAAATGGGGTCAATGCATCTGTTGAGTTCAGTTGGGGCGCTACAGAGGTCAAGCCACCGGATCTTGCCGACGCTATTGTTGAGGTGACTGAAACTGGTTCGTCGCTGCGGGCAAACAAGTTAAGGATTATTGATACTATTCTTGAGTCCAACACCAAGCTGATTGCCAATAAAAGTTCGTGGAACGATCCATGGAAACGCGAAAAAATTGAGAATATGGCCCTGTTGCTGCTTGGCGCAATCAATGCCCAGGGTAAGGTTGGTTTGAAGATGAATGCTCCGAAATCCGCGATTGACAAGATTATGGCCATTATTCCTGCGTTGCGTCAGCCGACCATATCGAGTCTTGCAGGGGAGCAGTGGGTGGCGCTTGAGGTGATTGTTACCGAAAAAATTGTTCGCAAGCTGATTCCAGAGCTGAAAAGGGCTGGAGCAGAGGGTATTTTTGAGTACAACATCAACAAGCTGATCGACTGAAAAAGTTTTCATGCTCATCAAACATGCAGGCTGCCCGCAGGGGCGGTCTTTTTTATCGTTGCCATGCTGCTTTTCTATCAGATATTCGTCCTGTTGGCGTTGCTGGTTTTTTTGGGAATTGTGCTGAGAAACCGGATCGACCTTACAGATATGCCGGAGGATTCATCCGGTGCTGACCAACTTGTCTCTGTTCTGGTTCCTGCCAGAAACGAAGCACATAATATTGAGCGTTGTGTACGATCGCTTCTGCAGCAGAGCTACGGGCGGTTTGAGATTCTTGTGCTGGATGATGGATCAACCGATGCAACTCCGGAGTTATTGCGCTCTCTTGTCTGCGAATCGGGTGGCCGCCTGCACCTGCTGAAAGGCCAGCCACTTCCTGATGGATGGCACGGAAAGGCTTGGGCATGTCATCAGCTTGGGCACCAGGCAAAAGGGGAGTTGCTTCTTTTTACCGATGCAGATACCATGCACCAGCCCGATTCTCTCCGTCGTTCAGTTGAAGCTTTGCAGGAAGCTGGAGCCGATATGCTCTCACTGACACCGTATCAGGAGCTGGGCTCTTTCCTGGAGAAGCTGGTTGTGCCGATGGTCTATTTTATTCTTATGTGTTATCTGCCCCTGCGCCTTGTCAGGACAAGCCGGAATCCGGCATTCAGTTTTGCCAACGGTCAGTTTATTCTCTTTCGGAGGGCTATGTATGAAAGCATCAACGGTCATGCCGCAGTCAAGAGTGATATTGTTGAAGATGTCTGGCTCTGCATGGCGATGAAAAAAGCTGGTGGCAGGGTTGCTGCTTATAACGGGAAGGATACGGTCAGTTGCAGGATGTACCGCAATGCCAGGGAGGTGTGGGAGGGCTTTTCAAAAAATCTCTTTGCAGCTCTTGCCTATAACACACCCGCTCTTCTTGCTATGATTGGTGTGTCGATCAGCATATACATTCTTCCGTATCTCTTTTTTGTACGAGCGTTGTCTATTGGGGAGTTCAGCATGGTGCATTTCTGGCTGCCGCTTTCTCAAATAGGCGTTGTTCTTCTCAGTCGGCTCCTTGTTGCAAATGTATTTCGTCAGTCACTTTTGTTTGTGCCGCTTCACCTCTTCTCGGAGGTAGTTCTTCTTGCTATAGCCTGCAACTCATTGTACACTATAAAATTTGGCAATGGTTCTCAATGGAAAGGGAGGAGCTACAATTTTTCCTGACTGAGGAGAGAATTCGGGGAAGGTGATATTTTTTTTTAAATTGTGGTATAAAAGTCAGCTTTTCGCCTTTTGGTGATCTGTTGAGGGTAATAATGTGAGTATTCAATTCAAACAAACGTAAGGCCCATGGGTTTCTTGTCGAACATATTCGGTAAAAAGGAAGTGGAACTCAAGCTTCCCAAGGTGGTTGAAGATGTCAACCTGATTAAGTCAATGGAGGGTCATCTTGACCGTGTGCTGGGGGTAAAATTCAGCGCCGATGGCAAGAAGCTGGTGAGTGGTAGTTTTGACGAGACGGTGATGCTCTGGGATGTTGAATCAGGCAAAAGTCTCTTCACTATGAAGGGGCACGAAACTTGGGTTGAGTGTATTGATTACAGTCGTGATGGCAGGTGGCTTGCAAGTGGCAGTACCGACAGCACGGTGAGGATATGGGACGCAGCAAACGGCAAGTGCCTGCATATCTGTAAAGGGCATGATACGGCGGTGCGTATGGTGGCATTCAGTCCGGATAACAAGATTGTGGCAAGTTGTTCACGCGATACGACAATACGCTTGTGGGATGTCGAAACTGGCAAAGAGCTTTCAAGGTTTCTCGGCCATAAATCATATATTGAGTGCCTTGCCTACAGTCACGACGGGAAGAGGCTTGCAAGCTGCGGTGAGGAGCCTGTGGTAAAGATATGGGATGTTGCAACGGGCAAAAATATTGCCAACTACAAGACTGACGACAGGCTATCTCACGCATTGGTCTACAGCCCGGATGACAGGTTTATTGTTTTTTGTGGACGCGATGCTCTGGTCAAGATGCTCGATGCTTCAACCGGTGAGATCCTCAAGGTGTTTGAAGGCCATGGAGATGCCGTGCGCAGTGTCTGTTTTACTCCTGATGGCTCAAAAGTTGTCAGTGCGGCAAACGATGAGACTGTCAGGTTGTGGGATATAGCATCAGGCAAGGAGCTGCATCTTTACAGGGGCCATGTGCTCGAAGTGCAGTCGGTCGATGTCTCTCCTGATGGCAAGATCATTGCCAGTGGAAGCGATGACCGCAAGATCAAACTGTGGGCGATACGGTAGGGGATATATTTATAAGTGGTTATGTGCTTTTTTATCTCTTTTTTGGAGGTTTGATATTTTTTTGTCAATTATAAAAAAGTAGCGTAAATAACATAACTTCCTTTTTGATTTAGCACAAAGTAAGTAAATTAGCCTTACGAAAAATTAATTCGTTTTTGAGCGCTTCATGTCGAAGTTTGCTCATTGTAACGCCAAGTTTAACTGGCAAAAATAAAAAGAGGTAGATATGGGTACTCAGGTTGAAGGAACTGTCAAATGGTTCAACGAAGAAAAAGGTTACGGTTTTATCGAACAGAAAGGCGGAAAAGATGTGTTTGTGCATCATAGTGCCATCAATGGCACTGGTCGCAAGACACTTGTAGAGGGCCAGAAAGTGACGATGGAAGTAACTCAGGGAGCAAAAGGCCTTCAGGCTGAAGATGTAACTCCTCTTTAATTTATTTTCGTTATGCCCGGATAACTGGCGGACGTTGATTACGGTACAAAAAACAGAGGGCGCACTACCATGCGCCTTTTGTTTTTTTGAGAAAAATTGCTGTTTTACCTGAGGCATCGGTATTGACGGTTGCACCTCTTTCACGGAATGATTAACACAATTGAAGAAAAATTCATGCTGAAGACAAACGAACAAAAACTGGTAGAGTTTCTGCTGCAATGCCAGCCGGGACAGCCAAAAACCAGAGGAACCTGGGAGGTTGATCACCATGGGACCCCCTTTCTTCTGCCCGCTATCGGAGGTATTACCCTGAATGTTCAGGTCGGCGATCCCGCATTCGGTTGGGCGGGCGACCATATAGAGCCCGGTGTCAGTTGCACGGCTGATACCATGAAACCCTTTGAGCATCCCAATGTGGGGCTGCAGATCTTCTCTTGTGCTGGCAACACTGCGACAGTTGCCACTGGCGAGGCCAAAGGGGCTGAAGGTCGTGTTCTCGGTCACCATGGTGGCTCAGAGCATGTGATTGTCAATTTTGATCGTGAAGTCAAAGAGAAGATGCTCTACAGCGACACCATCATTATTCGTGGCAAAGGGCAGGGATTGAAACTTTCCGATTATTCAGGTATCTCCCTATTTAATCTTGATCCGAGTTTGCTTCACGCCATGAAAATTCGTGAACTTGAGGGAGGTGTGCTCGAAGTTCCGGTCACCACCATTGTTCCCGCCGTCTGCATGGGCTCCGGTATTGGCTCAGCCCATGTTGCCAAAGGAGACTACGACATCATGACCAGCGACGCAGAGACGGTCAAAGAGTACGGGATTGACAAGATACGTCTCGGGGACTTTGTTGCCCTGCTTGATCACGACAACCGTTACGGCAGAGCATACCGCAAGGGAGCAATCACTATTGGTATCGTGATACACAGTGACTGCCTCGAAGCCGGGCACGGGCCAGGAGTTACCACGCTGATGACCTGCGCCTCACCGCTCATCAGGCCGCTTATCGACCCTGCTGCCAATATTGCCGATCTGCTTCGAATTGGCACGACGTTGAAGGGTAATCATTGAGAGAGTGTCTGGCCTACATTGTCCATGCACTACA
The DNA here is from genome assembly GCA_005843815.1 of Chlorobium sp. GTDB lineage: Bacteria > Bacteroidota > Chlorobiia > Chlorobiales > Chlorobiaceae > Chlorobium. Next base: position 16,108 of record SZYA01000010.1, read on the forward strand.
GGAGAGGGGCTAACGACTGATTTTTCAAGCCTCTGAAGTCCGCCCTGGGGAGGAGATATCAGTCGCTTGCTCATGCAGATGGATGGCCAGCCACACCGCTCCTTCGGAAACGCTTTGAACCGTATGGGGTGTGCCTGCAGGCAGAAACAGATAGTCGCCTGATCTCAGGGTAACAGTCTCGCCTGCAACAACGAGCTGCGCGCTCCCTTGAAGGAGCGCCACCCATTCGTGCTGTGACTGCACATACTCGGACTGGGCGACTTTTGATGAACTCACGATGCGCTCAATGACGAGGTTCTGGAGCGCCAGAAGGGGCTCGAAGCGCTCGCCATCAGACGGCGGTGCTGCCTTGTCAAATAAATTCCCAACGTGCATCGTCTTCACCTCCAGAGCATGAGCAATAATTTTTGAGTTGCAACCCGCATGAGATGCCAATGACAGGCAATTGATACTCTGTTTGCTTGACCGCCTCACTGGCATCAATATGGTCGGCAGTTGCCAGAAAAATTCAACGTGGCTGTCACTCCCACTCAATCGTCGCCGGCGGCTTCGACGAAATGTCATAAGCGACCCTGTTAATCCCTCGAACTTCGTTGATAATCCTGTTTGAGACGCGGGCAAGAAAATCGTGTGGTAATGGGGCCCAGTCGGCAGTCATGCCGTCGGTTGATTCGACTGCCCGCAGCGCCAGCACGTTTTCGTAGGTGCGTTTGTCGCCCATAACGCCAACCGACTGAACAGGAAGAAGCACCGCAAACGCCTGCCATACCTGGCTGTACAGACCGCTCGATTTCAGCTCTTCGATAAAGATCTCATCAGCTTCTCGCAACACATCAAGCCGCTCTTTGTTGACTGATCCAAGCACCCGCACGGCAAGGCCTGGGCCGGGGAAGGGGTGGCGCATCAGAATATCTTCGGCAATGCCGAGTTCGCGGCCTACGGCACGTACTTCATCCTTGAAAAGTTCACGAAGAGGCTCAATCAGCTTGAGCTTCATCCGTTTTGGCAGCCCACCCACATTATGGTGCGATTTGATGGTCGCCGATGGTCCTTTGACGCTCACACTCTCAATAACATCAGGATAGAGAGTGCCCTGCACCAGAAACTTTTCATGATCCATCTGCTCTTCAAAAACCTGTATAAAGGTTTTTCCGATGATTTTGCGCTTCTTTTCAGGTGACGCAACACTCTTCAGCCGTTTCAGGAAGAGATCGGAAGCATCGACCAGAGATACTCTGAGCCCAAGCGTCGAGAGAAAGCTCATCACCTTTTCAGCCTCATTTTTTCGCAACAGGCCATTATCGACAAAGAC
>SZYA01000030.1 GCA_005843815.1 Chlorobium sp.
CTGGGCGGTGGGTGATGCAACATAATGCCGAGCTGGAGCTCGGCGTTCCCGGGAAAAGCAGGATCGTTATGTTCGTGATAAAAAGCATCTCCCATAATGTGATTGAAATATATTCACCAAAACCCGGTGAAGGTGCGGTTGTCTCAATTTTCCGGTGCATGGTAGAAAAAACCAGAGTAGGTAAAATCCATGCGTGAGAAAAACTATTCTGGGAACGCCGAACTCCAGCTCGGCAAAATAGAAAAGCATGATAGAGAAGGATAGAGGAGATTCCTTTGCCGGGAAACAAACTGCCCATGAGTGGTATTCTCGGGGTTATCTTCCACATTGCGACCGTACAGGGTTGCTCCAGTCAATTACCTTTCGTTTGGCTGATAGTCTTCCCCAAGAGGTATTAAGGCAACTTGAATTGGAAGTCGCTTGTGTAGCTGAAGATCGACGAGAGCTACATCGCCGGAAATTGATAGAAAAATATATTGATTCGGGGTTGGGCTGTTGTGCTTTAAAAAATCCCTCGGTGGCAGAGATTATACAGAACTCCTTTTTCGCATTTGATGGCGTAAAATATCGTTTGATTGCCTGGTGCATCATGCCGAACCATGTGCATGTTCTGATTGAGCCTTTGATTGAGTTGGGAAAGATTGTGCAGTCATGGAAATCATTTACTGGGCGGTGGGTGATGAAGCATAATGCCGAGCTGGAGCTCGGCGTTCCCGGGAAAAGCCTTTGGATGCGTGAATATTGGGATCGTTATATCCGCAATGAAGAGCATCTGCGTACTGTGATTGAGTATATTCACCAAAACCCGGTGAAAGCGCGGTTGTGTCAATTTCCCGAATCATGGCGTTGGAGCAGTGCCTGTCAGGGAACACTCAGTCTCAATGTGGCACCACAAGAGGAAGATTTTACATGAACAAAAACTCCGAACTGCTCATCTACCAAGCCCCGGACGGTAGAATAAAAATAGATGTACGGCTCGAAGAGGAAACGGTCTGGCTGACGCAGGCGCATATTGCTGAGCTGTTCGGCAAGAGCAAAAAGACCATATCGGAGCACATTCGCAACATCTTTAATGAAGGTGAACTGGATGATACAGTGGTTGTCCGGAATTTCCGGACAACCACTCGGCATGGTGCTATCGAAGGAAAAACCCAGTCCAAAGATGTTCAGTACTACAATCTTGACGTGATCATCTCAGTTGGCTACCGGGTAAAATCGCAACAAGGCACGCGTTTCCGCATCTGGGCTACCCAGCGGCTCAGGGAATATATCGTCAAAGGTTTTGCGCTGAATGATGAGCGGTTCAAAAGCGGCAGTTCGATGAACTACTTTACGGAGCTGCAGGAGCGTATCCGTGAAATCCGGTTGTCGGAACGTCTCTTTTACCAGAAGATCAAAGATATTTACACGACCAGCATTGACTATGACCCCGGAGCTGAAAGCACCATCGACTTTTTCAAGGTGGTGCAGAACAAATTGCTATGGGCAATCAGTCAACAGACAGCAGCGGAACTGGTGTATCGTCGTGCTGATGCTTCACTGCCGCTGATGGGCATGCAATCCTTTGACAAAGCGGGAGTACCTGTTCGCAAGGGTGATTTGAGCGTTGCAAAAAATTATCTCAATGAAGATGAAATTAAACTGCTTGGCCTGCTGGTGGAGCAATACCTTGCTTTTGCGGAGGTGATGGCGCAGCAGCGAACGCCGATGTATATGAACGACTGGATTCAGCGTCTGGATTCAATTATTCAGCTCAATGGTCGCGAACTGCTTACCCACGCCGGTAAAATAAGTCACCAGATAGCGCTCGAAAAGTCGGAGCAGGAATACGACAGGTATTGGGAGGCCCAGAAACAGCCGCAGAAGGAAGAGAGCCTACGGGAACTTGAGCGGGATATTAAACAACTCTTCAAAAAAGAGTAAGATGAGAAGCCCCGTTACAGGAGGGGAGATTGAGTAATTCAACATTAAAATTAACCTTGGCGTTCAATGCTTTAAACACTTTAATAATTGTTTCAAAACGAGCGTCCGTCAGGCTGTTTTCTAACTTGGAGATTTGCGCTTTCTTTACACCAACCAACAGACCAAGTTCTTCTTGTGTCAGATGACGCTCTTTTCTTGCTTGCCTAATAGCTTCACCGAGCAAGTCAAGCCGTAATTCGTTTTCAAATGCGTCACGCTTTGGAGTGCCAGCTTTTCCGATATGTTTATCGATAACCTCATCCAGGCTGATTGTTTTTAATGGTGTATCTTTCATTGCTTTTTCCTTTTAAAATACAGTTCTCTGAGTCTTTCTGCTTTCTCTAATTCTCCACCGGGAGTCTTGTCTGTTTTTTTGATGAGTCCGTGTGTTGCGATTACAACAGTGTCTGTTTGACCAGTCTTGTCCCAAAAAGCAAACAGCCGATAATGGGTTCTGTTAAACAAAGTCCTGAATTCCCAGATTTCACCATTGAGTTTTTTGAAGAGTTCCTTGTCATGAGAAAGTCGTGCTTTTTGAATATTGTAGATGACTTTATCTCTCGCCTTTTCATCAAGGTGGTCGAGAAACTCTATTGCTTCTTCTAAAAACTGAACCTGAAATTTTTCAGTCATGTTGTAAACGTTTTATGCAAAGATAAATGTTTCTTTATCAGGAAACAAAACAAGGGCGTTGATTATTTCACCAATGACCGCAAAATTGAGGCCGTCCCCGGCAGGACGTTTTGCCTGGTTGAGTGCATTGCGTATTTATTATATCGAGACGAGACAGAGCAATAACCTGATGGCAGCATTGCTGTGCAAAATGGCGATCGAAGAGAGTCTGGATCTGCATGTTGATTTGGTCGTCAATGCCCATGTCAAGGAGAAGCCGATTTACAAAATCGCAAATAGCAGGGGGTTCAATTATGACTGACCCGTTTGTATTATTCTTCCCGAAACCATACATTAACAATCGTTAAGACGTTCTTTGTCCATTACTGGTCATCAAGAAAGGCTGAGGGAATAGACCCGGTGAAGCCTTGACAACCGATTCCTGTTGCAGGGGAACACGGTGCCACATTCTACTTTTGCGATCTATGCCTCTGGCTTGTTGAAGCCAGATGAAGCAAAAAAACGATGAGTGAAAAAGAGCGTTTTAAAGCTTCTCTTTTCAACGCGGGCGGGTTGCTTTCAGCCCTTGCCATAAAAAGAAAAAGAACCCTTTAAAAAAACCTCTTCCTTGCTCGTCAGGGAAGAGGTTTTTTTGTTGTATTATCCCATTCATTTTTCTAAACAGGTGATTTATGAGTTTCCAGACCGACACGATTCATGCCGGTGTAGGCCCCGACAAGGCTTACGGTGCCATTATGACCCCGATTTACCAGTCGTCAACCTTTGTGTTCGAGGACATTGGCAAGCATCGTGGATTTGACTACACCAGAAGCGGCAACCCGACCCGCAAGGCGCTTGAAGATAATCTCTGTGCCCTTGAAGGGTGTTCAGCGGCAGTTGCCGTTACCACAGGCATGGCTGCGATTACCTCAACCCTGAGCATTTTCCATTCGGGTGATGAAATTATCTGCACCGACGACTGTTATGGTGGTACCTCCAGATTGATGAAGACGGTGGAGGAGCATTTTGGTATCAAGGTTCATTTTGTGAACATGCAGAGTGCGGCAAATATTCTCCCTTTTGTTAATGAGCGCACAAAAGCGGTCTGGGTTGAGACCCCCTCCAATCCACTTTGGAACCTTATTGATATTGCCGAAGTGGCGGCGCTTGCCAAAGAGCGTGGCCTGTTGACGATTGTTGATAACACCTTTCTCTCTCCTTACGGGCAAAAGCCTTTTGAGCTCGGGGCGGATATTGTGGTGCATTCAACAACCAAGTACCTGAACGGCCACTCTGATGTGGTGGGCGGAGCGGTGCTCTCGAACAGTGAGGATCTTGATGCAAAGCTGAAGTTTACGGTTAATGCACTTGGCACTTGTGCCCAGCCGTTTGATTGCTGGCTGGTGCTTCGTGGCATCAAAACACTGGTGGTTCGCATGAGAGAGCATGAGCGTAATGCCCTCGCCGTAGCGCAGTTTCTGGAGCAACATCCGAAGGTGAAACGGGTATTTTATCCTGGTCTTGCCAACCATCCCCAGCATGAGCTTGCCAAAAAGCAGCAGAAAAGTTTTGGCGGCATGGTCTCCTTTGAGCTTGATGGTACTCTGGAGGATGTCAATCGTGTGCTGACAGCCACCAGGCTCTTTGCGCTTGCCGAAAGTCTCGGCGGTGTTGAGTCACTGATTGAGCATCCGGCAACCATGAGCCATGCTTCGATGGATAAAGAGCATCGTGAGGCGGCCGGAATTACTGATACGATTATAAGGCTTTCAGTCGGTATTGAGGATGGTGACGATCTTGTTGCCGATTTGCAGAGTGCGCTTGGTTGAGGAGCATTTTGTCTCATAGTCCCGACAAAGAGATATTTCCTCCGCCCTATACCGTGCAGGTGAGCCCGAGGTCAAAGTATGCCCGGCTGAAGATGACACCCCATGACGGACTGATTGTGGTGTTGCCCGAAGGTTTTCCCAAAAAGGAGATCCCGGTGCTCCTGCTCCGTCATGCGGAGTGGATCAGAAAGACGAAGGAGACGCTTGATGCGCATCGCCTGGAGCCTTTTCCTGCGGCTGGCAATGGATGGCCCTGCAAGGTACTTTTTCCCCATTTTGATGAGGAGTGGGAGCTGGAGTACCAGCAGACGAGCGCAGTTGCTGAGGGTGATATTGAGGAGCTCTCCCCAACCAGCCTGCTGCTCTACGGTGATGTCGCCAATGAGGGGGTTTGCCGCAAGCTTCTCTTCTCCTGGTTGAAGCATCGGGCAGGGCTGCTTCTGCTTCCTGCGTTTGAAAAACTTGCAACATCCCTTGATTTTGACTATGCTGAAGCGAAGGTTCGCCTGCAGCACTCACGATGGGGGAGTTGTACCGCTGCGCATGTGATAACGCTGAACACCAAGCTGCTCTTTTTGCCGGACTATCTTATCCGGCACATCATGGTTCATGAGCTTTGCCACACCGTTCATCTCAACCACTCCCGCTCCTTCTGGGCGCTTGTTCATCAGCATGATCCCCTCTGGCGGATTCATAACCGCGAAATGAAGAGTGCCTGGAAATATGTGCCAGCCTGGGTTTCGGGTAAACCCTGACTGATTACTTCTCTTACCCTTTTGTTCTATAATTTTTACCATACACTATGCAATTCGAGTCACTGAACATCATTGAACCAATTTTAAAAGCCCTGCAGGAAGAGGGTTATACCACTCCGACTCCAATACAGGCAGAGGCGATACCGATTATTTTAGAAGGCACTGATCTGCTTGGTTGTGCCCAGACGGGTACCGGAAAAACGGCGGCATTTGCCATTCCGATTTTGCAGTTGCTTGGAGCCAATAAGGTCTATGACAGAAAAAGAAAAATACGGAGCCTGATTGTTACCCCAACCAGAGAGCTGGCCATCCAGATCGGGGAGAGTTTTAAGGCTTATGGCCGTCACACCGGGTTAACCAATACGGTGATTTTTGGCGGAGTTAACCAGAACCCCCAGACAGCAACGCTGATAAAAGGTGTTGATATTTTGATTGCAACTCCAGGGCGCTTGCTTGATCTGCTCAATCAGGGATTTCTGAGTCTGCGTGATGTGGAGATACTGGTGCTGGATGAAGCCGACCGTATGCTCGACATGGGCTTTATTCACGATGTCAAAAAGATACTGGCGCTGGTGCCCAAAAAGCGGCAGTCACTCTTTTTTTCGGCCACCATGCCGCCGGAAATTGTGAAGCTTTCGGCCACCATTCTGCATAATCCGTCAAAGGTCTCTGTCACACCGGTCTCCTCAACAGTCGATATTATCAATCAATCGATCTACTTTGTGGACAAGGGCAATAAAAGCGCACTTCTGGTTGATATTTTGCAAGACAAAAGCATCAAGACAGCTCTGGTCTTTACCCGGACAAAGCATGGCGCTGACAAGGTGGTCAAACTTCTCGACAAGCACCATATCAAAGCTGAGGCGATCCACGGCAACAAGGCGCAGAATGCCCGTCAGCGTGCCCTCACCAATTTCAAGGCGCAGACCACAAGGATTCTTGTTGCAACCGATATTGCGGCTCGAGGCATTGATGTTGATGATCTGGAGTATGTGATCAACTATGAGATGCCCAACATCTCTGAAACTTATGTTCACCGTATTGGCCGGACTGGCCGGGCCGGTGCAAAAGGGACGGCGCTCTCATTTTGCGATGCTGAAGAGAAGGAGTATCTGCGCGATATTGAAAAACTGATCGCCAAGAAAATTCCGGTTATTGATGATCACTCATTCCCCTTGATGGATCACAATCCGGTCAAGGCACCAAAGCAGCAAGGGAGAGGGAACTCGGGCCATCCCGGGCCAAAACCACCGGCGGCCAACACGGCAAAACGGTGGTCTGAACGGTCAGGAAGAGGGCGGTAAAGCAGCGACTCAGGGTATCAGCAGCTTGAAGCCGGTATGGGGATCAAGCTGGCGGCTTGCTGTGTTCTCAAGCAACTCCGTCAGGATGATCTCCATAACCTGCCACACCTTTACCCCGGTGCGGATGCAGCCAGTCACCGTACTCTCCTCCCTGCCACAAGCAAAATGGCCGTGCAGCACAGGCTTGCCGGTGTCATCCGGAAAAATGGTACCGGTGCCCGTGATTTCATGGGCATCGTACAGTTCGTGGGTCATCGGGGTTGACGGAAATGTGCGGCTCTCTTCAGGGCCGGTAACCAGAATGCTGCCCTTGTCAGCACCGCCAACCGCGATCAGTGAGGCGCGTTCGATGTTATGCTCCTGAACAAACTGCTCAATCACCTGATGGACAATCTCGCCATCTTCCAGGCGTATCACAAAGACTCTACCCTGCTGTGCTTCTGAATATTTCATGACTCGCTATAGTTTTATTTTCGGTTCCCGGCAACAAGTGAAGGGGAGAGGCTCAGCTATGCGAGTAATGTAGTAAAAATGCATCAGTTGTTGAAGAACTCTATGCGCAGATTTTCATCAGCTTGGCCAATAATATTGTAGTGCCCTTTTTTGACGATTGAGAGTCCCATTCTATCTCCAGCCGGGATAATACTCTGCTCAATATTTTCGGCGTTGTGCTTCGGGCAGTTCTGATTAAAGAACAGGCTTAGTGCAGGGCTGGCGTTATCGAACTGAAGCAGGAAATCGTTGTCATTGACGAAAACAAGGTCATCATAAGCATAGGTGACTTCGTGTCCAAGCTCCTCAAGAAGTTGAACGATAGTTCCAAGTGGACGAAATGATGTGGTCATAATGTATTACTCCTGTTTCTTACATGAAAAGTTGTTGGTGTGAGGGCATGTATTCATGTCGCTCATTGATGAATTATTTTCTCCATTTTCTGTACACTCCATCGGAGCAAGAGGGATCAGTTTACTCAGTGACTCGATATCAAATCCTTGAAGGAATGCTTTTATAAGAGAATAAGGAAATTCCAATAAAATAAAAAAATTAATAAGGATTTTATTTGTTTTATCCTTATTAATTTATGCTTATTCGGGTTTCTGCTCTTCGATAAGAGGTAATTGTGGCTGTTGAAGGTGGGGTCATGCAGACTGGCACGCGAGATGGTTCTTCAACAGTTGAACGGTACATGGGTCTGTCTGGCAGGGTTCATCTCATTTCTCGCGTTGTACTGAAGGGGTGAAGTTCTTTAGCCGTCCAACTTTTGACAATCCAAGCAGTTCCCTGGCATGATCAAGAGCATCATCAATATTTCCGAAAATATGCTCCTCTCCAATTTCATCGTAAAGTCCATACTGCTGGAGAGCAAAAAGAGGCTGGGCATGAACCCCTGAAAGGATAAGCCGGGTATCAGTTTTGTTGCTGTCCTTCAGCAACTCTCTCATCATGTTCAGGCCTGTTGCATCAATAGAGAGCACACTCCGCATTCTGATAATCCTTATTTTTGGAGCCTTTTCCACGATACGCATCGCCTCCCTGAACTTGCTGGCAGCCCCAAAGAAAAAGGGGCCATTGATTTCAAAGACCTCTACTCCGTCAGGAACTTTTCGTGTAACGATAGTATTCGGGTCATCCTCTTCATCCCGGTCGGTCAACTCTTTGGTAATGACCCCGACGTTTGAGAGCTGAGCCATTCGCTGCATGAAGAGAATGACGGCAAGCAACATGCCGATCTCTATGGCGATGGTGAGATCAAAGACAACGGTCAGGCCGAAGGTGGTTACCAGAACAATAACGTCACTTCTCGGACTTTTGAGTAGTTGCCGGAATACCTTGACTTCACTCATATTCCATGCAACCACAATCAGGATTGCTGCCAGAGCAGGCATGGGAATGAGCTTTGCCCACTTACCAAATAGCAGCATAATCAGGAGGAGTGTGATGGCGTGAACCATTCCCGCTATCGGTGTTCTGCCGCCGTTCTTGACATTGGTCGCCGTGCGTGCAATAGCCCCGGTGACAGGAATTCCTCCAAAAAGCGGGGTAATGATATTTGCGGCACCCTGTGCAATCAGCTCCATATTCGACTTATGTCTGCTGCCAATCATACCATCCGCCACAACCGCCGAAAGCAGCGCCTCAATGGCGCCAAGCAGGGCAATCGTCATAGCTGGCATCATGAGGTGCTGGATTGTTGCAAAATCAAAAGAGGGGAGTGCTGGTGCGGGAATTGTGGAGGGAATTTCTCCAAAACGGGATGCAATGGTTGCTACATCAAGGTGTAAATACTGCACAATAAGGGTTGTCACGATGATGGCAACAAGTGAACCGGGAATTTTTCTTGACACCTTTGGCCAGAAAAGAATAATCAACAGGGCAATGGTGCCAATCAGGAGAGTTGGAATATCAATTGTTGGCAGGTTATGGGCATAAGCTCTCCACTTGCTGATAAAATCGACAGGGACAACGGCAATATCAAGACCGAGAAAGTCTTTTATCTGGCTGGAAAAAATAATAACTGCGATGCCGCTTGTAAAACCGACAATAACCGGATAGGGAATAAACTTGATGAGTGAACCAAACTGGGCGAACCCCATAATCATAAGTATAATACCCGACATGATCGTTGCCAGCACCAGTCCATTAACCCCGTATTGCTGGACGATACCGTACAGGATCACGATAAAGGCTCCAGTCGGCCCCCCTATCTGCACCCGGCTGCCCCCAAGAAGAGAGACAAGAAAGCCTCCCACCACTGCTGTAATAAGCCCTTTTTCAGGAGAAACGCCGGAGGCAATAGCAAAAGCAATCGCCAGCGGAAGGGCAACAATACCGACCATGATGCCAGCAATGACATCCTTCACTATCCTGTCAGGGGTAAGCTCCGGTAGAATTGATAATAATTTTGGTTTGAACATGGCAAGCGTCAAAAAGGAAAATGAACAAGCAGCCCTGAGCGGGCTTGGGTTTGTATATAATCTTTTTGCTTTATTTTATCAATGCGTCACTCTTTTCTATAAAAAAAAGTTCGATTTCTGTAGTATAATGGCTTGTTCGTGCGGGCTTTGTTGCGCGGTGCTGATTATCTTTGTAGCAGAACTCAAAAAAGTATTCGTGTTGTATTGGTACCTGGGATAAGTTTTCTGCCATTGAGCTTTTTGGTGGTTAGTGGAAGAGATGGGTTTTTTATAGATTGTCTCAAATTCATAAATGGAGAATAAAGAATTATGGCTACAACAAAAGAGAATCTGAAAGAGGCGTTTGCCGGAGAGAGTCAGGCTTTCCAGAAGTACCTTGCTTTTGCAAAAGAGGCTGAAAAGGCGGGATTTGGTAATGTGGCAAAGTTGTTCAAGACAACAGCACAGGCGGAGCGCATTCATGCTGAAGGCCATTTTGCTGCACTTGGCGGCATAGGTTCAACGGTTGAAAACCTTGAAGCCGCTATTGGTGGTGAGACCTTTGAACATACCGAAATGTACCCCCCGATGCTTGAACAGGCAGAAGCTGACGGGCATCCGGCAAAAAGGATGTTTACCTTTGCACTCAAGGCAGAGAAGGTTCATGCTGAACTCTATAAAAAAGCGCTGGAGGCGGTCAGAAATGGCCAGGATATCACAGCTACCGAGGTGTGGCTCTGCCCAATCTGCGGCCATATTGAACTGGTCAAGCCGTCTGAAATCTGTCCGATCTGTGGCGCGAAAGCATCTCAGTTTGTACAGGTGTAACCAAGTATGTTGTTGCTTGACGATCCTTTACCCGGCAATATGATCTTTTGTCAGGAGAAGCACTGTTGCTGCAAGAAGGTCAATAGGTATCCAGAACTCTCTGGAGAGGGCGATTTCACTGACAGGGTTGAAGAGTATCGCAAACAGAGAGTAAGCCAATGGCAGCAATAACTTCTTTTGGATGAAGTTTTGGTAGGCACCCCATGCAAAGGTGCCTGAAGCAACAATGCGCAGCAGTTCATAATATCCCGAAGGGAGGGGAATTATGGCAATAAAAAGCAGGGCGGCTGTGATATAGACGACTTGAACTGGCATAATGATTGAGCGTTGTGTCAATAAAAAAAGCCAGACGGAACTTCCATTCTGTCTGGCTTATCTGGGGAAAAGCAGAAAAGATTAATAGCGGTCTCTTCTCGCTGGTCTCTCTTCGCGTGGCTTGGCTTCGTTCACCTTTATCGTGCGCCCACTCAAATCCTTGTCATTCAATGATTCGATGGCTTCACGAGCTTCACTGTCATTTGGCATGTCAACAAACCCAAACCCCTTGGAGCGGCCTGAAAATTTGTCATTGATGATACTTGCGCTCTCAACTTGCCCGTATTCGGAGAAGGCCTCACGAAGATCATCTTCAGTAACAGAGTAAGCCAAATTGCCGATGTAAATATTCATTTTTAGTATCAGTAAACTAATGCATTGCTAGAAAGAGAAACTTTCAGGTAACCAAAGCACAAATTACCTGAATAGCGATCAATCAACCATTGACTGATCATCCAAGTTTAACGTAATTCATAATCATTTTCAAATACATAAATTCAATCGATGAAAAATTCTTAAAATTGGCTTATTTTCCCGACATATAACTCCATGCGGAGGGATGAAATTGCGCCTTTATTTCACTTTTCTTGCGATCAGGGTTGATAATGCCTGACCACATCTCTCCTGTTCAGCAGCAGTTTTATTGACTAACAACTTCCTTTATGCACGACCTCGATTTTCTTGGTGAACTGGTGCTTGTCGGGGCATTGGCAGTTGCCATTATTCTGATTTTCCAGCGATTGAAAATTCCCCCGGTCATTGGGTTGATTTTTACCGGCATTCTTCTTGGGCCTTCAGGGTTCGGCGCGGTTTATGATCAGAAAATGATTTCAACCCTTGCTGAATTGGGCGTGGTGCTTCTGCTTTTTACTATTGGCCTTGAATTTTCTCTTGACGAACTCAATAAGCTTAAAAAAATTGTGTTGGTGGGAGGTGCTGCTCAGATGCTTTTCACCGGAATGGCCATCAGTTTTTTTGCCTACTGGTTTATGCTGGCTATCGGTTATGGAATTACGGTGTCCGCCGCTTTTTTTCTTGGATTTACCTTTTCGGTCAGCAGTACAGCGATCTGTCTGAAAATTCTGACAGACAGGGATGAGCTTGCTCATCCACACGGGCGTATTGCCATGGGGATTCTGATTTTTCAGGATCTTGCCATTGTGCCACTGATGATCGGTATTAACTTTTTGAATCCGGAAGTCGCACCTTCGTTTGAGATAGTTATTAAAAAAATTGGACTCATTGTGCTTTTTGCTGGCGCAATTTTTGCCGGATTTCGGCTTTTCATGCCCGAAATGGTTCGTATCATAGCCTCTCTGAAAGCCAGGGAGGTTCTTGTAATTGGAGCTTTGGTGATCTGTTTTGGTGCGGCATGGCTCACCTCTCTGGCAGGCTTGTCGCTTGCACTGGGCTCATTTGTTGCAGGCATGATTATTGCCAGTACCGATGAAAGTCATAAGATTAGTATTACTATTGATCCTTTTCGAGAGGCTTTCAGCTGTATTTTTTTTATCTCCGTTGGTCTTTTGCTGGATGTCAAGATGCTTAATCTGCCACTTTTTATCTCTATTGCTCTTGTTGTGTTGCTGCTCAAGGCGCTTCTGGTGGCAGCGGTCTCAATTTTTCTCGGTAACTCTCTGAGAGTCAGCATGATGGCTGGTATGGCGCTTGCGCAGATAGGAGAGTTCTCTTTTGTGCTGGCAGAAGCTGGTCTCAACAACAGGGTGATAGATCAAGAGGTTTTTCAGCCAATGCTTGCAATTATTGTGGTAACCATGATTGTTACTCCCGCAATGATTGCCATTGCGCCCAAGATTGCTGACCAGATGGTACCGGCGCTGGGATTTATCCCTCTTGTTTCACGGAAATCCACTTCATCAGTCTCCATTCGTCCAACCGACAGTACCATTATCTGTGCCGGAGAGATTCATGCGGCAATTATTGGATTTGGTATTAACGGTCAAAATGTGGCGGCGGTGCTTCACGCAACCAATATATCCTATTCGGTGCTGGAAATGGACCGTGAGATGGTTAAAGTGATGAGGAAAAAGGGAGAGCCGATCTATTATGGAGACTGTACAGATAGAAAAGCACTCTTTCGTGCCGGAATAGATCATGCACGTGCTGTTGTGCTTGGTATTTCAGATACCACTGCGATCAGGAACAGCATTGCTGTTATTCGGGAGATCAATCAGAACGCCTTCATTATTGTCCGATCGCGAAGTCTTGATGATGTGGCAGCACTCTACAAAGCTGGCGCTGATGTTGTTGTGACGGAAAAATTTGAAACATCCATTCAGATTTTCTCGCAGTTGCTGAACCATTTTACTGTTGCACCTGAACTGATTCTTGAACAGCAGGAAATTATTCGGCGAGAATGTGAAAAAATTTTTATGCGAGGGCGTACCATGATGTAACGACGGTGGAGTGTTTTTGTCAGTGACGCTATATTTTTTTGTATATTTATTACAACGAAGGGGCCGTATCTCTATTCACCTTTTAGCTGACACCTGCCATGGCGCATCAAACACCAGCACCTACACAAAAATTTGTCCGTTATCAACAGGAACTGCTTGATCTTCAACGTTCAGGCGACAGCGGGGCTGTCAAACGGGCCACGTATGAACTTTCCTTGATGGAGAAGAGTTGCTTTATAGAAGCGAACGGCGTTGTTCATCACTATCACGATTCTGGACCAAAAGATGCTGCAGAGACGGTGGTGCTGATTCATGGCTGGGACTGCTGGTGGATGTGGTGGCACCATGTGATCAAAAATCTCAACGATAAGGGAATTCGTACCATTGCCTACGATATGCGTGGACATGGATGGTCAGACAACGATTCGGGCAACCATTATCATATTGATTTTTTTGGCCATGATCTTGATGATCTGGTTGTGAAACTTGGACTGAAAAGATTTCATATTGCGGCATTTTCTTTTGGTCCATTTGTTGCCCTTGATTATGCATGCTCCCATCCGGGGATTATTCGATCGATGACCTTTTTCAATTTTGGTTTTCTCC